>JBPCQX010000241.1:0-36342 GCA_050997675.1 Solirubrobacteraceae bacterium
GCGGGCCCGGCGGATCTGGCGCGTCCGCCGTCGCCGGCGGCCCCAACACGCTCCAGCCTCCGCCAGCCGGAGCGCTCTTGCGTCGCCCCGCACAGCTGCGCGGCGAGTTGACGAGTTCAGCCGCCCACCGGCGCGTGATCGTCCAGTTGCTGGACCCTGTGCGCGGCTGGACCACAGTTGCGCACGCGACTGCTGATGCAGGCGGCAACTTCACCGCGACCGTGCGCCCGCAGCGCGTCGGGCGCTTTCAGATCCGCGCGCTGCAACCCGGTAGAGCCAAGGCGAGCTCCGTCACGCCAACGGCCGTGCTCGAGGTCCTCAAGCCCGTTCGCGCGACGTGGTTCGGCCCATCGGACTCCGGTTCCTCGTCGCAGAAGGCGCAGGCAACGGCGTGCGGTGAGCCGCTCACCGCGCAGCTGCTCGGAGTCGCCCACCGAACGCTCCCCTGCGGCACGATCGTCGACATCAGTTACGGCGGACGCAGTATCTCGGTGCCGGTCGTCGACCGCGGTCCATACGTACGTGGCGTGACGCTTGATCTCACCCAGGCCGCCGCACAGGCGCTCGGCTTCGACGGCTCGGCCTACGTGGGCGCACTCGCCGTCGGCCTCTAGCTACTCCGGCACCACCCCCACTCCCGCCGAGCGGGCCGCGAGCAGCGCGCCCTCAGCGTGGTCGGCAAGCATCCGCGCCGTCTCGCCATCGTCTGGGCACAGCGCCACACCGACGGCGAAGGCCAGCGGTGCGCCGCGATGTCCCTCGGCCTGGAGCGGCGCCGCGGCAACCCCCCACGCGAGCAGATGAGCCGCACCAACGTCGGTGTCCGGGGCAAGGATCCAGTAGCGGCCAGGCTGCTCGCGCAGCAGCTCGTCCCCCGGGCGCAGACACTCGAGCAGCACGCGCTCAGCGCGTGCAAAGGCAGCCGCGACGTCACCGTCGAGGTCGGCCTGCGCGAGTCGCTCCCTGCCGACGACCTCGACCAGCAGCGCCGCCACCGGTCGCCCGTCGCGCGCGCGCCGATCGATCTGGTGTCCGATTGCCTCAAGCCACGGCTCAGCGACGCCCGGGGCACGATCGAGCGCACTGCCGGCCTCGCGCAGGCGGCGCGGACGCGGAGCCTGGGTGGGGGCTTCGATCGGCGCGGGTGGCACCGGGCCGCTGCCGGGCCCAGCGCCCGCGACGCCCGCGGCTGCGAGCGCCGCACACACGTGGCCCAGCCGGTCGGCGAGCTCCGCGAGCTGGGCGCCTCGCGCACCGCGAAGCTCGTCGAGCAACGCCGCCCAGAGGGTTCGCCGCAGTGCCTCAGCCGCCCTCACCGCGAGCTCGGGGTCCAACCCACGGAGCGTGTCCGCCGCATCGGCCAGGCGTACGAGCGCCGCATCCTCCACGACCGCGCGCAGGGCCGCGCGACATGCGCCCGGACCGGTGATCGCAAAGTCGGCCAGCGGCAGCTCAGCCAGCCGCTCGAGCGGCCAGGCAGCGACGAGCTGGACTATCCAGGCGCGCGCAAGCTCATCAGAGCGCACGAGCAGCGAATCGATCGGGGCATCCGCCGCAGCGCGCGGGCGGCCGGGGTCGAGCGGGGTTTCGTGCACACCCCCTGGATACCAGCGAAGGCGGACGGCTTTGCGAAGCGCGATGATTGCCGCATGCATCGCACGCCAAAGCCGATTCCGCTCGAGCGCGCCCAAGCGATCGTCGCAGCCGCCGTGCGCTCCGCGCTGGCCGCCGAGCCCGTCGCGATCGACGACGCGCTCGGGCGGGTGCTCGCAGAGCCGGTCGCCGCCGCAGCAGACGTGCCCAGCTTCACCAACAGCGCGATGGACGGTTTCGCCGTCCACGCCGGCGCCGCCGGGCGCACGCTGCGGATCGTCGGCGAAGCCCGCGCCGGCTCACCCGCCGCAGTGGGGGTGGACCCCGAAACAGCCGTGCGAATCTCAACCGGCGCCGCGTTGCCGGCCGGGGCACAGGCCGTGATCCAGTTGGAGGCCTGCGCCGAGGACAGCGCCAGCCAGGTGCTCGTGCGCGAAGCGGTGCGCTCCGAGCGCAACGTCCGCCCCGCCGGCGAGGACATGCGCGCAGGCGAGGTCGTACTGCAGCCCGGCACGACGCTCGGCGCCGCGGAGCTGGCCGTCGCCGTCGGAGCCGGCCGCGCGAGCCTCTTGTGCGCGCAGCGCCCGCGCGTGGCGATCCTGACAACCGGCGATGAGCTGCGCGCGCCCGGAGAGCCGCTGCTGCCCGGGCAGATACACAACTCGAACGCCGCAGCGCTCAACGGCCTGGCACGGGCGGCGGGGGCCAAAATCAGCGGCGTAGCGCACGTGGGGGACGACCTCGACGCCACGCGCGAGGCCATATCGGAGCTGCTGGGCGGCGCCGACCTGCTGATCGCGACCGGGGGAGTCTCGGTCGGGCCGCACGACCACGTCAAGCCCGCCCTCGAGCAGCTCGGCGCCAGTGAGGCGTTCTGGGGTGTCAGCGTCCGGCCCGGCAAGCCGACCTGGTTCGGCGAAGCCAGCGGCGTGCTGGTGTTCGGATTACCCGGCAATCCGCGATCCACGATGGTCATCTTCGCGCTGCTGGTCCGACCCGCCCTCGCAGCCCTGCAAGGCGCCCGCGAGAGCGCCCCAGACGTCATCCCGGCACTACTCGCAGACCCCGTGCAGCGCGACCCGGCCCGCACCGATGCTCTGGGCGTGAAGCTCGAGCGCGCGACCGACGGGCGGCTGTGGGCGCACCCGACCGCCGGCCAGCGCTCGAACCTCACCAGCTCGCTGACCGGCGCAGACGCGCTGGCGCTGATCGAGCCGGGCGATGGGACCGCCGCAGCAGGGACCTGCGTCGGCGTGCTGGCGCTCCGATGAGCACGATCGGCTGGATCGCAATCGCCGCAGGCGCGCTGCTGATCGCAGCGATCGCCGCCGCGATCGCATACTCACGGCGTCCCGCGCTCGGCGTACAGGTGAAGCTGATCGACCCCGAGGGACCCCCGGGTTGGGAGCACCCCGGCCCCGGCGGCGCAGCGCGCTCCGTCCAGGCCGCCGAGATCACTATGCCCAGGGCCGCCCTCGAGCAGCTTTGGTCAGCGGTCGCGCTGGAGCGACTCGCCCGTACCTACTGGCGCTTTCTGACCCGCGCAACGCTCGGCCTGATCCGCGTGGTCTACAGCGACCAGGGCCGCGCCGTGGTGTTCCTGGTGGCCCCAATCGTGCTGATCGGCTTCGACCCACCGGAGTATGAACTCGACGCCGAACGCGGGCTGGTGCGCTGGCGCATCCGCCGCGGCCTGCTCGTCTCGCGTCGCGGGCGCAGCGGCGACGGCTCGCTGGTGATCGAGGTCAAGCGTCAGGCGAGTCCCGGCCCCGAACTGGCGCAGATCGAGGTCGAGGTGGCCGTGCTCAGCTTCTATCCCTCGATCGCCGCAATCGGCCGGCGCATCTACGCCGAGACGCAAGCCCGCATCCATGTGATCGTCACGCACGCCTTCCTGCGCTCGCTCGCCCGGCTCGATCTCGCGGAGTCGCGCACCGGCCAGTTCGCCGCAGGCACGCCGGCCAGGCCCGAGGACAGCGGCGCGGCGGCGGAGGAGGGCGGCTGAGCGCGCCACCGCTCCTGCGCGGAGGCGAGCTGGTTCAGGCCTCGTTGCGGGCGCGCATCTCACGCATCTTGGTGCGGTTGTGATGAGCCTTGATCCGCCTCACGGTGCCCGAGCGCGAGCGCATCACGAGCGACTCCGTCGTGGCCCGGCCCGCATCGAGGTAGCGGACGCCTTGGAGCACATCCCCGTCGGTCACGCCGGTGGCCGAGAAGAAGCAGTCCTCGCTGCGGATCAGCTCCTCGCAGGTGAGGATCCGCTCGAGCTCGTAGCCGGCGTCAACCGCTGCGGCGCGCTCTGTCTCGTTGCGCGGCCACAGCCGCCCGACGAGGTGGCCGCCAAGACACTTGATCGCCGCCGCCGAAAGCACGCCCTCAGGCGTCCCGCCGATCCCCCACAGCAGGTCCACCGGCGACTCCGGGTCGACGGCGAGCATCGCCGCCGAGACGTCGCCATCGGAGATCAGCCGCACGCGCGCCCCGGCCGAGCGAATCTGCTCGATTCCGTCCGCGTGGCGCGGGCGATCGAGCACCATCACCATCACGTCCCCGATCTCCGAGCCCTTGCGCTCGGCGATCAGCCCAACCGTGTCCGCCAGCGGGCGGTCGAGGTCGAGCAGGTCCGCGACCCCCGCGTGGCCGGCCATCTTCTCCATGTATACGCATGGCCCAGGATCGAACATCGTGCCGCGGGGCGACAGCGCAATCACCGCTAGCGCGCTCGGCATCCCGCGGGCGGTCAGCGTCGTACCCTCGAGCGGGTCGACGGCGATGTCCACCTCGGGCTGCGAGCCATCGCCGATGTGCTCTCCGTTGTAGAGCATCGGCGCCTCGTCCTTCTCGCCTTCGCCAATAACCACCACGCCGTCCATCCGCACCGAGTCCAGCACGTGGCGCATTCCGTCGACGGCCGCCTGGTCGGCGGCCTCCTTGTCGCCGCGTCCGACAAGCCTCGCTGCACCCAGCGCTGCCCATTCCGTGACCCGTACTAACTCGAGCGCGAGGTTTCGGTCCGGGGCTGAGCTCACAGCACGCCGGGGGGGCGCCGCGCGCGGCCGCTCTCCGACGTCCGGCTGGCCGCTCCGGTGAGCATCGCGATCGTCCCGAGCAGCGAGACGAAGACGCCGATCTGGAGCGTGACCTCGCCGCGCGGTTCTCCCGGCTTGGCGAGGAAGCTGTTGTAGACAATCAGGCCAAAGGCGAAGATCGCGACGATCGCCGTGACCTCACCGCGCGGCCAGGACAAGGCGTGTCCTCTGACGACGATGTAGGTCAGGATGATCGGCGCCGCAGCGGCCAGAATCAGCAAGTACCGGAGCGTTGTGTGGACCTCCCAACCCGACAGCGTGACAGGGCCCCTGTGGCCGCCGAGCGTGGTGTTGGTGGTCTTTGCGTGATACCACGACAGGAACAGCCCGAGCGCGAGCAGGAGCCCGCCCACGATCGCGATTCCCTCTGCCCGCGAGACCTTCTTGGCGTCCACGCGCTCACCATATAGCAACCAACGATGTGAGCCGGTGGCACCCAAGGATGTGAACCTGCGCGTACATGAAACGCCAGCACTGCATTCGGCCAACTTTTTTCCGATAGCTTCCTGTCCGTGCCCGCCGCACCCGCGCTCCGCTGGGGTCTGACGCTTCCGTTCCCGGGCGTCACGCTCGCCGAATGCGAGCCGCTTGTTCGCCAGGCCGAAGCAGCCGGCTACGACGACCTGTGGAGTGGGGACACGACGGGACCCGACGGGTTCACGCCGCTCGCTCTCGCCGCCGCCTGGACGGACCGCCCGCGCCTTGGTACAGGGATCGTCAGCGCATTCACACGCACTCCCGTCGTGCTCGCCCAGCACGCCGCTGCGCTCGCCGACGCGAGCGGTGGACGGTTCGTGCTCGGGGTCGGCGCATCCTCGAACGTGATCGTCGAGCGCTGGAACGAGATTCCCTTCGAGCGTCCGCTATCCAAGATCCGCGAGACTGTCGCGGCGCTGCGTCCGATACTCGCCGGCGACCGCGGGCCCGGTGGCTTCAAGCTCGAGCAGCCACCCGCCGCGCCGGTGCCGATCTACATCGCCGCGCTGCGCCAAAAGATGCTCGAGCTCGGGGGCGAGATCGCCGACGGCGTGTTCGTCAACTTCCTGCCGCTGAGCGGCGCGGAGTCCGTGTGCAACACGATCACCGCCGCCAGCAACGGCAGCGACCGCGGCGGCGAGGTCGACGTTGTGTGTCGCTTCTTCTGTATTCCAGGATCAATCGAGGACGGGATCGCCCTCGCGCGGTTCATGTTCGCCGCCTACGGCACGGTGCCCGTCTATGCCGAGTTCTTTCGCTCGCTCGGTTGGGCCGAGCAGCTCGACCCAATGGTTGACGCCTGGCGATCGGGCGATCGCAAGCGTGCCCTGGAGCTCGCGCCCGACGAGTTGATCAAGGAAATCTTCATCTTCGGCTCTCCCAAGGAGCAGCACGCGCGACTCGCGCGCTACGCCGACGCGGGGATTACGACGTTCGTGCTGACCCCTATCGCCGCCCCCGAGCAGCTGCCCAAACTGATCGACGCGCTCGCGCACCGATGACCGGTGGGGTCCTGATCGGTGTGGACGTCGGCGGCACCAAGGTTTCCGTCGCGGCGTTTGGCGAGCAGCCGAAAATCGAGCAGACCGACAAGGCCGCCGTGGTCGAGCAGATCGTGCGTCAGGTACAGGCGGCAGCCGGCGGCGAGTCACTCGCCGCGGTCGGGGTCGGGATTCCGAGCGTGGTCGAGTTCGACACCGGTCGCGTGCGATCCTCGGTCAACATCCCGCTGCACGACGTCCCGCTGCGCAAGGTTCTCGAGGAGCAGCTCGGCTGCCCGGTCTATGTCGACAACGACGCGACCGTCGCGGCACTGGCCGAGGCCCACGACGAGCAGGGCCGCCTTGACGCCCGCCACCTCGTGATGTTGACGGTCGGGACCGGGGTCGGCGGCGGCATCGTGATCGACGGCAAGCCGTTCCGCGGCGCGACGGGCGCCGCCGGCGAGCTCGGCCACACGCTGATCGCCGTGGACCCAGCAGCCGACCCGGGACCGCACTTCCCCCAACCCGGCTCACTCGAGGCGAGCGCATCAGGACATGTGCTCGACGCGCTCGCCGCGCGAGCAGCGTCCGAGCACCCGGACTCGACGCTGGCAGCGCTCGAGCACCCGTCGGGTCCAGACTGCGTGCGCGCCGCCAAGGCCGGCGACCGGGCGGCGATCGAGGCCGTCGCGGTCTTGGGCCGCCGGCTCGGCATCGGCATCGCGAACGCGATCAACACCTTCGACCCCGACGTCGTCGCGATCGGCGGCGGCGTCTCCGCAGCCGGCGAGTTGCTGCTCAAGCCAGCCGTCGAGCACGCCGCGGGTTACGTACTCTCAGGAGCGGGCACCCAAACCGAGATACGGATCGCCCGCTCGGGGCCCAGCGCCGGCGTGCGCGGCGCCGCGCTGCTCGCCCGCGGCGAGCTTCACCACGAAAGGACCAAATGAGCACGACAACGACAAGCACCAGCACGAGCACAAGCCCGCTCGACGAGCTGTGCATCAACACGATCCGTACGTTGTCGATGGACGCCGTGCAGCAGGCGAACTCCGGCCATCCCGGCACCCCGATGGCGCTGGCCCCCGTCGCCTACACGCTGTACACGCGGATCATGCGTCACAACCCGGCCAACGCCAAGTGGCAGAACCGGGACCGCTTCGTGCTGTCGTGCGGCCACGCGTCGATGCTGCTCTACTCGAGCCTGTATCTCTGCGGCTACGGCGTCGAACTCGACGAGCTACGAAGGTTTCGCCAGCTTTCAAACCCGCTCGCCGGGCATCCCGAGTATGGCGCAGCCCCGGGCATCGAGGCGACGACCGGCCCGCTCGGCCAGGGCATCGCGATGAGCGTCGGCCTCGCACTTGCCGAGCGCATGCTGGCAGCGCGCTTCAACCGCGCAGGGCACCAACCGATCGACCACCACACGTTCACGATCACCTCCGACGGAGATCAGGAGGAGGGGATCGCCTCGGAGGCCTCCTCGCTAGCCGGCCACCTCGGGCTCGGCCGCCTGATCGCCTTCTACGACGACAACCACATCTCGATCGAGGGCGACACCGAACTCGCCTTCAGCGAGAACGTCGGCGCGCGCTCCGAGGCGTACGGGTGGCACGTGCAGAACCTCGGTGAGGATGTCGAGGTCGACAGCATCGAGCGTGCGACGCGCGCTGCGATGGACGTGGACGACCAACCCTCACTGATCATCCTGCGCACCCACATCGCGCCCGGAGCTCCGAACAAGCAGGACACCAAGGAGGCACACGGCTCGCCGCTCGGCGAGGAGGAGATCAGGCTGACCAAGGAGGCCTACGGATGGCCGACGGAGCCCTCGTTCTACGTGCCCGACGAAGCACTCGCGCATTTCCGACGGTCCGTCGATCGAGGGCGCGAATTCGAGGCCGAGTGGGAGGAGGGCATGGGCGCCTACACCGCCGAACACCCCGAGCTCGCCGAGCGCCTGCGCGCAATCAACGAGCGCCGCGTGCCCGAACTACCGCAGCCGCTGCACCGCTTCAACGCCTCCGACAAGCCGATCGCCACGCGCAAGGCCTCCGAGCAGGTGCTCCAGTCCGCCGCCAAAGCCGTGCCCGAACTCGTCGGCGGCTCCGCTGACCTGGCGCCCTCGACGCTGACGCTGATCGAGGACGGGGGCGATGTCGAGCGCGGCTCCTACGAGGGGCGCAACCTGCATTTCGGCATCCGCGAGCACGCGATGGGCGCCGTTGTAAACGGCCTGGCGCTCACCGGCCTGCGCGCGTACGGCTCGACGTTCCTGATCTTCAGCGACTACATGAAGGGGGCCATTCGCCTCGCGGCCCTGATGGAGATGCCCTCGATCTTCGTCTTCACCCACGATTCGATTGGGGTCGGAGAGGACGGCCCCACGCATCAGCCGATCGAACAGCTGGCAACGCTCCGGGCGACCCCGGATCTGAACCTCGTCAGGCCCGCCGATGCCAACGAGACCGCGCTCACGTGGGCGTTTGCGTTGCGCTCGCAGAAGACGCCCACAGCGCTAGCTCTATCGCGCCAGAACCTGCCGATCATCGACGCCGAGCTGATTCCGCACGACGCGATCGCGCGTGGGGCCTACGTCCTGCGCGACGGTTCGGACGCGATCCTGATCGCCTCCGGCTCCGAGGTCTCCCTGTGCCTCGCAGCAGCCGACGAGCTGGCCGCCACCGGCGTCGAAGCGCGTGTCGTATCGATGCCGTGCATGGACCGCTTCGGCGAGCAGACGCGCGCCTACCGCGACGAAATCTTGCCGCCGCAGATACGCGCTCGCGTGGCCGTCGAGGCCGCGAGCCCGTTCGGTTGGGATCGCTGGACCGGCGAGGACGGGGCGATCGTCGCGATGAGCGGCTTCGGCACGTCCGGTCCCGGCGGCGAGGTCTTCGAGCACTTTGGATTCACATCGGGCGCCGTCGCCGACCGCATCCGCGAGCTGCTAGCCCAGGGAGATGAATAGAGATGGCAACCGCACCCCACACCCAGAACAAGATCCTCGCGCAGCTCGCAGCCAACGGAACCGCGCCCTGGCTCGATCAGATCCGCCGAGGGTTGATCGAATCAGGCGAGCTCGCGCGCCTGCGCGACGAGTGCTCGCTTCGCGGTGTCACCTCCAACCCTGCGATCTTCGAGCAGGCGATGCTTGGCTCCGCTGACTACGACGAACTGCTCGTCGAGCTGAGCTCGGAAGGACTCGACGCCAAAGACATCTACGACCGGATGGCCGTGCAGGACGTCAGCGCAGCGGCGGACGTGCTGCTGGCGGTGTGGGAGGAACACGAGGACGGCTTTGTCTCGCTCGAAGTCGCCCCGGACTTCGCCAACGACACCGATGACACGCTGACGCAAGCCCGCGAATACTGGGGTCTGCTCGACCGCCCGAACGTGATGATCAAGATCCCCGGCACCAAGGCCGGCGTACCAGCGATCGAACAGGCGATCTACGAGGGCATCAACGTCAACGTCACGCTGCTGTTCTCGATCGAGTCCTACGAGCAGATCGCCGAGGCCTACATCCGCGGGCTCGAGCGCCGCCACGCCGAGGGCAAGTCGTTGGAGATCCACTCCGTCGCTTCCTTCTTCGTCTCCCGCGTGGACTCCGAGTTCGACAAGCGGCTGGAGAAGCTCGGCCGCCAGGATCTCGCTGGGACCGCCGCGCTCGCCAATGCGCGCGCCGCCTACGGCCGTTTCCAGCAGCTGTTCTACGGCGATCGCTTCGCCGAGCTCCGGGCAGCCGGGGCATACGTGCAACGGCCGCTGTGGGCCTCGACCGGCGTCAAGAACCCCGCCTACCCCGAGACTATGTACGTCGACGGACTGGTCGCGCCCGACACCGTCAACACGATGCCGATGAAGACTCTGCTCGCCGTGGGCGAGCGAGGCGAGATTGAGGCTGGCAGCGCCGCGCTCGACCCCCAGCCGGCGCTCGATGCCCTGGCCGAGGCAGGGATCGACATGGGCGACGTCACCAAGACGCTGCTCGAGGCGGGCATCGCCGCCTTCGTCGCACCGATGAACAAGCTGCTCGCCGGGATCGAGAGCCGCCGCGAGGCCGTGCTGACCAACCGCCCTGCGACGATCTCCGGAGCGCTGTCGCCCGAGCTGACGGCAGGCGTCTCGAAGACCGTCAAGCGCGCCGAAGACGAGCGTGTCGTGCGCCGCGTGTGGGCCAAGGACGCGTCGCTGTGGGGCGAGCCCGGAACACCCGAACTCGCCGATCGGCTCGGCTGGCTCACGATCACAAACGCCCTGCTTGAGCGCTGCGACGAGCTCGAGGAGTTCGCGCAGGAATGCTCGCGCGACGGTCTGACAGACGCTGTGCTGCTCGGCATGGGCGGCTCCTCGCTGGCCCCCGAGGTGCTCGCACAAACGTTTGGCGCCGCCAACGGAGCGCTCGCGCTGCACGTGCTCGACTCGACCGACCCGGGGGCGATCCTCGCAGTCGAGCGACTGATCGACCCGGCCAAGACGCTGTTCCTCGTCTCGACGAAGTCCGGCGGCACGATCGAGACACTGTCGCTGTTCGAGCATTTCCACGCGATCCAACCCGACGGCAGCCACTTCGCGTGTATCACCGACCCCGGATCCTCGCTGCTCGAGCTCGCCGCCGAGCACGGCTTCCGCCGCGCGTTCCAGAACGATCCCAACATCGGCGGGCGCTACTCGGCGCTCAGCCTGTTCGGGCTCGTCCCCGCAGCGCTGATCGGCGCGCCGATCCGCCTGTTGCTCGAGCGCGCCGCCGTGGCTGAGGAGTCGTGCTCCCCACACGACTCGACTGAGGCGAACTCCGGACTCTGGCTCGGACTCGCGCTTGGGGAGCTGGCGCGCCAGGGACGCGACAAGCTGACGTTCGTCGTCGAGCAACCCGTCGGCTCCTTCGGTCTCTGGGTCGAGCAGCTCATCGCCGAAAGCACCGGCAAGCGGGGCCGCGGAATCCTTCCCATTGCCGACGAGCCCCTGCTCGAGCCGGATGCCTACGGCGATGACCGCGTGTTCGTCCACGTCTGCCGGGCCGGCGATGGCAACGAGCCGTCCGGCGAGAGCACCGAGCGGGTCGCGGCGCTGAGCGCCGCCGGGCACCCCACGGTGACGATGACGATCGACGACGCCGAAGATCTCGGACGGATGTTCTTCCTCGCCGAATTTGCCACAGCAGTGGCCGGCTGGGTGCTGGAGCTCAACCCGTTTGACCAGCCCAACGTCGCCGAAGCCAAGCAGGCCACGAAGCAGGTGCTCGATGGAGGCGAGCTGCCGCAGGTTGCGCAGGCCGACCTGTCGGAACTCGGCAAGCTCCTGGACGCCGCCGCGCCGCCCAACTACATAGCGCTGCTCGGCTACCTCACGCCCTCCGCAGAACTGGACGCCGAGGTCGCCGCGTTGCGCGAGCAGATCATGCGCGCCACGCACTGCGCGACGACGTTCGGCTACGGACCCCGCTACCTGCACTCGACCGGCCAGCTGCACAAGGGGGGCCCGCCTAACGGGCGCTTCCTCGTGCTGCTCGGAGGAGATCCGCAGGATGTCGAGATTCCCGGGGCCCCCTACACGTTTAGCAAGCTCAAGCAGGCGCAGGCGCTGGGTGATTTGCAAACCCTGCGCGCTCACGACCTGACGGCGGAGCTCGTGCGGCTCGACGGCGACGCGGCCAGCGCGTTGAAGCAGTTGCGGACACAGCTCGAGGGGGTGCTCCAGTAATGCAGATTGGCTTCGTAGGTCTCGGCAAGATGGGCGGCAACATGGTCGCGCGGATCAAGCGCGACTCCGACCACGAAGTCGTTGCGTTCGACTTCGACAAGGCCGCCGTGGGACGCGCAGGCAAGGCCGGCGCCGCTGGGGCGAAGTCTTTGCGCGACCTCGTCAAGCAGCTCGACGTTCCGCGCACCGTGTGGATCATGGTGCCGGCCGGGGAGCCGACGCAGAAGACCATCGACGAGCTGTCAAGTCTGCTCGAGGCCGACGACACGATCGTCGACGGCGGCAATTCCAAGTGGACCGACGATAAGGAGCGCGCCGCGCAACTGAAGCAGCGCAAGATCCATTTCGTCGATGTCGGCACGAGCGGCGGCGTGTGGGGGCTCGAGGTCGGCTAATGCATGATGGTCGGCGGCCCCAGCAAGGCCGTCAGGCGGCTCGCGCCGATCCTCGACGTGCTCGCCCCGCCCACCGCCGCCGAGAGCGTGCACGCGATCGGCAAGCACGGCTGGGCGCATTTCGGCCCAAGCGGCGCCGGACACTACGTGAAGATGGTTCACAACGGCATCGAGTACGGGATGATGCAGGCCTACGCAGAGGGCTTTGAGCTGTTCCATCGCTCAGAGTTCGAGCTCGACAACGCAAAGATCGCACACCTCTGGGGGCAGGGCAGCGTCGTGCGATCCTGGCTGTGCGAACTCGCCGCCCGCGCGTTCGAGGCCGACGGCAACGAGCTCGCAAAGCTCGAGGGCTGGGTCGAGGACTCCGGCGAGGGCCGCTGGACGCTGGCCGATGCGATCGACAAGGACGTCCCGACCCCCGCCCTGTCCGCAGCGTTGAACGCCCGCTTCTACTCTCGCCGCAACGGCGACTACACCGCCCGCGTGCTGTCGGCGCTGCGCAACCAGTTCGGCGGCCATGCCGTGAAGAGCAAGCGCAAGTGAGCGCCGCCGAGAACCCGCTCAGCGCCGGCCTCGAGCGCCAGCCGGTGGCGCCCACGAACCTCGTGATCTTCGGCGCCACCGGCGACCTCGCCAAGCGCAAGCTGCTGCCCGCGATCTACAATCTCGCCCGCGAAGGCGCGCTGCCCGAGCGTTTCAATCTCATCGGCGTCTCGCGTAGCGACATGCCACACGGCGACTACCGCGACCTGGCGATCGAGGCGATCAACGCGTTCTCGCGCACCAAACCCGACGAGCAGGTGCTCGAAGTCTTGCTCGACGAGGTCCGCTACATCCCCGGGACGTTCGACGAGGAATCCGTGTTCGAGGAGCTGAAGCGCACGCTCGACGAGTTCGACCAGCGGGCCGGCGAGCCGATGTCGCGTGCCTTCTACGTCTCGACCGCGCCCGAGTTCTTCCCGATCATCGTCGAGGCGCTCGGCCGCGCCGGCCTCAACGAGCCCCCCAGCAATCACAGCGAGGTGCGGATCGTGATCGAGAAGCCGTTCGGCACCACGCTTGCTGAGGCACTGGAGCTGAACAAGCGCGTACTCGACGTCTTCGAGGAGCGCCAGGTGTTTCGGATCGATCACTACCTCGGCAAGGAAACCGTCCAGAACATGCTTGCTTTCCGTTTCGCAAACGGCATGTTCGAGCCGCTGTGGAACCGAAACTTCATCGACTACGTGCAGATCACCGCTTCCGAGGACATCGGAATCGGCACCCGGGCCGGCTACTACGACCACGCCGGAGCGCTGCGTGACCTCGTCCAGAACCACATGATGCAGCTGCTCACGCTGCTGTGCATGGAGCCACCGACCTCGTTCTCCGCAGACGACGTACGAGGCGAGAAGGTCAAGGTGCTGCACGCGATCCACACGCCACAGGAGATCGACGCAATGGCCGTCCGTGCCCAGTACACCGCTGGGGTCGCCGCCGGCGAGGAGGTCCCTGGGTATCTAGAGGAGGAGGGGGTGCCGGCGCAGTCGATCACCGAGACTTTCGCCGCGCTGCGCCTGGAGGTCGACAATTGGCGGTGGGCCGGCGTGCCGTTCTACCTGCGCACCGGCAAGCGCCTGGCGCGCAAAGTCACAGAAATTGCCGTCACCTTGAAGCCCGTGCCCCACATGGCGTTCGACCAGGAGGTCAAACCCAACCAGCTCGTGTTGACCGTGCAGCCCAACGAGGGTGTGTCGCTGTCGCTGGGAGCAAAGATCCCCGGCACGCGCATGAGCATCCGCCCCGTCAACATGGAGTTCCTCTACGGCACCGCTTTCATGTCGCAGTCGCCCGAGGCCTACGAGCGCCTGATCCTCGACGCGATGCGCGGCGAGGCAACGCTGTTCACTCGCAACGACGAGGTTGAGGCGCAGTGGCGGATCTGTGACCCGATCGTGGCGGCATGGGACGACCTGCGCCGGCGCCGACCCGCGGAGTACCCCGCCGGGACGCAGGGGCCGCGCGAGGCCGAGGAGTTGCTGCTCACCGGGCACGAGTGGCGAGCGATCTAGATGGCAGCCTCCACGGATGCGCCAGCACAGATGGCGATCGTCTAATGGCCCGGCCCGCAAGCGCCGACCTGCCGCTCGGCGGTAGCCCGTTTCCGCAGATCGCCGAATACGCATTCCTCTCAGACTGCGAGACGACCGCGCTCGTCGCGCCGTCGGGCAACATCGAATGGATGTGCCTGCCGCGAATGGACTCGCCAAGCGTGTTCGGCTCGATCCTCGATCGGGACGCCGGCGGCTTCCGACTCGGCCCGATCGATATCGAGGTGCCCGCCGCGCGGCGGTATCTGCCCGGAACAATGGTGCTCGAGACGAGTTGGGGCACGCGCGGCGGCTGGATGATCGTGCGCGACGTGCTGCTGATCGGCAAATGGCACCACGAGGACGAGCGCTCGCACAGCCACCGCCGGGCGCCAACCGATTACGACGCCGACCACGTCCTGCTGCGCACCGTGCGCTGCGTCAACGGCGAGGTTCAGCTCGGGCTGGAGTGCGACCCGGCGTTCGACTACGGCCGACTGCGCGGAAAGTGGGAGTACGTCGACGGCGGCTACCACGAGGCCGTCTGCAAATGCGACGAAGTCGACTTCGAGGTCCGGCTGCAGACCGATATGCGCCTCGGCTTCGAAGGCCCCCGGGCCATGGCCCGCACCCTGGTCAAGGAGGGTGAGACCCGCTTCTGCGCGCTTTCATGGTCCGAACACGCCGCACCTCAGGACGGAAGCGAGGCCTACAAGCGCCTCGTCTGGACGGCACACCACTGGCAGCACTGGCTGGATCAGGGCGAGTTCCCCGACCATCCCTGGCGCACCCACCTCCAGCGCAGCGCGCTGACCCTCAAGGGGTTGACCTACGCGCCGACGGGCGCGGTGATCGCCGCTGCCACGACCTCGCTGCCCGAGTCGCCCGGAGGCGAGCGCAACTGGGACTACCGCTACAGCTGGATACGCGACTCGACGTTCATGCTGTGGGGTATCTATTCGCTCGGCTTCGACTGGGAAGCCAACGACTACTTCGGGTTCCTCGCCGATGTTGCCGGCGACGAGGCAGATCTGCAGGTGATGTACGGCATCCAGGGCGAGCGGGTGCTCGAGGAACGCGAGCTCGACCATCTCAGCGGCTACGAAGGAGCGCGTCCCGTGCGGGTGGGCAACGGCGCCTACGATCAGAACCAACACGACGTGTGGGGCGCCGTGCTTGACTCCGTCTATCTGCACACACGCTCACGCGACCACCTCGACGACCGTGTGTGGCCGATTCTCAAGCGTCAGGTGGAGGCCGCGATTGCCAACTGGCGCAAGCCCGACCGCGGCATCTGGGAGGTCCGCGGCAAACCCAAGCACTTCACTTCCTCAAAGATCTTCTGCTGGGTCGCGTGCGACCGTGGCGCGCGGCTCGCGCTGCTGCGAGAGGAGCAGGAGTGCGCCGATGAGTGGCGCGCCGTCGCCGACGAGATTCACGCCGACGTGTGTGAAAACGGAGTCGACGAGCGCGGCGTGTTCGTCCAGCACTACGACACAAAGGCGCTCGACGCCTCGCTGCTGTTGATGCCGCTACTTCGCTTCCTGCCGTCCGACGACTCGCGCGTGAAAGCCACGGTGCTGGCAATCGCAGAGGAGCTGACGTCCGATGGGCTCGTGCTGCGCTACCGCGTCGAGGAGACCGACGACGGTATGCAAGGCGAGGAGGGCTCGTTTGCGATCTGCTCGTTCTGGCTGGTGTCGGCGCTGAGCGAGATCGGCGAGAGCGCGCGCGCCCGCGCGATGTGCGAAAAAATGCTCTCCTACGCGAGCTCGCTCGGGCTGTACGCCGAAGAGATCGACCCCCGCTCCGGACGCCATCTGGGGAACTTCCCCCAGGCCTTCACCCATCTCGCACTGATCAACGCGGTGATGCACGTGATTCGCACCGACGAGCGGCTTGTCGCCGAGCGTGAGGCGCTCGCTGAAAGCGTCAAAGCCGGAGCAATGCGAGCGTGAGCAGGGGCGCGCCCGCGGGAGTCACCGACACCGTCTGGAGCGAGCAGGACACGACTCCGGGCGCCGTCGAGAGCGCGTTGCGCGAGCTGCTGCTCGAGCGCCACGCCGAAAGCGCGAGCGTGCCGGCAAGGGTGCTCAACCTGATCTGCATCGTCGATAAGCAGTGGTCGGGGGAGATCGCCAACCGGCTGCGCCGGGTCGGTCGCTATCACGCCTCGCGCACAATCGTCTGCAGCATCACGCCGGGCCGCAAGCAGATCGACGCAACCGTCAGCGCCGCCTCCGCGCGCGAGCACCTGGCTGACGACGTCACGTTGACCGTCGAGACCGTGGTGCTCGAACTCGGCCCCCAGCACCTGCCGCACCTCGACACGATTCTCGACCCGCTGGTGGTGACGGACATAGCGACCGTGGTATGGGCGCCCCACGGGCACTGGGAGGCTGTGGATGCCCTCAGCGGCATCTCGCAGGTGGTGCTGCTCGACTCCGTCGACGAGCCCGAGGTCGCCGTCGCTCTGCGGCGCGCGCGCGCGCTGCTCGAGGAGCGGCACATCGTGGACCTCGCGTGGCTGCGCTCCACCCCGTGGCGCGAGCGAATCGCCGCGGCCTTCGATCCGCCGCCCCGGCGCGGCGAACTCGCGGAGATCTGCGCCCTTGAGATCCGCCACCACGCTGCGTCGGGCGCCGCCGCGCTGCTGCTCGTCGGCTGGCTGGCCTCAAGACTGGAGTGGAAGGTCGAAGCGCTCGACGAGCACGGCAGCGGCAGCGCATCAGGCACGCTCGGCGGCGTATCCGTCCGCCTCGAGCACGTCAAACTCGATGTGCCCGGGCTCTCGGGCGTGACGTTGCGCTGGAACAACGGCGGCTCGCTGTCGCTCGACCGGGGGCCCGGGGGCCTCAGCGCGGTGCGACAAGCAGGCGGCGGTGAGGGCGAGCAACGTTGGCGCGTGATCGGCGCCTCGCGCGGGGAGGGAGGAATCCTCGGCGAGGGCATCCGCCAGGCGCTGCTGCGCGACCCGATCTACAGCCAGGCGCTGGACGCCGCGACCGAGCTGCTCGTATGACGAGCCTGACGACGCTCGCCGACGCAGAGGGCGTTGCCGCCCGTGCAGCGACCCTGCTGGAGCGGCTGATCGGAGGCGCGATCCAGGCGCGCGGCCGCGCGCACGTCGCGCTCGCCGGAGGCACGACACCGGCACGGGCGTACGAGCTGCTCGCGCCCACCAGCTGGCGCGGCGTGGAGTTCTGGTTCGGCGACGAGCGCTGCGTGCCAGCCGGCGACCCGGAGGCGAATTCAACAATGGTGTCCGAGCATCTCGACGCCCCCGGGGCGCTGGTGCACAGGATCGAGGGTGAACTGGGACCCGAAGCCGCCGCCGCAGACTACGAGCAGAAGCTCAGGGTGCGGTTGCCGGACGGAAAGCTGGACGTCGCGCTGCTCGGAATCGGCCCGGACGGCCACACCGCTTCGCTGTTCCCGGGCAATCCCGCACTCGCCGAGGAGCACGCCTGGTGCGTGGCTGTGCGCGATGCCCCCAAGCCACCGCCCGAGCGCGTCTCGCTCTCGCTGCCCCTGATCTGCGCCGCGCGGAACATCGTGCTGCTGGCCAGCGGCGCGTCCAAGGCCGATGCCGTGGCGGCGGTGATCGCAGGACCCGACCCGCACGTACCCGCAAGCCTGCTGCGCCACGGCCGCCTGCAGCTGATCGTCGACGATGCCGCCTCGCCGCCCCCGCAGTTGCCGGGACGATGATTCAGCGTCCCGGCGAGCTGTGGGTCGTGCGCCACGCCGACACCGATTGGTCTAACATTGGCCGGCACACTGGCCGCACCAACATCCCGCTGAGCCGCGGCGGCCGCGAAACGCCCGCCGCGTTGCGTGAGCGCCTCCAGGGCCAGGCGTGGGATCTCGTGCACACAAGCCCGCTGGAGCGAGCTCGGGACACCTGCCGCCTCGCGGGATTCGAGGGCGCGGAGCGCGACGAGCTGGTCGAATGGGACTACGGCTCCTACGAGGGCGAGACGACCCCGCAGATCCGCGAGCGAAGGCCCGATTGGGATCTGTGGCGCCACGGCGCACCAGGCGGCGAGGACGCCGCAGCCGTCGGACGGCGCGTGGATCGCCTGCTCGGCTCGCTGCCCGACGACGCGGGCAAGGTGGTGATTTTCTCCCACGGGCACGTCCTGCGCGTGCTTGCCGCGCGTTGGCTGGGTCTCGCGCCCGAGCACGGAGCGCTGTTTGCACTAGCCCCGGGCGGCATCGGAGTCCTCGGCTGGGAGCGTGAGAGGCGGGTCATGCGCAGTTGGGGGTGAGACGCAGACGTTGCGGGTAGGTACCCTTTCGAGAGTTCCCTGAGCGATGTTTACGGCAGATCCCACCCTAGGGCTGATCGATGGCATCAGCGATGAGGACCTTGAGCGGGTTCATTCGCCGCTGCTGAGCCCGCTGGTTTGGGACGTCGGGCACATCGCGGCTTTCGAGGATCTGTGGCTCGCCCATCGATCCGCCGGACTGCCGTTGCTGCGCCCCGAAGTGATGGACGTCTACGACGCTTTCGAGACGCCGCGCGCCGATCGCGGCGAGCTTCGGTATCTGCGCCGATGCGAGGCGCAACTCTTTCTCAGCGATGTTCGTGCTCGCACCAGTGCCCTGCCGCCCTCACCGCACGACGAGCTGGTTCGCCGCCACGAGCTGCAGCACAACGAGACGATGCTCCAGACAATGATGCTTGCGCGAATACCGCGTCCGCCGCAGAGCGCCTCCCCACACGTGCGCACACCCGACCCGAGCGGCCTCGACCTCGTCCCCGTCGAGGGCGGGCCGTTCCCGATGGGCGCTCCCGCCGAAGGCTTTGCCTACGACAACGAACGACCGGAGCACACCGCCCAGGTGGAGCCGTTCGAGATCGGTCGGACGGCGGTCACGAACGGCGACTGGATGGAGTGGATCGCCGACGGCGGGTACGAGTGCGAGGAGTTTTGGCACCCGGACGGATGGGCGTGGCGGCGCGCTGAGGACGTCAGCGCCCCGATGGGCTGGCTGGGCGAGGGCCTTGAGTGGCGCCTGGACGGCGGGGAGGTCCCGATCGATCTCGCGCGACCCGTGATTCACGTCTCGTGGTATGAAGCCGACGCGTTCGCCCGGGCACGCGGCGTGCGCCTGCCGACCGAGGCCGAGTGGGAGAAGGCCGCGTTGTGGGACGGGACGCGCAAGCTGCCGTGGCCATGGGGTGAGGTGCCGCCGCGCAGCGAGCACGCAAATCTGCGTGAGTCAGGACTGTTCGCGCCTGTCGCGGCGCACGCGCTCGAGCGTAGCGTCTCCCCCTGCGGAGCGCTCGGCATGATCGGGGACGTGTGGGAGTGGACGAGCAGCGAGTTCCGCGGCTATCCCGGGTTTCAGGCGCATCCCTACCGCGAATACTCCGAAGTCTTCTTCGGGCCCGACTACCGGGTTCTGCGTGGTGGATCCTTCGCCGCCAGCGTCCACGTCTGCACCGCGACCTTCCGCAATTGGGACTACCCCGTCCGCCGGCAACTGTTCGCCGGACTGCGCGTCGCACGATGAGCGCGGTCGAGCCTGGGTCATCGAGCGCGGCGGCGCTGCCCGCGGCCGCGCTCGCCGAGCCGCAGCAGATTCAGATCGACTGCTGGCTGTCGGCCGCCGACGAGCGTTCGCTAGCCGAGGACGTGCTCGATGGGCTGACCAAGCCGTTCAAGGAGCTGCCGCCGAAACACCTGTACGACAGCCGTGGGGCGGAGTTGTTCGACCAGATCTGCGAGCTGCCCGAGTACTACCCAACGCGTACTGAGCGCGCGATCCTCGAGCGCGACGCCGAGGCGATCGTCGCCGGTGCAGTCGAGCTCGTCGAGCTCGGCTCGGGCACCGCCGCCAAGACCCGCGTCCTGCTCGACGCCATGGAGCGTGCGGAGCGCCTCGAGCGCTATGTGCCGATCGATGTCACGGAGTCGATGATCCGCGCCAGCGCGGAGAGCCTGATCGCCGAATACCCCGGGCTCGCCGTCCACGGCGTGGTCGGCGACTTCGAGCGCCACCTTGACCGTATGCCCGAGCCGCTCGGACCGCGCCTGCTCGTTTTCCTCTGCGGCACGATCGGCAACTTCACGCCTGGTAGCCGCCGGCGCTTCCTGCGCAATATCGCGCGCATGCTCGGGCCGGCCGACCGGCTGCTGCTCGGCACAGACCTCGTCAAGGATCCCGCACGCCTCGAGGCCGCCTACGACGACGCGGCAGGCGTGACCGCGGAGTTCAACCTGAACGTACTCGAGGTCGTCAACCGCGAACTCGGCGGAAACTTCGAGCTGTCGGGCTTCGAGCACGTGGCGTTCTACGATCGCCGTCACCAGTGGATCGAGATGCGCCTGCGCTCACGGCGCCCGCAACGAGTGCTCATCGAGCAGCTCGGACTCTCCGTCGAGTTCTCAGCCGGCGAGGAGCTGCGCACGGAGATCTCGACGAAGTTCACGCGTGAGCGGATCGAGACGGACCTCGCCGCGAGCGGACTCGAGCTGTGCGGGTGGCACACCGACGAGGAGGAGCTGTTCGCGCTCTCGGTGTCGCAGGCAAAGGCGCGGTAGTGTCCCGTCGCGATGCAGATCGAGGGAGCAACCGCGCTGGTGTGTGGAGGCGCGTCCGGCCTCGGTGAGGCAACGGTCAGGGCACTGCTCGACGCCGGGGCCGAGCGTGTCGTTGTGGCCGACCTGAACGAGGATCGCGGGCGGGCGCTCGAGGCCGAGCTGCCTGGTGCCTCGTTCGTGCACACCGACGTGACGCGCCAGGAGGATGTCGAGGCGGCGGTCACAGCCGCTGAGGGGCTCCGGATCTCGGTTTCCTGTGCCGGCATCGGTGCGGCGGAGAAAATCGCCTCGAGCCGCGGGCCGCATGCCCTGGAGACCTTCAGCCGCGTCATCGCCGTCAACCTGATCGGCACCTTCAACGCGCTGCGCTTCGCTACGGCCGCGATGCTCGCCGCGGACTGGGACCGAGCGTCGGGTGCCACACGCGGGGTCTGCATCAACACCGCCTCGATCGCAGCCTACGACGGACAGATCGGACAGATCGCCTACGCCGCCTCGAAGGGCGCCGTCGTCGGCATGACCCTTCCTGCTGCGCGTGACCTCGCCAGCAGCGGCGTGCGTGTGTGCACGATCGCTCCGGGCCTGTTCGACACGCCGCTGCTCGCCGGGCTCCCGCAGGAGGCGCGGGACGCGCTCGGAGCGCAGGTTCCCTTCCCACCCCGCCTCGGCCGCACCCACGAGTTCGCCGCGCTTGCGTGCCACATCGTGGAGAACGAGATGCTGAACGGCGAGGTCGTGCGCCTCGACGGCGCCCTGCGGATGCCCCCGAGGTAGCCGGGGGTGTCCTCCGAGGCGCTGTCGGCGTCCGATCGCTCCTCGCTCGCCGCCGAGCAGGGAGCGGTGAACATGGCTGTCGGCGGGGTCCTGATCTTCGACCGCGGTCCCGGTATCTCCCGCAATCAGGTGATCGCACGAGTCAGCGAGCGCATCCATCTGCTGCCCCGGCTGCGCCAGCGGATCGAGTCTCCCGCGATGGGGCTCGCTAACCCCGTCTGGATCGACGACCGCGACTTCGACCTCGAGTGGCACATTCGCAGCACGACCCTGTCTGCGCCCGGCGGCGACGAGGAGCTGAGCGCGCTCGTCGGCCGCGAGTCCTCGCGGCTGCTGGACCGCTCGCGCCCGCTGTGGGAGATGACGGTGATCGAGGGCCTGGCAGCCGGGCGCACCGCAGTGTTGCTCCGCCTGCATCACGCCCTCGTCGACGGCGTGGGTGCGCTGGCGCTGGGCATGCTGCTCGTCGACCCGACAGCGGAGCCGATGCAGGTGCCGCCGCCGGACGCAACCTGGGCACCGCGGCCGTTTGCGCTAAGCAGGCATCTCGCCCGGCTCGCAACAACACCGGTGTGGCAGGCGCAAAAGCTGATGTTGGACGGTGTGGCCCGAGCACTCGACCCCGATCCGCGGCGCGCCGCAGGCGAGCTGAGGCGCGCGACCGAGCTGGCGGTGGAGCTCGCGCGCAACCGCCCGCAGGCGCCGATGACGCCACTGAACCGCCCGATCGGCTCGAACCGCCGCTGGGCGCTGGTGCGGACAGACCTCGCACGCGTCAAGCAGGCCGCGCGAGCCTCGGGCGGCACGGTCAACGACGTGTTGCTCGCAGCGGTCGCCGGGATGTTGCGCAGCTACCTTTCCGCCGCCGAGCCGGGTGCGTGGGATGGTCGCCCGCCCGTTGCCCTGGTGCCTGTCAACGTGCGCCGCGAACGCGACGGAGAGCTCGGCAACCGGATCTCCACCGTGCTGGTCGACCTTCCCGCAGACGCGACCGACCCCGCCGAGCGCCTGCGCGCGGTCAGCTCCCGCATGAACGCGCTGAAAGAGTCCCCCGCGGTGCGTGCGGGGTCGCTCCTCGTTGGCGCGAGCGGCGCCGCGCCGCCGCTGCTCAGCGCGCTGCTTGCCCGGGCGATGAGCGGGGTGCTGGCGTTCAATCTCGTCGTCTCGAATGTCCCCGGGCCGCAGCAGCCGCTGTACATGAACGGCTCGCGTGTCCGCGCCGTGTACCCGATCGTGCCGCTCAACCCCGCCAACCAGGGCCTCAACGTGGGCGTGTTCTCCTATGACGGCGGCGTGTACTTCGGTCTGCTCGCGGACCGCGACCTCGATCCGGGACTGCAGGTCGCGGCCGATGCGCTTCGCGGCGCCCTCGCGGAGCTGCTGGGGAGCTAGAGGCGCTCCACCAGCATCGCCTGGCCCATTCCGCCCGCGACGCACATCGACTCGATCCCGTAGCGACCGTTGACGGTATCGAGATCGTTGAGCAGCGTGGTCATGATCCGTGCACCGGTCATCCCGAACGGGTGCCCAAGGGCGATCGCACCGCCGTGCGGGTTGAGCTTCTCGTCGCTGATGCCGAGCTCCTCCTTGCAGGGGACGATCTGCGCAGCAAATGCCTCGTTGATCTCGACCACGTCTACCTCATCGATCGACATCCCGGTCTGCTCCAGGAGCGCCTTGATCGCGGGTATCGGCCCGATCCCCATGTATTCCGGCTCGATCGCGGCAATCGTGGAGGCGATGATCCGAGCTCGCGGCTTGAAGCCGCCGGCGGCGGCGCGCTCCTCGCTCATCACGAGGATCGCGGCCGCGCCGTCGTTCAGCGGGCAGGCGTTGCCCGCAGTGACGGTGCCGTTCTCCTTGAAGACGGGCTTCAACTCTGAAAGCTTCTCGAGCGTGGTCCCCGGCCGGGGACCGTCATCCTTGCTCACCTCGGTACCGTCGGCGAGCACGACCGGCACGATTTCGACGTCGAAATGGCCGGACTCCTGTGCAGCGACGGCGCGGTTCTGGGAGATCACCGCCCACTCATCCTGTTGTTCGCGCGTGACGCCGTAGCGCTCCGCCACGTTCTCGGCGGTCAGTCCCATCGGAATGTAGACGTTTGCGATGGAGCCCGCAGAGCCGTCAAGCTTGTGGTGAAACTCGAAGTCCGCTCCCCCCGCGACGCGCGAGACGGCCTCGACACCGGCTGCGACGTAGGTGTCCCCCTCGCCGGACTTGATCGCGTGAAAGGCCATCCGCAACGTCTGCAGCGAGGACGCACAGAAGCGGTTCAGCGTGCATCCCGGGACCTTCACATCGAATCCAGCCAGCAGCAATGCGTTTCGGCCGATGTTGTACCCCTGCTCGCCAGCGCCGAACGCAGCACCCATCATAACGTCGCCAACCGTCGCCGAATCCAGCTCGGGATTGCGCTCGAGCAGCGCGCGCAGCGGCACCGCAGCGAGATCGTCGGCACGGACATCCTTCAGCGATCCCTTGCCCGCGCGCCCGATCGGGGTGCGGATGGCATCGACGATTACTGCTTCAGGCATGGGAC
Organism: Solirubrobacteraceae bacterium; assembly: GCA_050997675.1. GTDB lineage: Bacteria > Actinomycetota > Thermoleophilia > Solirubrobacterales > Solirubrobacteraceae > Palsa-513. The sequence continues at coordinate 24,186 of JBPCQX010000241.1, forward strand.
TCCTCTGGTCGGTCGGCGATCATGGGAATGGTAGACGCGGGGCGCCTGCGTCGCGCGAGCGCAAGCGCGAGCGGCAGGCGTGAGAGCGGCGAGCGTCAGAGCGGCAAGCGCGAGCGTCAGAGGCCGAGCCCCCGCACACCCATCTCGTCGAAGCCGACGTGATGGGCCAGTTCGTGGCGGACGGTCCGCGTTACCTGCTCGCGCAGGGCATCGGGGTCGTGGCCGAAGTCGCGACGCAGCGTGTCCCTGTAGATCACGATTCGGTCTGGGTGCTCGTCTCGGTGCGCTCCGTCGCCGTGGTACAGGCCGTAGGCCCGCCGCCTGCGTCCGCCGTCGGAGATCACCACCGCAACGTGGTTCAGGGCATTTTGGAGCAGGTCAGGCAGATCGTCGAGCGCGTCGCGCACGAGCTCGGCGAAATCATCATCGGACAAGGGATCGAGCTCCATGAACTCCACCTCCTCCGGCTCTGCGGCGAGACCGTCCCGCGCGAGCCGCTCAGAGCGCTGAACGAGCTGCTCGAAGTCCTCCTCCGCCGCTGGACTGCGCCAGTCTGCCAGGCGACCCGAGGCCAACGTGATCGCGCCGGCGAGGATCACGATGCCGACAACGATCATCGCGAGCAGCTCGAGCCATCCGAGCAGCCCGTCGGCCGGGCCATTGAGCAGGGCAATGGCGGCGAGACCCGCGCACATCGAGACCGCCGCGGTCCGGGCGATCCTGTTCAGCGGCGGTGGTTGCGGGGACACGGCGGCTCAGCCACCGGATCCTGCGGGCGAGCGCGCGATCCGCTCGCCGACGAGCTGGCGGATCGTGCCGCGCCGAAAGGCGCAGATTTCCTGCTGCAGGGCGTAGCTGTCGTCGTCGGTCTGCACGGGGGTCGGAGCGAAACTCTAAACGGAGCGCTGCTGGGGTGAAGGCGTAGTGGTTGGGTTACCCGGGCTGGGGACACCCGGCACCGTCGGCTGCGGCTGCGGTTGCGGGGACGGCGCGGTGCCGCGGCTGGAATCACCGGCCTCGTCGGGGAGCCGGCGCCATTCGGCGATCTTGCCGGCAGCGATGCGAAACGCAACGCGGGCCGTCCCTCCCGGTCCGTCGCAACGGACTCCTGGTCGCTGCGTCAGCAGGAACAGAGCGTCGACGTAGCGGCCGCGGGGGCGCGCGTCGAGCAGCTTGGCGCCGCATGGCAGCGACTCGTCGAGCGCGCGAGCGTCGGCTGCCCGAGTGATCCGGCCGACCGGACCCGCTGGATCGATCTGCGCGAGCGATGGAATTGCAAACAGGGCGGATGCCGCCAGCAGGTCGCTCCGGGTGAGCGCCTCAGACCACGAGCGAATTGTCGGGATCCCGGAACCTGAGGGCTGCGCGCCCCGGACGACGCGGGTCTGCTGGGCCGCACCGCCGCAGCCCGCAAGGACACAACAGGCGCTGAGCGCGACGCGCGCATGAAGCGTTCCTCGGTGCACGGCTTAATGATCGCAGCCCGTATGCTCGGCCGCATGAGCTGGGGACCGGAACTGGAGGAGCTGCAGCGACGCGTGGAGCGCGCGCAGCGTATGGGAGGCGAGGAACGTGTCGCCCGCCAGCACGCCAGCGGCAGGCTCACGGTCCGCGAGCGCGTGGACGCGCTGCTCGACGACGGCTCTTTCCACGAAACCGGCGCGCTCGCCGGAGTTGCCCGCTACAGCGATCACGAGTTGGTCGACTTCCTTCCGGCAAACATGGTCGTCGGACAGGGCCGAATCGAGGGCCGCCGGGCCGTGGTCCAAGCAGACGACTTCACCGTCCGTGGCGGCGCGGCCGACGCGGCGATCTGGCAGAAGATGGTCTGGGCCGAACGGCTGGCGCACGACTGGCGCCTGCCGCTGGTGCGGCTGGTCGATGGAACGGGCGGCGGCGGCTCGGTGAAGTCGCTCGAGCAGATGGGCTTCACGTATGTGCCGATGCTGCCTGGGTTCGAAATCGCAGTGCAGAACCTGTCGATCGTCCCGGTCTGCGCAGCGGCGCTCGGTCCCGTGGCCGGACTTGGTGCGGCGCGCGTGGTGGCGTCGCATTTCTCGGTCATCGTGCGCGGCACGGCGCAGCTATTCGTGGCCGGACCACCGCTGGTGGCCGCGGCGATGGGCGAGTCGCCCGACAAGGAGGAACTGGGCGGCGCACGCGCGCAGGCCCGAGCCGGCGCCGTCGACAACGAGGCAGCGAGCGAGGAGGACGCCTTCGCCCAGATTCGCCGCTTTCTCTCCTACCTACCGGCAAACGTGTGGGAAGCTCCCCCGCTGCTGACGTCGGTCGACCCGGTCGACCGACGCGAGGAGGAGTTGCTGGGGATCGTTCCGCGCAACAGTCGCACACCGTATGACGTGCGTCGCATCATTGAACTTGTCTTTGATCGCGGGTCGCTGTTCGAGATCGGGGCGCGCGGCGGGCGCTCCCTGCTCTGCGCCCTCGCGCGCCTCGGTGGCCGCCCCGTGGGCGTGATGGCCTCAGATCCCAACCACTACGGCGGCGGGATGACTGCGGACGCCGCCGACAAGCAGGTTCGATTCATTGACCTGTGCGACCAGTTCAGCCTGCCGATCGTGAACCTCGTCGACCAGCCCGGATTCCTGATCGGCACCCAGGCCGAGCGTGCCGGGACGATCCGCCGCGGCGTGCGGACGCTGTTTGCAGTTCATCAGGCGAGCGTCCCTTGGGTTTCGATCCTGATTCGCAAGGTGTACGGGATCGCGGGCGCCGCGCACGGTGACGGCTCGAGGCTCAACCTGCGCTACGCCTGGCCGAGCGGCGACTGGGGCTCACTGCCTTTGGAGGGCGGCCTCGAGGCCGCCTACCGGCGCGAACTCGAGGCGGCGGAGGACCCAGTGGCGCTGCGAGCCGAGATCGAGAGTCGGCTCAACGCGGTGCGCTCCCCTCTCCGCACCGCTGAGCGGTTCGGGATCGAGGAGATCGTCGACCCCCGCGACACGCGGGTGCTGTTGTGCGACTGGGCGCAGCGGGCGCACGAGCTGATCCTCCATGAGCTGGGACGCAGCCCAAAGACGCGAGGAATGCGCCCGTGACCGATGCCTCGCAGGAGGTGTCCCCGAGGCAGGCTGCGCAGATGGCAGCCGAGGGCGCCCAGATCGTGGACGTCCGCGAGGACTACGAGCGCGCTGCCGGCCACATCGCGGACTCCAGCCACATCGAGCTCGCGCAGCTCACGGCCCGAGCGGGCGAGATCGACCGCTCGCGCCCGGTGATCTTCCAGTGCCGCATCGGCGGACGGTCGGCGATGGCCGCCGCTGCGTTTGCCGGCGCCGGTTACCAGGCCTACACGCTCGGCGGCGGGCTCCTGGCCTGGGTTGAGGAGGGCCTGCCGTTGGTCCCCGAGAACGGCGGGACTGTCGCCGCCCACTGAGCCTGAAATCCACGGAGCCCCGGGGGTCGGTGGATCCGGGCTGAGCGGCGGGAACTCACCGCGAGCCCTGCAGGCTGGCGGCTGCGCAGACGAGCTCGCAGACCTGCTCGGGCTGCTCGACGATCTGAATCAGCTCGGTGTCCTCAGGGGAGATGTTTCCCTCTGCCAGCATCGGCCCGCGCACCCAGTCGAGCAGCCCGCCCCAGTACTCCCGGCCGACGAGGATGACGGGAAAGAAGCGGATCTTGCGCGTTTGGATCAGCGTCAGCGCCTCCCACAACTCGTCCATCGTGCCGAAACCTCCGGGCATCACGACAAACGCAGTGGCGTAGCGGACGAACATGACCTTGCGTGTGAAGAAGTGATGAAACTCGAGCGAGATGTCGCAGTACGGGTTGTGCGTCTCCTCGAACGGGAGCTCGATGTTGAGGCCGACGGATGTCATTCCGGCCTCGCGTGCACCGCGGTTGGCCGCCTCCATCACCCCGCCGCCGCCGCCTGTGATGATCCCAAACCCTTCGCGGGCCACGGCTGACGCGCAGCCTCGCGCGAGCTCATAGAGCGGCGATCCGCGCGGCGCGCGGGCCGAGCCGAAGACCGACACCGCCGGGCCAAGTGGGGCGAGCGCTTTGAATCCGTACTCAAGCTCGGCGTGGATGTGGTCGATCCGCTCGGCATCTGAGCTGTGCGTAAGGATCGTCGTGTACTCCGCGGCGAGCAACTCCTCATCCGTGCTCTGGGGCTCCTGTCGCGCCACGTGGGAGATGCTGGCTGGCTAGTGCAGCAGCCGCTGTGTGCGGGCCTGGTGCAGCTGACCCAACGTTGTCGTGCTTGGTTTGAAGCCGACGGAGTGGATGATGTCGGTCATCAGCGGAACCCAGGCGAGCATCAAGTAGATGCCGAGGCCGATTGCCGCCACGCGCAACGTCCGCGAGCGCGAGAGGGCTGCAAGCGGCAGCAGCCAGAACACGTACCAGGGCAACGTCCAGCTCAGGGTGAACAACAGCGCCAGCGTCGCAAAGCCCGACGCCGTGATCCACCGGTGAGAGCGCCACGCCCACACGGCGCAGAGCACGACGGCAACCACCAGCACAGCGCTCAGCACATGCATCAGCGTGTCGGTCTCGCCGCCGCTTCCGAGTGCGTTACCGAGCAGATTCGGCAGGCCAACTGCGGTGACGAGTTGGCTCTGCTCGCCGAGATTGGGCAGATTCGTGCCGAACGCAGCGATCGAGCCCGCGCCGAAGATGATCGCGCCGATCGCCATGCCGCCGAGCAGTCGCAGGCGCCGTGCTGCGCCGAGCAGCACCACGGGCAGAAGGATCCCGGCCGACGCCTTAATCGCAACCGCAGCAACGAGCGCGACCCCGGCCAGCACCTCGCGCGAAGGACCGCTCTCGCCTGCCGGTACCGGGCGCGGGGCGCCATCGAACGCAGCGAGCACGCGCTGAGGGCGCGTCGGCGCAGCGACGCCCGTGGCTGGCGTGGCCGGCCGGAGGCCCGAGCGCAGGGAGCGCGCTCGCAGCAACAGGTAGACCGCGAGCATCAGGAAGAAGATCATCAGGAAGTCGTTGTGGTCGCCACCGAGACCCCAAACGAGGACGACGGGGTTCAACCCGACAAACAGCGTCGCGCGGAGTGGATCGCGACCGAGCAGCTCTGCGCTGCGCCAAACGAGCCGCAGCGTCGCGAGGCTCGCGAGCAAGAGGATCGCCTTTAGCACCCAGAAGGACGTTGCGACCCCGAGCGGCACGAGCGCGAATGTGAAGATCGTGAACAGCGGCCCGTATGGACTAAGCAGGTGATGCCAGTTGCTGAGCAGAAACGTTGGGTCGTTGTGCGGCTCGAGCAGCGGGATCGTGGTGTACGGGTTGAGGCCGTGGACGATCTCCATCCGCCCGTAGTTGATGTAGTTGAAGACATCGGTCAGCGACAGCGGCGGCGACAGGAAGAAGATCACGTGGAGCAGTACGACTGCGCCGATCACCCACCGCGCGCGGAGTCGCGGAGCGCACAGTAGGACGACCAAGTAGCAGAGGTACATCGCACCGACCGCGAGGGTGAAGCCGACCTTCAAGCTGTTGCGACTCGGCGTGAACCAGGACGTCAGGTTGCCGAGCGGGCCTGACATCCAAGTCGGAAACTCGGCCCTGGACGGCGGGGAGAGGAACGTCACATGGGCGCTCGCGACGGACACCAGCAGCAGGCTCGCGAGCACCATGAAGGAGAGCGCAAACGACGCCAGCCCAGCCGCCGAGCGCGAGCGCATCAGCCCACGCAGGCCGGAGGAGCGCCGCTCGATCAGCGCCTCACGTGCGACCAGGGAACCGGTCGCGTTGACTGTTGTCGCCTCGGAGCTCAATTTACGCTGTCGATCGCAGACGCGAGGCGCCCATGTCCGAAGGGCAGGATAACGCGCACGCCTAAAGGTTTCCTACACCGCGGGCGTGGTTCCGCTACACCAGGTGTGGGCAGAATGTGGCCCTGGAACGAGCGGAGCCCGCCGGTTTCGCGGCGGGCTCCGGAGCCTCGATTGGTTCGGCGGCTCAGATGGAGGTGACGTTCACGGCCTTGGGGCCCTTGTCGCCGGCCTCCGCGTCGTAATTGACCTTGGAGCCCTCCTGGAGTGAGCGGTAGCCCTCTCCAACAATGCCGGTGTGATGGACAAAAAGGTCCTTGTCGCCGTCATCGGGGGTGATGAAACCAAACCCCTTGTCGTCGCTGAACCACTTCACGGTTCCGGTAGGCATATGTTGCTGCGTCCTTCCACTGTCTTGTGCTTGCTGCGACGCGGAGGACGCTTCAAAAAGCTTCGACTGCGAGCGCTTGCACTGCTTACGCCGAGCGAACGCCCGACGCCGTACGAGCACGAAGGTAGCAGGTCGCCGCGTCGGATCGCCGCTGGTCAACGGTTTTCGACGAGCAGCGCCTGCGCCGCGAGTCCGATACCTCCCTCCTGATCGCCCAGCATGCTCCACGCAAGCGCCCCCTCCCCGGGGGCCATCTGGGTCCTGGCGGCGAGCGAGATCCAGTCACCCACGGGCAGACGCTCGAGGTGAATCGTGAGGTCCGGATTGATGAACAGCGTGCGGTCGAACGCCGTCACGGCCGAGACGCCGTTGCCGAAGTCCGCCGCGGCGCAGACACGCACCAGCGGCGTGGGAACGCGGTCGTCGAGGATCGGCCGACGCAAGCGCATCCACACCTCCGCCGGTCCGAGCTCGAGCCCCCCGGAGGCAAAGCGCATCTCCATCGTCGAGGCAGCGAAGCTCTCCCCGTCGGACGGCCCGAGCGCGAACGGCGTGCTCGTCAGGTCCGTGGGCGCCGGCAAAAGCGCCGGAGTGTCCTCGCTCCCGGCCCCCGGACTGCGTGTCACGTCCCGTGGTACCCGGGCCACGCGCAGCGCGAGCAGCGTGCAGACCTCCACGCCCGATCCATACAGGCTCGCCGCGAGGAGCTGCACGCGACGGCCCGGTCGCAGCACCTCGATCCGCAGCTCGAGCGGCGCCAACGGCACGGGCCGCAGGAACTCGAACGACAGGCGCGCCACGAACAGCTCTGACCCCGGATCGAAGCGCTCGACGGCGTCCGCGAGCAGTGCGGCCGGAGCCCCGCCGTGAAGCGCTGCTGCGTCCCACGGCCCGCGCGCGTGGGCGGTGGGAATAAAACGACCGTGGTCGCTGTGAAAGACGGGCTCAATGGCGGGCATCGGCACAAGGTATCCGCGGGCGGCCTGCAACCGCCTGGTGCAATACGCTCCGGGGGTGAGCCCGCTGGTGCGCCGCCTGCTCCCGACCAGCGGCGGCAACGACGACCACGACGCGATGGATCCGGCCGCGGTCAATCCCGCCGCGCTGCTCGACGAGCTCGACCCCGGCTCGCGCGCCCCGGATGGGCGTCCCCATCTCGCGCTCAACATGGTCGGTTCGCTCGACGGCGGGGCAACCCTCGAAGGGCGCAGTGCCGGCCTCTCGAGCGACACCGACCGCGTGCTGTTCCACGGCCTGCGCCGGCGCTATGACGCGGTCATGGCGGGCGCCTCGACGATCACCGCTGAGCGCTACGGGCCGATCGTCCCGGGCGCCTCGACGCAGCCACTTGCGGTGATCGCATCGGCGAGCCTCGAGCTCGATCCAGAGCTGCCGCTGCTCTCTGACCCGGGCTCGCGGATCGTCGTGCTGACCCGGTCCGGCGGCGAGCTTGCCCCGTGCCGCGCGACGGTCTCATATGTGCGCGGGAGCTCGTTCGCGTCCATGCTCGGGCGGCTGCGCGAGCAGCACGGAGTGCGCTCCGTGCTTTGCGAGGGAGGGCCGACCCTGAACGGGTTGTTGCTCGCCGAGGGGGTCGTGGACGAGCTCTTCCTGTCACTCGCGCCGCTGCTGCTCGGACAGCGCGAGGGCCTGCGCATCGTCGCAGGGCAACTGAGCGAGGTGCAGCAACTCGAGCTACTCTGGCTGCTCGAGTCCGAAAGCCACCTGCACGCCCGCTACGCGGTTGTCCCGGGCGTCTCCTCTGCGACGACTTCAAGCAGTTCGCTGGCCAGCTGAGGGCCGTCGGCGGACCGCTGCGGCGTCGCGGCAATCTGCACGATGGCCTCATCGCCGTCGAGCTCCTGGAGCGTGATCCGCACCTCTGAACGCATCGGCGTCAGCAGGCGGTCGTCGAGCAGACCCTGCAGGTCGGCTGGGGTCACGCCGGGGCGCAGCCGCGCGCGGAGGTTCACCGACTCGGGCTCGCGCAGCGGCGTCACGGCCACGTTCAGAACGACACTGTTGGGCACCATCACGTTGTCATCGCCCTCGGCGAAGGTCGTGTAGAGCAACCCGAGCGAGGACACGACGCCCTCGATCTGCCCTGCGAGCGGCCCTCCCTGCAGCCGCACCCGATCACCGACACGAAACGGACGCGCGCTGAGCAGCACGGTCCCGGCGATCAGGTTGCCGAGCGTCTGCTGCGCGGCTAGACCGAAGATGACGGCGGTGAAGGCCCCGCCGACGGCGAGCGTGCGCGGATCGACGCCGGCGACGTTGAGCGCGAAGAAGAACGATGCCCCGACGGTCGTCAGACGGATCAGGAAGCCAACCGTGCCGGCGGTGCCTGGGTCCATGCGGCGAAACAGCGCGGGTCCGATCGCCCGACCGAGGTCTCGCGCGATCGCCCAGCCGAGAATCACCAGCGCGAAAACCGTAGCGACGCGAACCGGCTCGTCGAGGCCGAACAACGCCACGCGGTTGTTGAAGACGATGATGACACCGGCAAACGCGGGCAGCAGGAACAGCGCCTCGACACGCGCGCGCTTGGCCGCCTTGGAGTTGAGCTTGCTCGCGAGGCCGGCCTGCACCCAGGTGTGGCTGCGGGTCTCGAACATGCCCCGAATCGGTCGTCGCTCGTCAGTCATCGCTTGTTGTTACCCGAAAGTGATGCGTTGGTTAGGGCAGCCTCGGCCCCTGCTAGCCTCGAGGGCAGAAAAAGAGAGCTGCGCGCGGACACCGATGATCCGCAGAAAGGAGTCCCCACATGTCCTACTCGAGCGAAACGGCTCGTGCGCTCGAGTTGATGCTGGACTGAACTCAGCGCTCGACGGGAACTTCGACTGCTTTGGCGTCGGAGATCGCCCATCCGAGGCGTTCGATCAACTGCGCGTTGAAGTGGTTGCTCTCCATATCGCTGGGTGAAACCCGCTCGGCCATCAGCATGACCGGCTGGTGCTTGTCGGCTGGCTCGGCCTGGACGATGATGCGTGGCATGGCGGCCTCTCTTCCTAATCGTTTGCACTGACTCGAGAAAGCATGGGACCAGCACCTGAACCCGGGGTGAAGATTCGGTAAGGCCTAGACTCCCCGTCGATGAGAAACCAGAAGGCACTAGTCGGATTGGCCGTCGCAGCCGGGATCGTGCTGCTCGTGATCGCCGGCGTCTACTTCGCAGAGGAAGCAAAGTCCCTGCCGTCGTTCTTCCCGGGACACAGCGCCGGCTCGACCACGCATCACATCAAGCACGGGATCGCCGCGATCGTCGTCGCGCTCGCCGCCTTCGTGTTCGCCTGGTTTCAGACCGGCCCCAGGTCCCGTCCTGCCTGAGGGAGGCTGGCCGCCCGCGAGGAGTGCTAGCCGAGCGCGAAGATGAGCGTGCAGATCACGCCCGCAGCGATGCAGTAGATGCCGAACGGGGTGAGCCGGTTCGACTCGAAGAACCGAAGCAGGAATTTGACGGCGAAAAAGGTTGTCAGCCCCGCGCAGAGAGCCCCGAGCAGCGCGGGTCCCCGCACGCCGTTGCCCTCCGAGCCAAACAGCTCCGGCAGCTTCAGCACCGCGGCGGCCCCGATTATCGGCGTCGCCAGCAGGAAGCCGTAGCGCGCGGAGTCCTCGTTGGACAGGCCGGCCAGCAGGCCGCCGCCCATCGTGAAGCCCGACCGCGAGATCCCAGGGACGAGCGCCGCGGCCTGCGATAAGCCGACAAACGTCGCCTGTCGCCAGGACAGCCGCGCCAGCTTGCCGTCGGTGTCTCCGAGATGATCGTCCGGGGCAGGCGGTTGCCGCCGCAACCGCTCGAAGATCAGCAGCGCGATGCCGTTGACGATCAGGAACGCCGCGGCTGATGCAGCGGAGGCAAACAGGCTGCGCAGCGGATCCTGGAGCAGCAGTCCGATGATCCCCGCGGGAATCGTGCCGACCACAAGCAGCCAGCCGAGCCGCCCGTCGGGGTCGCTCGCGGAGATCTGGCGATCGCGCAGCGAGCGTCCCATGCCCTTGAGGATGCGCGTCCAGTCCTTGAGGAAGAAGAGCAACAGCACGATCGCCGTTGCGAGGTGCGTCGCGACCAGGAAGGTTAGAAAGAACTTGTCCTTCTGGTGGATGCTCCAGCCGGCGAGCCGCGGCAGCAGCACCCCGTGCCCAAGACTGGAAATCGGAAACGGCTCGGCGATGCCCTGGAGTAGGCCGAGAAGCGCGCCCTGAAAGTAGGAGATCGGATCGTGCATCGCGGGCAGCTTACGCGACGTTCCGTGCATGGGACTCTCATCCCGAGCCAGAAACGCCGAGCGCCCCGGGCGCTCGCCCGGGGCGCTGGTCGGGAGTGGGCCCTCGCGCGCAACTCCCGTGGAGTCGCTGGAGTCGAAGGCTCGCCGTGCGAGGTGGTCAGGCTCGCTTGGTGCATCAGAGCAGGCCACCGAGCGCGAGACGTCAAGATCCTGATAACGCTCGGCTGGGTTTACCGACTGGTTACAGATTGTGGCGATGTGCAGGTGAATCTTCTACGCATGAGAGAAACCCGAGTCGATCTCCACTGTCACTCCAGCGCCTCGGAAGTTTCGCGGCTGGGCGTCCAACGCGCCCTCGGACTGCCCGAGTGCGCGACGCCGCCCGAACAGGTCTATGAACTCGCCAAGCGGCGCGGGATGGACTTCGTGACGATTTCCGATCACGACACGATCGCTGGTATGCAGCAGATCTGCGATCGCCCCGACGTGTTCATCTCCGAGGAACTGACGGCACCGAACGCAGGACTACCATTCCCGCGAGATGAGCGATTACGGGTCCGGCGCGCACGGGGACACTGCGCCACTTCGCATCGCGATCCTCGATCGCGATTCAGGCTTCCTGCAGGTGCTGTCCAAGCGCCTCGAGCGGGTCGGATGGGAGCACCGCGTGCTCGCGTCGAGCGTTGCGCCCGAGGCCATTGCACCGATGCGGCTGGGCGCTGTGGTCGTCGATCTCGCGGTGCTCGGGCCGGAGTGCTGGGACTGGCTCGACCGGCTGTGCCAAGAGCTGCCCGATCTCGGCATCGTGGTCTGCACCGGGTCCTCCACCGTCGCCCAGCGCGTGCGCGGCCTGCGGATCGGTGCCGACGACTGGCTCACCAAGCCCTGCCACCCCGAGGAGCTCGTCGCGCGCGTCGAGTCCGTGGTGCGCCGGCGCCGCCGCGTCGAGGCTCGCGCGAGTGCCGAGCCGATCCTCGCCGGGGACGTCGAGATCCGCGCCGATCAGTATCAGGCCTTCGTGTGCGGTCAGAGCATCGACCTCACACGCCGCGAGTTTGAGTTGATCGAGCTGCTCGCCGCCGCCGACGGCCGCGTGCTGGAGCGCGAGTTCATCTATCAGCGTCTGTGGGGCTACGCGATGGTTCGCGGCGACCGCTCGGTTGACGTGTTCGTGCGCAAGCTGCGCCAAAAGCTCGAGCGGACCTCACCCGGCTGGCGCTACATCCACACCCACTTTGGGATCGGCTACCGCTTCGCCGCCGAGCCCGACAACCCCGTGGCCGGCGCAGCGCGCGTTGAGCAGCCGTCGGACTCAGCCGCGCTCGGAGCCGGCGAGCACCGCGATCTCGCGCGGGCGTAGCAGCACGAGCAGCTCGCCGTTGTCCCGGGCGCGAATCCGAATCGCCGCGACGCCGCCCTTCTTCAGATCGATCCGAGCACCGCAGCAGTCGTGAGCGAGCATCGAGAGGTCCGGCTCGTGTCCGACGATACAGACGCTCTCATGCGCTGCGAGCAGCTCCCCGGCCTCCCTCGCGCCGAACCCGCCGCTCAGCTCCTGATGGACGACTGGCTCGCAGTGCAGCGCGAGCGACAGCAGACGAGCGGTATCCAGCGCGCGCAGGCGCGGGCTGGTGTAGAGCGTCTCGAATGACGCTCCAATCGCTGCAAGCGCCGCACCCGCGGCGCGCGACTGAACTTCGCCACGGGCGGTCAGGCGACGTTATGCGTCGGACCTGGCGCCATATGGCCCGGCCTCCCCGTGACGGACCATCCACAAGATC
>JBPCQX010000201.1:0-8346 GCA_050997675.1 Solirubrobacteraceae bacterium
CGTCCAGGCCACCCCACAAGCCAACTGTCAACGACCTACCAGGGAGCGGACCAGCGCAGCCCAGCGGGCTCGCCCTGTCGTCGGCTTCGAGGTACGCCTCCACCTCATCCCCGACAGGCGACGCCGGGCGGCGGCTACTCGCAACCGCATCGTCGTCGGTGGGTCCAGCAATAGATTTGCTTGACGCGATGCGAGCGGAGAGACGGGTCAGCCGGGAGGCGGGACGGTCTGACCAGTCGTGCCGTCAACCACGAAATTGCGATGCCCAACCGGCGTGCGATCATGCTGATAGAGCGCGTCGAGTGAGTCCAGACCTGTCTGAATGACAAGTTGGGTCTGGCTGCCCTCACCGCCGTGACCGGCGAACGGCGACTGGTGTGGCACCGGCAGCAACCCGTCCAGCGTCGAGCCTGACTCAGTTCCCGGACTGCTGGTTGCAACCGTGTAAAAGTCGGTCGGCACGCCAGCTTGGATGAGGCTCGCCTCCATCTCGAGGCTCTGGTTGTACGGCACAGTTCCATCGTCGACGCCGTGAACCAGCACGACGCCCTTGACTCCGGAGGCCGCGATCTCGGTGCCGTGACTGACAACCGCAAGATCCTTGTAGGCGACGGGCTGCTGCACTGGCGTTCCGTTGTTCTCCTGCTCGATCTCCTGTTTGGCCTGCGCGCCGGTTGCGTTGCCGGTCTGGGCTACCAAGGTCGCCTCGGTGTAGGTCTCAATCACATTCGTGACACCCTCGACGTCAAACCAGTAATCAAACAGCGGTCGGCCGCGCTCTCGCTTGGCCGCCGCAGCGGCCATCAAGCCAGATGTGTTGCCGCCCATGCTCACTCCGTAGTTAACGATCGTGCTGTGTTCGAGCTTCTTGCACTGAGCTAACACCGCCTGCGCCGCGGCGATCCCGGCCTGCGCTCCCTCGCGCACGCGCCAGCCAAAGGTTGTGCTGCCATCCCCCAGGATCGACTCGCCGGGGTTGTACATTGCAACCGCGATGAGGCCGTCGCGCTGCGCAACCCGCGCCATCTGCGGAAACCACTGAACCGGCGAAGCTGTATGGCCGTGCGAGAAAATGACGAGCCCGCGCGGAGTGCTCGTCGGAGCGACGTAAAAACCGCTGTCCGGCTGCCCGCCCACATCGACCGATATTTGCTGCGGCGTGACTCCGTCGCCGCGGCAGGAGATCGGGCTGCTCGCAGAGGCAGCAACACCGACAGGAGCCGCCAGGACGCCCACCGCCACTAGGGCCACACCGGAGGCACGCCAAGATCGAATAGATGACCCCGTTGACCGCACGACTGCTTACCATAGCGGAGCGCTCAGGCTGGCGAAACACCAATCACGCTGCTGCGTCTGCTCAGCCGCCTCCTCCGCGGCATGCTTCGAGCGATACGCCGCTTGACGCGCCTTCCAGTTCGACCGCGCGCTCGCGCAACCACCCCAAACCCCGACATCGCGCCGCGCGCGATGTCGGAAGGACAAGCCGCAAGTGCGCGGGAACTGGCGATTTCAGCCCCCTTCGGAGTTCGAGCTGACTGGCAAGATCACGCGGGCCGCGCTTGCAAGGGCTTCCACACCGCTGGAATGGCGTCCGGCTACGTCGGCGGCATCTGAACCCGCAATGGGCTTACAAAACGCTTCCAAGTCGCCTACGCCGCAGGCCGATCGCAGGGCCGAGGGGAGGAGGCTTGCCAGCTACGAGGACCGCGCTCCGCCTGTCAAACACGTTTCGGCGAACTTGCGCGCCGCCCCTTGGCCGGGGTGCGGCAGACGCACGCGACATCCAGCCCGCCTCAATGCGAGAGGCCCGCTGGTGGCGGGCCTCTCGGTGTGGGTGGTGTGGGGTGTGGTTACTTCTTTTTCTTGGTGGCGTGCTTCTTGACTCTTGCGATGACTGGTGTGGCGGTGATGTTCTTGTTGCTGTTCGTGTCGGCGTAGCGGGCGGTGAACTTCAGGATGTTGCTGACGAAACGATTGTTGTTCTTGAAGCGGACGCTGATCGCGTAGGTGCAGTCCGAGCGCAGGGCTGCGCGGCGGGTTGAGATCGTCCGCTCCTTGGATTTGGTTTGGACTGAGACGGTGCGGCCAACATCCTGGAGGCAGGATCAGCACTCCGACCCAGGAGAAGGATCAGATCTCGGCTATGAATATCGTAAGCGTCCCGGCTTGCTGGTCGATCGAAGCAGGACGAGCGCAAACTCGCGTTTCACTGCCCGATCGTCCGAACCCAATCGACGGATCATGGCATCGTTCAAGGGTTGTCCGGGTCGGTGCCAGCATCGTTCCGGCCCGCTGCGCTGTATGCGTCTGGGCGCGCCACGCCCGAGCTTCCGCCGAAGACCCGAACGTCCTGCGGATCATCTGCGATCGCGTGGGGACCAGACCTGCGCCTGAAACCCCGGTCGACACTCGCACAGCCCGCTGCTCCTCGCGGGGCAGCCACTGGTCGGATCGCGCGAGTGCGGGGATCGGTAGCCTCTCCGCATGCCCGCCGAACGTCGCTGCTGCGAACGTCGACGGCACCGAACTCACGCGGAGAGCCCCGGAGGCCAGAGATGAGCAACGTACGCACGCACCTTCCTACACGCCGCTCCCTTGCGGGAGCAGTGCTCGCTGCGGGCCTCATGTTGCTGCCGGGCTACAGCCTCGCGTCGGCCCAGGCCGCTCCGAACGTGCTGCGAGTCGGGACTTTCCAAGGCATCCCGGGCCAGTACAGCTCGATTCAGGCTGCTGTCAGCGCCGCCCACACTGGTGACTGGGTGTTGATCGCTCCGGGCGACTACCACGAGGCGACCCATACGTTCCCGGCGGGAGGCCTCGGTGACGACCGGGCGAGTTCTGCGGTTCAGGTCACAACGCCTGGCATCCACATTCGGGGCCTTGACCGCAACGGGGTGGTGCTCGACGGCACCCGGCCTGGCGCCCCGCAGTGCAGCTCTGCCCATGCCGACCAAGACTTCGGGCCGCTTGACTCCAATAGCAAGCCCGGCGGGCGCAACGGTCTTGTTGTCTATAAGGCGGATGGCGTCACCGTCGAAAATCTGACCGCCTGCAATTTCCTCACGGGTGACCAGGGCGGCGGCGACGCGGTTTGGTTCGATGGCGGTGGGGCGAGCGGCACTCAGGCGCTCGGTGCCTGGCGCGGCTCGTATCTCAGCGCAAGCGCCTCGTTCTACGAGCAGGGCGGATCGTCTTTTGCGAACTACGGCATTTACGCGTCGAACACGACCGGCCCGGGTTACTTTGACCACGACTACGCGAGCAACATGGCTGACGCGGCCTACTACGTCGGGGCCTGCCCGGACTGCAACACGACACTGGACCACGTGCAGGGTGAATACAGCGCGCTTGGATATTCGGGAACCAACTCGGGCGGCCACCTGCAGGTGATGAACTCGGAGTTCGACAACAACCAGGCGGGCTTCGTGACCAACTCCCAGAACAACGACGATGTGCCTTCGCCGCAGGACGGAAGCTGCCCGGCCGGCGGCACGGGTCCCACGGGGACGCACTCCTGCTGGTTGTTCGAGCACAACTACGTACATGACAACAACAACCCGAACGTGCCGAGCAGCGGCACAGCCGCTGCGGCGCCGGTCGGCACGGGCGTTGTAATCGCGGGAGGCCGCAACGACATCGTCAGCGGCAATCGGATCGAGCGAAACAACGCCTGGGGTGTGCTGCTTGTTCCGTTCCCCGATACAGGACCCCCGCCACCGCTTGCCAACTGCGCCGGCGGGATCAACACGTCGCTTCCGGGCTTCAACGCCGTCTGCTTCTTCGATGACTTCGGCAACGAGATCGCCGGCAACACCTTTTCCGACAACGGCTCGTACGGCAATGTCGGCAACGGCGACATCGTGGATATCTCAAACCCGGAGAATCCCGGCAACTGCATCCACGACAACACTCGCGCGGACGGCTCGGCCCCGACCACAGAGCCCCCGGGCCTCCAGGCGACTCACGCGATCTGCGGCGTGCCGAACCTCGGCGACCCGCTGGCGAGTCCCGCCGGAGCGCAGGCGGTATGCGATACCCAGCTGCTCGCGCCGTGTCCCGATACCCCGCAGACTCACTATCCCCGAGCGACAAACATCCAACTGGCACCGCTCCCCCCGCAGGAAACGATGCCGAGCCCGTGCTACGGGGTTCCGGCGAATCCCTGGTGCGCGACGGCCTCCGGGCCGGCGACAGCCTCGGGTTCGGGTGCCGCCGCGGCGAAGCCGACCGCGCGAAAGCGCTGCACAAGCAGACGGACGCTGCGACTTCACCTACGACGCCTTCGCGGCGGGCGAATCAAGAGCGCGCGAGTGCTCGTCGCGGGCCGGTCCGCAAGGCGCGTCGGCGCGAGCAAGCTGCGCGGCACCCGCCCGAGCTTGTTCATCGATCTGCGTGGGCTGAGGCGGGGTCGTGTCCGGGTACGGGTGATCGAGCGCGTCAGGGTCGGCCGGCACGTGCGGACACTGCGAATCTCGCGGGTCTACCGCACTTGCACGAAGCGAGCCTGAGCAACCCAACCCGGAACTATTCGGTTCCTCAGCCGCCAGGGAAGGCGAGCCGCAGGATCTGCCGGTAGACCGAACCGTACTGGCGAGAGAGCCTGCCGCTGTTGTGCGGCAGACCGCGATGCTCACAGACAGCTCGAACCTGCGGCGCGATTTCCGAGTAACGGTTGCTGGGCACGTCCGGAAACAAGTGGTGTTCGATCTGAAACGACAGATGCCCTGTGAGGAGATGAAACAGCCGACTGCCCTCAAGGTTGCACGAGCCAAGCAACTGACGCCGGTAGGCGCCGCCGCGAGTCTCGCTCGTGTACTGCTCCTCGGTATAGGTTTCAGCGCCGTCCGGGATGTGTCCACAAAAGACGATCGTGTGCACCCAGAGATTGCGCGCGACGTTCGCTGCGATATTGCCGGCAAGAGCCCGTCGCGCGCCCCGGCGACCAGCGAGGACGGGAAACAGCGCATAGTCCTTGATCATCTGACGCCACGCCTTGCGTAGCACGGGAGTCGATTTCCTGACGGGCCTTTTCGCGCGGCTTCTCGCCCCGGCGGACAGCGTCGAGCTCAAGGTCATAGATCGCAATGCCCCACTCAAAGGTCAGCGCGATGAGGAAGAAGTAGACCGACGGCAACCCGTCCCTTGTTTCTGCAGGCAAGACTTGCTTGACTTACGCGGTGTGTTGGAGAGTCCGATTCGTCGTGAATGTTGCTGTCTTGGTGCTCGGGCTTGCGGTCGGAGCGGGGGCTGCTGAGGCGTCGTTCAGCGCGCATGGCAGCGTCGAGCAGGTCTACGCGACCGGCTTGGCTGCGGGCGCGCAGGCGTCGCTGCTTGACCAGGGCGGCCAGGCGATCGCCACGCAGCGAGTCAACGCGCTGTGCGGCATTCTGTTTCGCAATGTGCCGCCGGGAAGCGGCTACCGCGTCTCGCAGGGGGGAGCGACCTCGGAGGTGCTGACGGTGCTTTCCACGAGGCCGCCGCCGCCTGACACCAACCTCTACAACCAGGTGATCCCGCGGAGCGGCTACGGCTATATGACCACGCGGGATGGGACAAAGCTGGCGATCGACGTGCACCCGCCGACGGACGTCACGAACGCGCTGCCGTTGCCAGGCGGCCTTCAACTACCTCATGTACCGGTTGGGGCGCCTACTCCGACCTTTGATCGAGTACTCGGGCTATGGCTACGCAGACCCGACCGGTCCTCAGAACGGGATCGCGCTCATTGCCAACCTGATGGGCTTCACTGTCGTCGACGTCAACATGCGTGGTACCGGCTGTTCGGGCGGCGCGTACGACTTCTTCGAGCCGCTTCAGAGCCTTGACGGATATGACGTGGTCGAGACGGTCGCGAACCAGCAATGGGTTGCGCATCACAAGGTGGGGATGATGGGAATCTCCTACGGCGGGATCAGCCAGCTCTTCACCGCGCAGACGAATCCGCCGAGCCTCGCCGCGATCTCGCCGCTGTCGGTGATCGACGCGACGCAGACGACCCTGTACCCGGGCGGAATCCTGAACACGGGGTTCGCCGTTGCCTGGGCCGAGGAGCGAGTTCACGACGCGCTGCCGGCAGGGCCCAACGCCGGCCAGGGCTATGCCTACAAGCAGATCCAGCAGGGTGACCAGACATGCGCGGACAACCAAGTTCTTCATGGGGAGGCCGCGAATCTGCTGGCGAAGGTCCGGGCCAACGATCACTACGAGCCAGCGGTGGCCGATCCGCTCGCGCCGGTCACGTTCGTCAAGGACATCCACGTGCCGGTCTATATGGCCTGCCAGTTAACTGACGAGCAGACCGGCGGTCACTGCCCGACCCTAGCCGAGCAGTTTTCCGGCACCAACCGCAAGTGGCTCACGTTCACGAATGGCACCCACGTCGACTCGCTGGATCCGGAGACCTTAAACCGGTGGTACGACTTCCTCGAGCTCTATGTTGCCCAGCAGGCGCCGATCACCAACTCCGCGTTGATTCAGGCGGGCGCGCCGTTGATCTATCAGGCGGCGATGGGAATCAACGGAGTCACGCTGCCGCCCGACCCGATCCAGCAGCAACCGACCTACGCCGGGGCGCTGGCGGCGTTCGAGCAGCTCCAGCCGATCCGCTTCCTGTTCGACAACGGCGCCGGCGGCTCCAATCCCGGCGAGCCGAAGCCCGGCTTCGAGCAGTCATTCCCAAGCTTTCCCGTCCCGGGCACCACGGCCCGCGCCTGGTACCTCGCGGCCAATGGCGCGCTCGGCGACGAGCCGCCAGCTAGCGCGGCAGCCAACTCGTTCACCTGGAACGCTCATGCCCGGCCGCTGACTGACTTCACGGGCGACACGTCCGGGGGCCCCGGAGGCCTGTGGACCGCAACGCCGCACTATGACTGGATGCAGAACCCCGCCGGGAGCGCAGTGTCCTACCTGACCAGTCCTCTGAGCAACAACACCACTGTCATCGGCGCCGGCGCGGTGCATGCCTGGGTCCGCTCTTCGACCCCGAACGTCGATCTCCAGGCCACGATCACCGAGGTCAGGCCCGACGGCAAGGAGACCTTCGTGCAAAGCGGCTGGCTGCGAGCGAACGAGCGCAAGCTCGATGCCGCGAAGAGCACGCCGCTCGAGCCTGTTCTCAGCCTGCGAGCCGCCGACGTATCGCCGCTACCGCCCGACCAGTATGTCGAGACCACGATCCCGCTCTACTACCAGGCGCACGCCTACCGCGCCGGGTCGCGCATCCGCTTGACGATCACCGCCCCCAACGGCGAACAGCCAATTTGGGCGTTCAGCGAGTCGCAACCTAGCGGGCCCGCGACGGTATCGATTGCCTTCTCCACACTCATGCCATCGAGCGTCGTCCTACCTGTGGTGCCGGGGGTCAACGTTCCGACCGGGCTGCCTCCGTGTCCTGGCCTCAGGGGCGAACCGTGCCGGCAATACCAGCCCTTCGCAAACCAACCCGCGAGCCAGTCCGCGAGCCAGTCCGCGAGCCAGTCCGCGAGCCTGACCGGGGGGCCCTGCACCGACAAACGACGCTTCAGTTTCACGCTCCACCATCGCGCCGGCAAGCGGATCGTGAAGGCAAACATCTACGTCAACGGCCGCCTCCGCGTCAGGCGCCGCGCCCACAACATCAGGCGCCTGACGATGCGCCCGCTCCCGCAGGGCGTCTTCACGGTGAGAATCGTCTCCTACCAGAACAACGGAGCCAGGATCATCAGCGTGCGCCAATACCGCGGCTGCACCAAGACCGCCCCCCACACCCGCGTCAAACACCGCTCAAGACGCCGCCGAAAGTAGACGTTTGCCCGGGTCTCAGCCGGCACAGCAGGGTCAGCCTGCGGGCAGCGACCGGGTGAGCTCCTCCGCCATCAGATCGGCCACCTGGCACTCGGTCTCGCTACCCTGACGCAGAGCGTCGATCACCGCAACCGGCCACCGTTCAGTATCCACCCGCCTAACGAGCCGGCGTCACCCCGCCGAGCGGAGCCGGGACTCGGCCGTCGAGCCCAGGCGCCAGATTTGCGCCGCCCAGCGACTCCGAGACGCTGAGCCCGGCGGAGACGACGCTGATCGCAGCGCGGCGCAGCAGGCCTCGCACCGAGGGGGCCCCAACGTGCCGGGGAACAGCCCGAACACTCGATTTCCCTTTTTGAAGCGCGAGGCCCAAGGTCGCCCCATAGGCGCCTCCCAAAACTCCCAAAACCCGGTCTCGATCGCAACCCGCTCGCGCCCGCACCATCCCAAGGTCTGATTTTGCTGCACAGCCCCACAATCGAGCAGCCCCAGCGGACTGTCTCGAAAACCGTTTACGTCTTATAGGCGTACCGAGAGTTCGAATCTCTCCCCCTCCGCTGTAGGGCC
>JBPCQX010000234.1:0-2987 GCA_050997675.1 Solirubrobacteraceae bacterium
CGGGAGTTCAACCACGTCGGCAAGTCCTTCCGGGGCGGTCTGCGCCGGCGCCGGAGCGCTTGCCGGGGGCGATCCGACCAGCGTGCCGTACATGTCCACCTGCGAGCGCACGGTCTTGCCGATGCGCTTGATCCCCTCACGGATCTCCTCCGCGCTGACGCCGGAGAAGTTCAACCGCATCGACGAGCGCCCGCGGCCATCAACAAACGCCGCTTCGCCGGGCACGAATGCAACATTGTCGTCAAGCGCAAGGGCGAGCAGATCCGTCGTGTCGATGTAGTCGGGCAGCGTCGCCCAGATGAACAGGCCGCCCTCGGGCTTGGTCCATGTGGCCTGCTGGGGGAAGTGCTCGGCCAGCGCCTCGAGCATCACGTCCCGCCGCCCTCGGTAGAGCTCGCGCAGCCCGTCGATGTACTCCCGCCAGTTGCCATCCTCGAAGTAGCGCGCCACGAAGTGCTGCGTCATCGACGAGGAGCAGAGGTCCGCCGATGCCTTACCGATGTTCATCTTCGCCAGCACCGGCGGGGGCGCAACGGCCCAGCCGACGCGGATTCCGGGCGAGAGAATCTTTGAGAACGTGCCTAGGTAGATCACCAGATCGCCCCCGTCGCGCGAGCGCAGTGTCGGCAGCTCCTCGCCCTCGTAGCGCAGCAGCCCGTACGGGTTGTCCTCCAACACCAAGAGCTCTTGCTCCCGCGCGACATCGATCAGGCGCTCGCGCCGCGCAAGCGACATCGTCACCCCCCCGGGGTTCTGGAAGGTGGGGATCGTGTAGATGAACTTTGGCCGCCGTCCGGCCGCCAGCAGGCGCTCCAGCGTCGCCTCGAGTTCGTCGATCCGCATGCCGTCCTCGTCCATCTCGATCTGGATCACATCCGCCTCGTAGGCACGGAACGTCGGCACCGCGCCCGGGTAGGTGGGGGCCTCGGCGATGATCACGTCGCCCGGATCGATCAGCGTCTTGCAGACCAGGTCGATCACCTGCTGGCCGCCCGTCGTGACGAGGATCTCATGCGCCGCGACGCTCATGCCCTCGGCGGCCATCACCTCGCGGATGCACTCCTTGGCGCCGGCAAGCCCCTCGGTCGGGCCGTACTGGAGCACGCGAGCCGTGCTCGTCTGAGAGAGATGATCCATCACCTCGCGGAACAGTGCCGGGGGGAAGGTCGAGGTGTCCGGCAGGCCCCCGGCCAGCGAGATCACCTCCGGGCGCTCGGTGATCGCCATCAAATCCCGCATTGCAGAGCTCTTCATCCTGCGGGTGCGCGCCGAGAACAGGGCGGCGTAGCGCTCGAGCTCGTGTGAGGAGCCGCGCGGCGCGGTGCGTGTGCTGGGCGGGCGCGGGGGGTGGGCGGCGTCGTCTATCGTCATGCCCCGCCAACCGTAGCGCACGATGAACGAGATTCTGCACATCACAGAGGGCATGGGGCTCGCCGCAGCTGCGGGTCTCAGGCCGTTCATGCCGGCGCTGCTGGCGGGTTCGCTGGCAGGTGAGCGGGTCGTGCTCAACTTCAAGGCAACCGACTATTCCTTCTTACAATCCGCTTGGTTTCTGCTGGCGGTCGTTGTCGCCCTGGCGCTTTCCTTCCTGCTTCAGCGTCGCCTCGGCCCCGAACGGCTCGAGCGCGGAGGCATCGGCTCCGCAGTGGCGGGGCTCGGCCTCGGGCTCGGCGCCGTGCTGTTTGCCGCGGTGCTCGGCCAGCACCACGAGACGGCGTGGATCGGACTACCGGCGGGTCTCGCCTGTGCCGCGCTCGCCCAGTTCGCCGTGCGGCCGCTGCTCGCGCGCACGCGCATGCGCCTCACGGACGGCGCCGCGCGCGAAGCGCTTACTCTGTACGTCGATGCCGTTGCGCTGGCGCTCGCGGCGCTGGCGGTCTTCGTGCCGCCCGTGTCGATTCTTGCGCTGCTCGCCTTGCTGCGCCTGCTGCTGGCCGGACGGCGCAGGGACGGCGAGAAGTACGCCGGGCTGCGCGTGCTGCGCTGAGCGATGAGGTCGAAGAAGCTGATCCTCGCGGTGATCGACGGCGCCAAGCCCGCGATGCTCGAGCGCGCCGTCGCTGACGGTCGCGCGCCCTCGCTCGAGCTGCTGATCGATCGCGGCAGCTACGTGCCGGACGCAGCCTCTGTCTTTCCCTCCGTCACGCCCGTGTGCGCCGCCTCCATCGCCACTGGCCTCGGCCAGGACCGCCACCTGATCCCGTCGATGAACTGGTACCGCCGCGAGGAGGAGCGCTACGTCGAGTACGGCTCGAGTTTTCGTGCCGCGCGCCGCTTCGGCTTCGCGCAGCAGCTGACCGACACCGTCTACAACATGAACGGGGCCCACCTAGCGCCCCAGGCGCTGACGGTATTCGAGCGCCTCGACGACGCCGAGCTGCGGACGATGGGCACGACCTACCTGATGTATCGCGGTCGCCACCGCCACGAGGCCTCGCAGGACACTGCGCTCAGCAGGTTCGCCTCGCGCGCGCTGATTCGCCACCCCGTGATGGGCCCGCGCGAGCTGTTCTACGCCGATGTCTTCGCCAGCCGCGACACCGGCTGCCGGTCGCAGCTCGGGATGCCCGGCGTGCGCGACAAGCACGCGGGTTGCGTCGGCTCCTACGCAATCGAGCACGACCTGTTCGATTTCATGCTGTTCTCACTGCCCGACAACGACAACCACTCCCACAAGTACGGCCCGCACGCGCAGGTCGACTCGATTGCCGAGGCGGACCGCCAGCTTGGGCGTTTGATCGACACCGCAGGCGGCGCAGAGCGCTTCCTCTCGACCCACGCCGTGATCGTGATCGCCGACCACTCGCACACCGCGATCGAGGCGTCGATCTCGCTCGGCGAGGAGTTCGCCGACTTCCAGATCGCCCAGCCCGCGGGGGACCGCGGCGAAGGAGGCGAGCTCGCGCTGTCTCCGGCGCAACGCTCGGCGACGACTTACCCACCCGCCCCGGGACTGCCGGAGCGTGTGCTGGCGCGCGTATGGTCAA
>JBPCQX010000013.1:0-2655 GCA_050997675.1 Solirubrobacteraceae bacterium
ATGCTCGAAGAAATGCACAGGTTGCGCGACGTCGCGCGCGTGCACGGCTCGCTCGCGCGCGTGCTCGACGGCCACTACAACGCGATCGAGCGCCTGACGCTCGCCCGAGTGCTGGGGGAGTCTGAGATTCGGGCGGTCGTAAGCGGGGAGCTGCTGTTCGGCGTGTGGGGCGCCGATCCGGTCGGCGAGGAAGGTGAGCCCGCGCAACTCGAAAGCGGCGTCCTGCATGGTGTCAAGACCTTCTGCTCCGGCGCCGGTGTGGTCGATCGCGCGCTTGTCGTTGCCAGCGAGCAGAGCGGCGCTAGGCGGCTGGTGTATCTCGACGCAGCGCAGAGCGCCGTGCGCGTCGATCGCTCCTGGTATGCGGGCCCAGGGCTGCGCGCGTCGGAAAGCCACCGAGTGCAATTCGACGGAGCGGAGGTGATCGCAGTCCTCGGCAAGCGCGACGAGCTGCTGCGAGAGCCGTATTTCTCGCGCGATGCGGCACGCAGCAGCGCGACGTGGGTCGGCGTGTGTGAGTCCGTCGTCGAGCGATCGGTCGACCTGTTGTCGGCGCGCGCCCCGGTCGGCGACCTCAACGCGCTCGCAGCCGCGCGCATGCAGGTGGCTGCTCGCACGGCCGGACTGTGGCTGGAGCGGGCCGGCGCCCGCGCCGATGCCGGCGAGCTGTCGGCGGCAACCGCGCTGGAAGCGAGGTGGGCGATCACCGGGGCCTGCCGCGAGGTCATGCGCCAGGCTGCGGAGTCCTGTGGGTCGCGTCCCCTGGCGACCCGAACCGATCTCGGGCGAGCGCGGCGTGACCTCGACCTGCTGCTGCTGCAGCACCGCCTCACGCCCGCCTTGGCGAGATACGGGCACGAGGCGCTGCGCGGCGGCGAATGACGCGCGTCGCCGCCAGCTACTTTGACGCGCTCTATGAACGTACCGCTGATCCGTGGAACTTTGCGGCAAGCCCGTACGAGCGGGCCAAGTACGAACACACCGCCCGGATACTCGGCGGCGTCGGGCGCCTGCTCGAGGTGGGCTGCTCGATCGGCGAGCTGACTGCCGTGCTCGCCGCGCAGGCTGAGTTCGTGCTCGCAATCGACATCTCCGCACGCGCGGTCGCGATCGCTCGCACGCGTCTGGCAGCGGTCGCTGGAGTGAAGGTCCGTCGTGCGAGCTTTCCCGAGGCGATGCCAGCAGGCGACTGGGACGCGATCGTCTGCTCGGAGGTTCTCTACTACCTCGACCGCGACGCACTCGACGCGGCCGGCGCGCGCCTGGCCGCGTCGCTGTCCGGCGGTGCACGCGTCCTGCTCGTGCATTGGCGGCTGTCCGCGCCGAGTAATCCTTTGCAGGGTGACGAGGTCCACGACATCTTGTGCGAGCGCCTGTCGCGCTGGCACGCCCGCGACGAGCGTTGCCCGCGCTACCGCATGGACCTGCTGCATGCCTGAGGTCATCCTGATCGGGACCGGGCCCGCTGCGATCAGCGCCGCCGCGGCCTACCGCGCGGCGGGGGGCGAGGGAGGCCTGCGGATCGTTGGCGCAGAAGCCGAGCAGCCGTATGCGCGACCCCCGCTCAGCAAGGACTATCTCCGCGGCGAGATCGAACGCCATGAACTCGAGCTGGACTTGGAGCACGACGCCGAGCTGTTGCTCGGGGTACCCGCATCCGTCCTGGAGCGCGGCCACGTGCGCCTTGCGGACGGTCGCGCGCTTGAATGCGATGCGTGTCTGTTGGCGACGGGCTCGCGATCGATGCGGATACCTGTGCCCGGCGCCGACGACCCCGAGGTGCTGACGCTGCGCTCGCTGGTGGACGCGGAGCGGATTATCGAGCGGGCCCGAGGGAGTGTGGTGGTCGTCGGCTCGGGTTTCATCGGGTGCGAGATTGCAGCGTCGCTCACGCTCCGGGGCGCCGCCGTGACACTCGTCACCGACGAGCCAACGCCGCAGGGCCGGCGCCTCGGCGACACCGCGGGTGCTCGAATCGGCGGCTGGCTCGAAGAGCTCGGCGTGCGCCTGGTGCTCGGCGCGAAGATCGCAAAAATAGAGCGCGCCCAGCGCGTCGTGCTCGATCACGGCGAGGCGCTTGTCGGGGACGTCGTGCTGCTTGCGACAGGCTCCACCCCGCACGGTGCGCTCGCCGAAGCCTACGGAGCACCAATGCACGATGGAGCGGTGCGCGTCGACGCAGCGATGCGCGCCGATGACTTCCTGCTCGCGGCGGGCGATGTCGCCTACGCGCGCAATGCGGCCGCGGGGCGTTCGCTGCGCGTGGAGCATTGGGGCGAGGCAATGCGCCAGGGCCAGGTCGCGGGCCGTACGCTCGCCGGAGTCGTTGACCGCTGGGACGCGGTGCCCGGATTCTGGACCACGATCGGCGAGCGCACGCTGAAGTACAAGGCTTGGGGGGATGGCTTTGCCGAGACGGAGGTGGTCGAGTATCCCGGCGGCGGCTGGACCGTCTTCTATCGCCGCGATTCTGGGGACCTGGTCGGCGTGCTCAGCTACGATCGCGACGAGGACTACGACCGCGCCGGCGAGGTGATCGTCCCTTGAGCCGCGTCGTGGTCGTGATTCCGGCGCGCAACGAGCAGGAGCGCGTCGGGCGTTGTATTGAGGCGCTGCGCGCCCAGCGCGACGCGCCCCCGTTTGAGGTGATTCTCG
>JBPCQX010000049.1:0-4486 GCA_050997675.1 Solirubrobacteraceae bacterium
GCTTGGGGCGGCGCTGGCGGTGATCGCAGTCGCCGCGCGCGGCGGCAGCGGTGGAGCCGCCCGCACGAGCCCGACCGCGCACGCGGCACGGGCACCGCATGCGTCCCCTTCGCGTCCGCCCGCGAGCAGCGACCTCGCGGTCAAGCGCCTAGCCGCGTTCGGGCTCCCGCTCTACTGCGGCGGCACCGGCAAGCCGCTCGTCGCACTGACCTACGACGATGGCCCCGGACCGTACACGCTCAAAATGATCCACAAGCTGAAGCGCCACCACCTGCAGGCGACGTTCTTCCTCGTTGGCAAGTCGATCCGCTCCTATCCCGGGCTCGCCCGGCTCGAGCGCTCGGTCGCAGTCCTCGGCGACCGCACACTCAGCCACCCCTTTCTCCCTGGGCTCGCCGCGCCGGCGATGGCGCAGGAGATCTCCGGCGCGCAGACGTTGATCGAGCGCAGTAGCGGACAGCGCACGGTTGACCTGTTCCGCCCGCCCTACGGCGCGCGCAGCCCGGCGATCGACCGCGAAGCCAAGTCGCGAGGGTTGCTGGAGGTGATCTGGACGATCGACAGCGCCGATTCGCTCGGGGCAAACTACGCGGGGATCGCCAGCAACGTGATCAACGGGCTCCGCCCCGGCTCGATCATCCTGATGCACGAGAACCGCGGGCAGACGATCCGTGCAACGCTGCCGATCTTCACTGCGATCGCGCGCAAACACCTGCGGGCGGTGACGCTGCCCGAGCTGCTCGCGCAGGACCCGCCGACACTCGCCCAACTACGAGCCGGCGGCCGCGGCTGCGGCACCAGGTCGAGCACGCGCACCGGCGCCTGAGCTCAGCCGCGGTCGGTCGGGCGCTCCGACGAGGCGACCCGCACGATGCCGTGGCGTGGCGTTGCGACCACGACGTGCGCCGGCGGCTTTGCCGCCAGTGTCGCGGGCACTGCGGGAAGCGTCGAGAAACCAGCCGCGCCGGACACGAGCGCGCTGAACCAGCCCGCCGCGGCGATCGCGGCGACCACCCCACCGAGGCGCACGCGTCCCGCGCGGCGTCCGGAGCGGTCAAGGAAGACCTGCGGCTCAAGCCCGGTCGCCGTCCAAACATCGCTGGACGACGCGGCGCCTTCGGTGAATTGAATTGTGCTCACGGCACACATGTTGGCCGCCGGGAGCCGACCTGGAGTCCCCGCAAGGCAACCTTGGCGAAACCTTTGCAAGCCCTAACAGAGCGCTCACCTAGCGCTCAGCGGAGCGAGCTGAAGAATTCCCAGATCCGACTCGCGGCCGAGCCCGGCGCGGGAACGGCGGTGCCGTGGAGCGTGGCTCCGGGCCAGAAATGGCCGCCGCGACGAATCCGCAACTGGGCGACGCGCGAGCCGCCGGCGCAGTTCCAACTCGCCGCGACAGTCATCGCGTCGAGCCGCTGATGGGTCCCGGGCACGGTGCAGTGGTCGAGCCCGCGCCACATCGCAAGGAAGTACGGCACGCTGCCGGCGCCGCCCCTGTACCGCGCCACCTCGTCGGTCTGTGCATGGATCTCGAACACGGACACAGCCCGTTCGGGCCTGCATTGCGGCTGGTTGCGGTACTGGCCCGCCACGAGTGCCACGCCGCGGAGCCTGTCGGACAGCGCACACGCAAGCCGCGCGGCCTCGCCGCCCCCATTTGAGACACCTGCGACAAACACGCGGCTCCGATCGATGCAGAAGCGCTCCTCGGTGTCATCGATCAAGCGTTTGATGAACTCGATGTCCTCCGCGCCCCGAGCAGTCCCGTCATGGATCGCCCATTGCGGCCCGCGGGAGTCAGGATAGGCAGCGATGAATCCCTGGCGGTTCGCGAGCGCAGAGAAGCCGGTATAGCCCTCCATGCCCGAGCCCGTACCGCCGAACCCGTGCAGGGCGATCAGCAGCGCTGCGGGCCGACCGGCCGGTGCGCCGGCGACCGGGACATGCAGGTGGACCGCACGCTGCGAGCCATCGACCGCGAAGCCGAAGTTCTGCCCGCCACCAGCGTGCGCGCTCGCGCATGGGTCTGAGACCCCAGCCCGCGCAGGCCCGTCCGCGCGCGCCGCTCCCGCACCGAGCAGCACGAGCAGCGCGCCCAGCAACGCAGGCGTTCGCCTCACCGTGCCACGCGCCGGTGCGAGCGCAGGAAGCGCCAGATCAGCCACGGCGCCGAGAACGTGCTGCGCGGACCGCCGTCCCGGGGCAGCGCTCCGGGCAGCTGGTGCTCACCGGCCACGACCTCGAGGTGGCCGACGGCAGCCCCCTGCGGACAGCTCGACCACAGCTCGCTGAGCACCTGCGGCGCAATCCGGCGTGTGCGCACCTTGCGCGTTCGACATCGATCGCGCGCGAGCCAGCCCGAGAGAAACGAGGACACCGAACCGGCGCCATCGACGTAGGCGACCGCATTGCTCGTGCCGTTGTAGGGCACCACGCCGTCGCTCGTCCCATGAACCTCGAGCACCGACACGGCCGAGCTGGGGCGGCAGGCGCCAAGCGAGCGGTAGCCCCCGGCGACCGGGGCAATTGCCGCGATGCGAGTGGACAGTTGGCACGCGAGGCGCGCCGCCATGCCGCCGCCGTTCGACACCCCCGTGGCATATATCCGCGCGATGTCGAGGCAGGCGCGCGATGCCGCAGCGTCAATCGCATCAGAGATGAACTGCACGTCGTTCGCCGCGCTCTTGTCGCTGTCGTTGATGTTCCAGAACGAATGCAGCCCGACCGCATTCGGGTAGAGCACGGCAAAGCGCTCGGTGTCGGCAATCCGCGAGAAGCCACTGTAGGGCTCGAAAAAGGCAGCGTTCTGGTTCGCGCCGTGAAGCGCGATCAGCAGCGGCAGCGCTCTGCCCGCATGCACATTGGGCGGCAAATGGAGCACCGCTGTGCGGGGGATCGAGTTCGACACAAGGTTGATCTCTGAGCTGCCCGCCGCAGGCGCGGTAGAGCAAGGCGACAGCGGTCCTGCGGCGAGCGCAGGCGCAGCCGGGAGGCAGGACAACAGGACGACGAGAGACGCCCCCCAGGACAGCCGCAGCTTCCGCACCGCCACAATATGCACGATGCAAAGCATTCGTGCGGCACTCCTCGCGACATCGCTCGCCCTCACAGCGACGGCGATAGGCCCCGCTTCGTCAGGGGCAGTGCTGCTCTCAGGCAGACTCGCCCCCGTGCCCGGACCCGGGGCATGTCTGCGCGACACACGGCGTCTTGACACCGCTGCGCTCGCCTGCGCCCAGGCCGTCGAGGCGCTGGCCGGACCCAGCGCGCTCGCAGTCAGTCCCGACGGGCGCAACGTCTACGTCGCCGCGTCCGAGAGCAACGCCGTGGTCGTTTTGGCACGGCGGCACGGGCGTGGTCTGGCGCCTCCAGTGCACCCAACGCGCAGGGGATGCATCCAGCAGTCCGGCGGCTTCAACTGCGCGTCGGGGTCCCCGGGGCTGGCCGGCGCCGACGCCGTACTAGCCAGCCCCGACGGACGCAACGTCTACGTCGGGTCAGCCGATGCCGCAGCCGTGGTCGGGTTCGCCCGGCGCTCGCATGGCCTGCTCTACCCGCTGCGCCCTGCCAGGGGCAAGAAGAAGCTGCGCGGCGCCAGTTGCGTGCACGGCCAGGAGGTCGTCGCCGGCGCCGCCGGCAAGTGCACCGCGACGTTCGCGCCGCTGCAGCGGGTTGGCGCACTCGCGATCTCCCCAGACGGGCGTTTCATCTACGCGTTGTCTTCCGGCAACGTGAGCGGAGCGGACACGATCGTCGTGCTCCGTCGCGAGCGCGACGGCACGCTCACGCCGATGCCGGGCTGCGTCGCGAGCCACACCGCGGGCGGGCGGCCGCGCTGCCCGCGTCTCGCCACCGGCCTGCGTGGAGCAAGCGCGATCGCGCTCTCGCCCGACGGGCGCTTCGCCTATGTGGCGTCCGCCGTCTCCAGCGCAGTGTCTGCGTTTCAGGTCAATCGCACGAGCGGCGAGCTGCTCCCCCTGCAAGGAGCCGGCGCCTGCGTGGCAGAACCCGCGCTGTCGCCGCCATTGGACGTCCCCGGTTGCGCCGCCACCGCCGAAGGACTCGGGGGTGCCCGCACGCTCGTGGTCTCACCCGACGGAGCGCGCGTCTACGTCGGCGGCTTTGATCCCGGTTCGCTCGTCGTGCTCGGACGCGACCCGCAGGGGGGCGGGCTCGTCGCACCGCCGCCGTCCGGAGCCACCTGCCTGCAGGCCGGCACCGCAGCAGGCTGCACCGTGGGCTTCGACCAGTTGCGCGGCGCCTCCGCGATCGCGCTGTCGCGCGCCGGCGACCGCGTGTTTCTCGCCGCGCAGGGAGCCGACGCCGCGCTGGATCTCGCGCTGGGCGGCGGGCTGCCCACGCTGCCACTGTCGCCGTTTGCGCATTTCGGCCCGCTCGGCGGACCTCAGGCGCTCGCGCTGTCGCCCGACGGGCGCAACCTGTACCTCGCGTCCGCAGCAGACGACGAGGTCATGGCGCTCGGCAC
>JBPCQX010000143.1:0-2894 GCA_050997675.1 Solirubrobacteraceae bacterium
CATCACCCGGGCGAGGCTGGCACTTAACGCCAGCCCCAGCGCGAACGCGGGCAGGTAGAGCTGGTTCAGGTTCTTGAGCGGGTCTTTCCAGATGTCCGTGTAGCCGACAGGCGGACTGTAGCCCCACCACTTGGCCGGGAAGATGATCAGCATCGTGCCGATCCAGAAGCCGGGGATGCTGAGCCAGCCGATCGTGAGAAAGCGGAGGCCGTAATCGGCGACGCCGTCGCGCTTGATCGAGGAGATGATCCCGATCGGCACCGCCAGCACGATCGCGAAGATCGTCGAGAGCAGGGTCAGCTCCAGCGTCAGGGGAATGCGCGAGCGGATCTGGGCAAAGACGCTGCGCTTGGTCACCAGCGTCGTGCCGAAGTTGCCGCGCAGCACGCCGGTCATGTAGGTGACGTACTGCTGGAAGACCGGCTTGTTCAGCCCCAGCTCAGCCTTGATCGAGTCGCACTGCTCTTTCGGCACATCCGGCTGGCCGACAACGATCCGGCAGATATCACCGGGGATGATGCGCACCGAGCTGAAGACGATGATGCTGACAGCCCACAGCACAAGGACAGTGAACAGCAAACGCTTGATGATGTACCGGCTCATCCACCCCGCCGCCTTGTGCCGCGCCACGCGCGTGACGATACACCCGTCCATGACGATACATATGCACATCCCTGCATACCAGGGATCGCGTGAGCGCCAGAGAATCAGGGTAACAACGCGCGATCAGGCGGTCAATCTATTACAGGATGGTAAAGGAAACTTTTATCGGACCATTCATCAAACATGCGGCGTTTCGAGCAACTTTTGACTCATGGGTACTATCTGATGCAGGTGATCGCTGTCACACCTCTATCACCGGCTACGATAGCCTGGCGATTATTCCGTAGCACGCTGCCGATTCATCGTGTAGCGGTGAATCGTTTCAAGGAGAGCCCAGCAGCCCTGCTAGGAGGCTGGGTCACGGGTGCCAGTCGGATTGGTGGCGACGTCCGTGAAGCCGGCAGCGAGGCGGCTTCAATCTGCGTTGTGCGAGGTTGCCGGTATAGTCCAGCAGCGGGGCGGCACCGGTTCCCAGGAACGGCTGCTGCGGTGTCGCCTGGTCGGCGCCTGCCGCTGCCGTGCCCGGAAACCAGTCAGACCGTCGCGCTGGCAGCTGGCAGCGCACAGACGCGCAGCAACTTGCCCAGGTTATGCGCCAGGCAGGCGAGCAGCCATTCGCCGCGGGCGAGCACGAGCCCGCGGAGGCTGAGCGCGGTCAACCCGCGATCCTGCTTGAACTGCCCGAAGATCGGCTCGACGATCACCTTCCGGCGGGCGTAGCGACGGCGGGCGCTGGCTTGACGGAGCTTGAAGCGCATGCCGCCCGTCGTGCGGCGGTGTCGCGCGAGGAGCACGCGCCGCTCCTCTCCAGGTTTGAGGCAATGCTGGCGGAGCGGGCAACCGGTGCAGTCCGTGACGGCTGCTTGGTAGTAGTCCTGCTTCGGACGGCCCATCGCCCCCGGCGGCGTCTTTAGCTGCTCCAACACCTTATCGGCCGGGCAAAGCCAGACGTCGCGTGCGGCGTCGTAGGCGAAGCAGTCGGCCGTGTAGCACTGCCCCGCGGTGGCACGCACGGCTCGCTCACCGCGGCCGGCGGCGATCAGCAGGTCGATCCCGTCCCGGTCCTCAGCGATGTTCTCGGCACTGAAGTAGCCGGCGTCCGCGCTGACCGTCGTCGGCGCCGCGTCGGGCAGGTCTGTCAGCGTGCGCAGCACACGGATCTCTGCCACCAGTCCCGGCAGGTGGCCCATGTCCGGCGCGGTGTTGGTCAGTGCCGCCGCCACAATCACGCCGCTCTCCGCCTCGACCGCCGCCTGGGCGTTGTAGGCATAGTCGAACGCGCCGCGTTTCAGCAGCATGATGCGCGCATCGGCGTCAGCGAAGGAGCGCTGCTCCTTGTCAGTGATTGCGGGCTCCTGCTCATCCGTCAGCCCCTGTGCCGCCCGTTGCTCCGCCTCCAGCCGCTCCCGCAAGGCCTGAATCTTCGCCAGCCGCGCCTCCCGCAGCCCCAATTCCTCTGCGACGACAACGCCGTCCGACTGCACCCCGTATGCGGCATCGTCGCTCGTATCTTGCCTCTCGGCCTGCGCCACCAGTGCTGCGATCTCACGCGTGAGCTGCGCTTCGCGCTCGCGCATCCGCCCGTAACTCATCGCTTTGTGCTTGGACGAGTTCGCCTTGAACTTGGTCCCGTCCAGCGCGACGTGTCCCAGCCGGGCTATACCCAACCGCAACGCCAGCACGACGGTCTCCTGGAAGACTGCCGTAAACGCGGTCGCGTTGTCGCGCCGGAACCGCGCCAAGGTGCGGTAGTTGGGCTGGCTCCCGCCGGCGAGGTAGGCAAACGTCGCTTCCTGCCGCACGAGTCGGGCGAGGTTGCGCGAGGAGCGCACGCCGTGCAGGTAGCCCCAGGCCAACACGCCGAACAGCGCGTGAGGATGATACGGCTTCTCGCCCTTCGGGCCGGGTGTCACCGCAAAGTGGTCGAGGCTGACGCCCTGAATCAGGTCAACGAAAACGTGCACCGGGTGGTCCGGTGGCAACGCCTCGTCAAGCCGCACGACCGCGTGTACATTGGGGGCGTAGGGCTTGAAGCGTTCTGTCGGCATCATAGGCGCAGCCTACCCGCCCGCCGCTATGACCGCTAGCCCCTATCCGTGACCCAGCCTCCTAGGGGCATGAACCAAACCCTTGTTTCGGATGCTCTGTGGTCCCGCATTGGCCTGCTCCTGCCAGTCGAGTCGCCCAATGACAACATATCCTCGTCGACCGTGGCGGTATTCCGCTCGCCGTGACCCTGACTGCAGCCAACGAGCACCAACATTCGCCGTGAATAACCTGTCGGCTGAGGC
>JBPCQX010000192.1:0-11441 GCA_050997675.1 Solirubrobacteraceae bacterium
CGTCCGGTGAGCTGCCTGAGCCCGGAAGCGGACGAGGGTGGCCGCGAGACGCTCGCGAGAGCGAACGACTGAGCCGGCGCCGGCTCGACGCGGAGAGGCCGTCTAGCGCGCGCGGCGCGCGGCGCGGCGGCGGAAGCGCTCGACGCGCCCGCCGGTGTCGACCAGCTTCTGGCGACCTGTGTAGAACGGATGGCAGTTCGAGTAGATCTCCACGTTGAGCTCGGACTTGGTCGAGCGCGTGTTGAACTCGTTGCCGCACGTGCAGCGCACGTGGGCCTCGACGTACTCGGGATGGATGCCGGTCTTCACGTCTTCGATTCTAGCGACCCGGCCACCGCTCTCTTGGCCGCGACGCGCTCGCGCAGGACCATCGACATTCCCCCACGCGGGCTCAGCGTGGGCATCTGGCGCACGGTCATCGTCCGGCCTGGCTTGAGCTCGGGATGGAAGCGCTGGAGCAGCCGCGTGACGATCGCCTTGACCTCCATCTGGCCGAAGCGCATCCCGATGCAGGTGCGCGAGCCGCCGCCGAAGGGCACGTAGGCGCCCTTGGGGATCCGTGCGCGGGCGTCGGGCAGCCAACGCTCGGGACGAAACTCGGCTGGCTCGTCCCACACGTCGGGCAGGCGGTGCGAAGCCCACGAGCAGTAGTTGACGGGCGCTCCGGCGGGCACGGTCCGTCCGGCGAACTCGAACGACTCGATCGCTCGGCGGGGCCCAATCCACGCCGCTGGGTAGAGCCTCAGAGTCTCCTCGATCGCCCGCTCCAGCGCCGGCAACGCGCTGCCGGACAAATGCTCTGCGCCGAGCTCCTGCCCGAGCGTCTCGTCCTGCTCAGCGATCAGCTCGGCCATTGCCGCGGGGTGCCGGCACAGTTCGTGGAAGAGAAACGAGACGGTCGAGGTGGTTGTGTCGTGGCCGGCGAACAGCAGCGTCATCACCTCATCGCGGACGTGCTGGTCGCTCAGCGCGCCGCCGTCTTCGTCGCGGGCGTCGAGCAGCAGCGACAGGACATCCTCGCCGCGCTGGCCGGTCGCGCGCCGCCGTGCGATCTCGGCAAAGATCACGCGGTCGAGCTGTGCCTTGGCGAGGCGCATACGGTGGAACGGCGTCCCTGGTCCACGCAGGATCTGCAGCACGTAGTCGCGCGAGAAGTACGACAGCCCGCGCTCGAACTCGCGGGCCACGTCGGTGCGCGCTCCGGCCGAGTCTGGATCGAGGCCGAACAGGGCCCGCATCGCGACGCGCAGGGCGAGCTCGCGCGTCCAGGCGTACAGATCGACCGTCTGGCCGATCTGCCAGTCGTCCAGCGCTCGCTCGACCTCGACAACCACGGTCGCTGCGCTGGCGGCGATCCGCTCGTGGTGGAAGGCCGGCAGCATGATTGCGCGTGAGCGGCGGTGGAACTCGCCGTCGATTGTCAGCAGCCCGTCTCCGAGCAGCGGGCTGAGGTCGCCCAGGAAGCCGTCGCGCCAGCTGAAGCTGCGCGCGTGGGAGACGGTCATGTAGTGGTTGGCCTGCGGGCCGAGCATGAACACGGACTTGTCGTGGAGCACGCGCAGCGTGAACACCGGACCGTGGCGCTCGTAGGCATCGAGCAGGATCCTCAGCGGGTCGCGCAGCATCCCCTTTGTGCGGCTGACGCTGAAGTTGGCGTCCCCCGGCGGATAGGGGACCGGGGCGGTGCGCTCACGCCTGACATCGCGCCAGAGACGCGGTAGCGGGTTGGTTGAAAGCGGTGGGGGACCGACGAGCGCCATTGCTGTTGGCATCAGCGTAGCGCCCGTTATCGGGTGTGGCGCGCGGCGATATGGTGTGCGCAATGGATGGAGTTGCGATCTCAGCGGTGGAGTTCGCCTCCGGCGAGCGGTTCGTCGCGCTGCGACGCGCGCTTGGGGTCAGCACGTTCGGGATCAACGCTGTGCGTCTCGAGGCCGGACAGCGCGGGCGGATCCACCGCCACGGACGTCAGGAGGAGGTCTACCTCGTGCTCGAAGGTGCGCTCACGCTGTGCGTTGAGCAGAAGGAGTTCGAGCTCGGTCCAATGGAGGCTGCGCGGGTCGCCCCCGAACTGCGTCGCCAGCTTGTCAACTACACGAGCGAGCCGCTGATCGTGCTCGCGCTTGGCGGCGCGGAGCCGCACCATGGGCGCGACGGCGAAGCTTTTGGCGATTGGACGGACGCCGTTGGGGCATCGCCGCAGGAGGTCCCGTTGCCCGATGACGTCTCCCCCCGGGCCTGAGCCGCCCTGCCATACTGCGCGCTCCCCTCGAGGGGGCGTAGCTCAGTTGGTTAGAGCGCCGGCCTGTCACGCCGGAGGTCGCGGGTTCGAGTCCCGTCGCTCCCGTTCTCCGAAGTACAGCCTATCCGCGCACGATCGCGCCGCCCGGCACGCGCTCCCGCACCACGCCAAGCCCGTCGCAGCGCCGCGCGCAGCGCTGGTAGATCGACCGGTAGCCGAGCATCTGGGGGATTGTCTCGATTCGGTAGCCCCGCGCGTGCAGCGCAGCGATGATGTGTGGGTAGGCGGCGAGCGTCTGCCCGCGTGGTCCGCCGCCGTCGTGGGAGAGAATGATCGACCCCGGCCTCACCCCCGATAGCACGCGGCGCTCGATCGCCGCAGTGCCCGGGAGCCGGTAGTCCGACGGGTCGACGTCCCACAGTACCGTCGCCATGCCCAGCGCCCGGGCCTCCTCGACGACGCTCTGGTTGTAGTCGCCGTACGGGGGGCGAAAGATGCAAGGCGTGTAGCCGGAGAGGTCGCGGATCCGCCCAAGCGTGCGAGACAACTGCGAGCGCACATTGCCGGTGCGCGTCAGGAACGGGTGCGTGAAGGAATGATCGCCCACCACGTCCCCGTCGCGGAGTTCGCGCAGCAGCAGCGGGCGATAGGACGGCACAAGCTGCTCGCCGATCACGAAGAAGGTCGCCTGGGTGTGGGCACGCCCGAGCACGCGCACGCACACAGCGGTGTCGCGGGCCGGGCCGTCGTCGAACCCGATCGCCACGACCTTGCGCGCCGGGCCAGTCGTGATTGCCCGTCTCGGTCCACTCGCGGTGCATCCGACCGGGCGGTCGAGGGCTCGCGTGGCAGTCGGTGTCGACGCGCTGGATGGCCCCGGCGGGCCGGTGGGTCCCTGCGCCGGCGCCGTGGAGCCGGTCGGACCGCCAGCTCCAGTCGGACCGCCAGCTCCGGTCGGACCCACAACTCCGTTCGCCCCCGGAACGTCGGGAGCGCCCGCCGACGCTCCACCTGTCGATGGGGCTGCGCCGAGGTGCGAGCGATCGACGGCTCCCCCTGCGGGGGCGCAGGTCAGCGCGGCGGCGGCTGCCAGTAGGCCAAGGCTCACGCGTTGCGCACGCACGATGTGCATGCTCGCTTACGGGGCGGACGCCGCGCGCCGAAGACTGGGTCTGGGATGATTTCGCTTGCTGCCGACGCCGGCGTTAGCGGCGTAGCGCCGGCAAGGCCGGGTATCAGAGGGGCACAATGGGACTCACCGACCGCCTGAAGCCGATCGACAGCTACCAGCAGGCTCATCCGCGACTCGCGTTTGTCGTCGCGGTGATCAAGAAGTTCTCCGATGACGGCGGCGGCCGGTTGTCCGCGCTGCTCGCCTACTACGCGTTCTTCTCGATCTTTCCCCTGCTGCTCGTCGCGGTCACTTTGCTCGGATACGTGTTGAAGGGTGATCCGACCGCGCAGCACAACGTGCTCAACTCGGCGCTCGTCGATTTTCCCGTGGTCGGTCCGCAGATCGAGCGCAATGTCACCTCGCTCCATGGCAGCGCAGCAGCCTTGGTGATCGGACTCGTGGGCGCTCTTCTCTCTGGCCTCGGCGTGACCCAAGCGGCGCAGG
Source organism: Solirubrobacteraceae bacterium (assembly GCA_050997675.1). GTDB lineage: Bacteria > Actinomycetota > Thermoleophilia > Solirubrobacterales > Solirubrobacteraceae > Palsa-513. The sequence goes on from JBPCQX010000192.1 coordinate 3,861, forward strand.
AGGCGTTCAACCGGATGTGGCACGTTCCCGTGCGGGAGCGACCTGACTTCCTGAAGTCACGCATACGGGGCTTGCTCCTGCTTGCGCTGCTCGGCGTTCTGAGCATCGCTTCGACCCTGATCAGCGGTGTCGCCGCGTCCGGCGCGTCGGGCACGGCGGGGGTGGTGGTCGGGATCGCGCTCGGTCTGGCGCTGAACTTCGCGCTGTTCGCGATTGCCTTCAGGGTGCTCACCTCGCGCGAGCTCACGTTCGCGCAGATCGCTCCGGGCGCCGCCATCGCCGCGGCTGCGTTCGCGGTCCTGCAGGCGGCGAGCGGCTACCTCGTCGAAAGTAAGCTGAAGCACGCATCCGAGACCTATGGGACGTTTGGAATCGTGCTCGGCACGCTGTCCTTTCTCTACCTCGCCTCGCGCATGATGCTGATAGCAGCGGAGGTTAACGTGGTGCGCGTCGACCGCCTGTGGCCGCGCAGCCTGTTCGCGCCGCCGCTCACGGCAGCCGACCGCAAGTCGCTGTCCGGACTCGCGGAGGTCGAGGAGCGCGCGGAGGGGCAGGAGATCAACGTCAGCTTCACGCGCGACTCCTAGCTCGAGCGCTCTCGAGACCCGTCGCCGGTTAGCGTCCGGCGCAGCCGGGCAGTCTCCGCTCACACCAGAACCACCCCCGACGAAGGAGACCGACAGCCAATGGAGCGAGATGAGGAAGCAGTGGACCGGGAAACCAGCGCCGCAGCTGCGGAAGCGGGCGCGATTGGCGGACGCCCGCCTGACGACTCCGCCGGCGATCCTGCGCGCCTTGCTGTCGAGCAGGCGGGCGGCGGCGAGTCCGAGGGCTTTGAGCAGGCCGAGCAGCAGCTTGTTGACGCCGCGGAGCACGGAGGGCGCACGCGCGACCCCGCGGGCGATGCGATCACCCCCGAGGTGGAGGCCGACCTCGCCGGGGGCGCCGTCTACGGCGAGGGCGATCACGAGCGCTCAAGCGAACGCGAAGAGCAGCAGCAGTAGGCGGCGTGCAGCGCAGCGCGGCGAGCACGCGGCGACTCAGGCGTCGTCGCCCTCGTCCGCGTCCTCTGCCTCGCGGGGCTGTTCGGGAACCTGTTCGGCGGGCGCGTCCTCAGGGAGCTGGTCGGACCGCTGAGGCATGGGCTCGAGCTCGAAGTCCGAGTTCTTCTGCTCGCGCTCAGCCATCAGGACCTCGGCGCTCGGGTGCCACCTGCTCGATTGCGACGCCAAAGCGCTCGCGCAGCTCGCCGGAGTCGATCGCCTCGCGGTAGCGCTGCTCGTCCTCGGCGCGCGCGAACAGCAGCACTCGCTCGGCTGGAAAGGTCGCGAGCACATCTGCCACGGCATCGAGCGGGTCTCCCTCACCGGTGTCGCCGCGGGCATCGATCCCCTCGCTGCTCACCTCTTCCACGGTCGCGGCCGCGACCTGGCGTGCGTTGTCGATCGCCTCGTCGGCATCCGATAGCCAGAATCGCAGGCCTGACGTGTGCAGCGCGGGCGCGACCACGAGCACCTCGACGTCCTCCGCGTGGTCGCGGCCCAGCGCTGCGCGCAGACGATCGGCCGTCAGCGGCTCGCTCGCGACGACAAGCACCTTCTTCTCAGACACGCGTATCTGCCCCTTCCATCGAGCCTCCGTCGGTCGTCGTTTGCATGCGCCGCCCGTCGTTTACCCGCAATCCCGCAAGCCAAATCGAGGCGGGCGATAGCCAGCCCGCGAGGCGGGTACAGACCAAGAGCAATGAGTTCGAGATCCACCCACCGCATATCAGGCGGCCTGGACGGTCCGCTGCGTGCACGCGAGCTGGCGCTGGGTGTACTTGCGGCAAAGACCGACGGACGCCCCGGGCTGGTCGAGGATCTACGTCTGCTCGTCAGCGAACTCGCTACCAACAGCCTGCTCCATGGCGGCGTTGCAGAAGACGGAGAGTTCATTCTTGCGATCGAGGTGAACGACGTCATCCGCATCGAGGTGATCGATCAGGGTTCGGGCTTTCAGCCCGGCACGCGATTGCCTCACCCCGACGCCGGCGGCTACGGGTTGAAGCTGGTCGACCGGATAGCTCAGCGGTGGGGCGTCGATCTGGACAAGAAGGGCTCCACGCACGTCTGGTTCGAGCTGGAGCCCTCCGCCTACGCCGCCTGAGCGTCGCCGCGCTCAGATTGTCGGCGGCGGACCGGGCTGCGGCGTCGGCGTCGGCGGCTGGGGGTCGGGCGGCGGAAGCGGCTGCGGGCCCCCCGGCGTGTGGGCCACTGCGGCGCTCATGCCGCACGCTCGGCTTGATACTCGCGCAGGAAGCCCTCGAACAGGCGGCGGTGGCCCTCCTCGTCGTGCAGGATCGCGATCACCATGTCGTTCGTGACGGGATCGATGCCTTCCGTCGTTTCGATCAGGTTCGTGTAGTGCTCGATCGCACCGGACTCGGCTTCGATTACGCCCTCGATCACGGCAACGATGTCCGTCTGGTGCGTAGGAGGCTGCAGGAAGGGCTGATCGGCGGTGAAATCCGCCGACCCGGGGACGACGCCGTAGAGATCCTTGATTCGCCGCGCGAACTGCTGCGCGTGTCCGAGCTCCTCGCCGACGTCTGCGGCGAGCGAGCGGATGATCTCCTGCGCGCGCACGCCGTCGGGGTTCACGGCGGCGGCGATGTAGTTCATCACCGTCTCGATCTCCATCCAATAAGCCTTTGTCAGCATGGCGACGATCTCGTTGCGCTGGTCGGCGCGCTCGTCGTCCAGGATGCTTGCCTGCTTGCTGGCCATGTGGCGTTGGCTCCTCGTGTCGCGGGGGTGTCACGGCGGGTTGATTGGGGGAGCTACCCTCCCCGTGCTCGGGCTAACCGCAGTCAGACAGGCAACTCCGGGTTCTCGGGCTCGGCGTCGGGCAGTCGTGCCGGCTCTGGTTCAGGTACGGGCTCGAGCGGTCCGTCCGGGGCATCAGCGGGCGGCGGCACCCGGGGGTCGTTGGGGATCTGCGTCGGTTGCTCGACGGGCGGCTCGGGGTCGACCGGCTGCGACGGAACCTCGTCGCGCACCTCCACATTCTGCGCGGGCACTGCGAGCAGGACTTGCATCTGGCCTCCGGGATCTCGTGGTCGTGCGCTGGGTGTACCCCTTCGCAGCGAGATGAATAATTGCCCCACCTGCGGGTACTGACCAATAGACGTGTCCACGGTCGCCATCCCCAATCAGGTAGAGCTGTTCGAGCGCTGGCAGGACTGCGGCGACCGGGCGGCGCGCGATCAACTCGTGGCGCGCTTCCTGCCGCTCGCGCGGAGCCTTGCGCGCCGCTACGACCGCTCGTCGGAGCCGTTCGACGACCTGCTTCAGGTCGCCAGCCTCGGCCTCGTCAAGGCAATCGACCGCTTCGACACCTCGCGCGGGCACGCCTTTGCCTCTTACGCCGTGCCAACGATTTTGGGGGAGCTCAAGCGCTACTTCCGTGACTCGGGCTGGTCGGTCCACGTCCCCCGCGGCGCGCAGGAGCGAGCGCTCAAGGTCGAAGAGGCACGGCTCGTGCTGACGGCGGAGAAGGGACGCGCCCCGACTGTGCCTGAGCTTGCCCAGTACCTCGAACTCGATTTCGAGGCGGTGCTCGCCGCCCTCCAAGCGGCGCAGGCCTACGACGCGCTTTCGCTCGACGCACCGCGACCCTCGAGCGACGGCGACAGCGAGTCATACGGTGAAAGTCTTGGCATGGATGACGCGCGCTTGGCGATCGTCGACGATGGCGTCACTGTTGCCGGGGCGATCGCTCGCCTGTCCGAGCGTGAGCGGCGCGTACTTCATCTTCGCTTCGCCGAGGATTTGACGCAGACGGAGATCGCTCAGCGGGTCGGGGTCTCGCAGATGCAGGTGTCGCGTTTGCTGCGGCGGTCGCTGACGCAGTTGCGGGAGATGGTGGACGGCGAAGATGGAGCCGAGACGACGCCTCTCGCCGCCTAGCGAGGGCGGGGCGCGGCGAAGGTGCACGCGCCGCAGCCGGGAGCCAAAGCGAAGACGCCGCAGATGCGTTCTCGCCGCGAGCGCGAAGGGAGTCAAGGAGCCTTGAGCAGCAGCGCCAATGTGCACCTCGCGCTTCAGAGCGAGCCGGCGAACGTTTCGCTGGTGCGCGAGATGCTGAGCGGCCTGGCTGAGTCGCTTGCGATCGGTCGCGAGCAGCTCGATGACATCAAGACCGCTGTCAGTGAGGCTTGTAACAACGTGGTGCTGCACGCCTATGAGGGAGAGCGGGGCTCGCTGGTGGTCGAGGTCGTGGTCCACGAGGACTCACTGGAGGTCGTTGTCTGCGACGAGGGGGTCGGCTTCCGCCCGCGCCCGCTAGACGACGACCGCGCTCCCGGCGTGGGCCTCGCGGTGATTCAGTCGCTCAGCGATCGCGTGGAGTTCGTTGGGGGCGGCGGAACTGCCGTACGGATGAGCTTTCAGGCGGCTCCCGACGATCCTGTGCGAGATCTCGAGGCGGTCGCGCGGGTCCGCACCGCGCGCGCTGACCTGCCGTCCGGGGAGATCGTCGTGTCCGTTTCGCCGGTCGATCTCGCTCCACTGGTTTTCAGCCGCCTGGTCGGGGCCCTCTCGGCCCGCGCCCGGTTTTCGATCGACCGCCTGTCAGACGCGCAACTCGTGACCGATGCGCTCGCCGGCGCCTCGGATCCCGTCACGCTTGCGCTGAGCTGCGAGGAGCGACGACTCGATCTCCGCCTCGGACCGTTGGAGCTCGGACGTGGCGAGCGCGTACTGGGACGGCAGTCGTCGGTCGAGAATCTGCTCGGCAAGCTCGTGGACGAAATTACCACCGAGCGCATTGACGGCCACGAGGTGCTGCACCTAGGGCTGAACGACCGCCGCTAGCTCGCGGGCTTCTTCGCTGCGGCCTTCGGCTTCGGGGTTGAAGCCTTGGCTCGTCGCTTGGCTGGCGCCTTGCGCTTCCCCGCTGCGGCGTCCCCATTGCCGGCGCGCTCGGTGATCCGTCGCAGGCTCTCCTCAAGCGCACCGATCAGATCGGGCGCGGGTTTCGCGGCGGTCGGCTCCGGGGCCTGCACCGCCGTGAGCTCTTCGCCTGCGGCCTTGCGGTCGATCAGCGCCAGCACCTGTTCGCGGTAGCTGTCGCGGTAGCGGCCGGGATCCCACTCGGAGCTGAGTGATTCAACGAGCTGCTGCGCGACGCTGAGCTCCCGCTGGGTGGTTTTCACGGCGGCGAGCTCCTCGGGGTCGAGCACTCGCTTCGCCGGCACGACCTCGTCGGCGAAGACCATCGTCTCCAGCACCAGCAGCTCGTTGGCTGAGCGGATCGCGACCAAATTTTCGCGTCCCCGCAGGACAAACCGCGCGATCGCGACGCGCTTGGACGCGCGCATCGCCTCGAGCAGCAGGCGGTAGGGCTTCTCGCCGCCGGCGGTCGGCACGAGGTAGTAGGGCTTGTCGAAGTAGATCGGATCGATCTCCGACAGCTCGACGAAGTCCTCGATGTCGATCGTGCGCCGGCGCTCAGGAGCGAGCGCTTCGAGCTCTGCCGGGTCGATCACGACGTACTGACCGGGTGTCAGTTCATAGCCCTTGACGATGTCCTCGAAGGCGACCTCCTCGCCATCTGCCGGGCAGACCCGCTTCTGCTGAATCCGCACGTTGTCCTCGCGGTGCAGTTGGTGGAATCGAACACCCTTGGTCTGCACAGCGCTGTACAGGCCGACAGGTACATTCACCAGCCCGAAGGAGACCGAACCTGTCCAGATCGCTCGCGCCACGCCCTCCAGTTTCCCAGAATCGAGTCCTCCGGGCCAAGCGCTGCAACGTGATTCGCAGAACGGCGGCCGGGGTAGCGCCCGCTTGACAGCAATCCGAATCCCACAGGGAGACATCATGCGCATCAAGAAAAAGCGCCAATCGCTGGTCGCAGACAAGGCCGAGCAGGCGCAGGACGCGGTGAGCGACGTCGCTTCGCAGATCAAGTCCGCCGCTCAGGACACAACCCAGCAGGCCGGCAAGGAGGCCAAGCAGGCCGCGCAGGCCGTTGCCGACGAGGGTGGCAAGCTCTCCGTCGGCTTCTTGCTGATCCTGCTTGCCGCGGCGGCGGCGCTGTACTGGAAGATGAACAACGAGAGTTAGCTCTCGCCGACATCCTCCCGCAGGCGGGCCAACGTGTGGCGCAGGATTCGCGAGACCTGCATCTGGGAGACGCCGATCTGACCTGCGATCTCGGTCTGCGTCAGCCCTTCCACGAAGCGCAGGTTGAGGATGCGCTGCTCGCGCTCGGGGAGTTCGTCCATCGCCACGCGAGCGGCATCGCGCGCATCCACGAGGGCGAGCCGCTCGTCTTCGCCGCCGAGCGTCTCCGCCAGCGTCAGTCCGCCGTCAGGAGATCCGCTGGATTCGATCGACTCGGTGTCGTGGGCGCCACGGGCCTCCATCGCGTCGAGTACCGCCTCGCAGCTCAAGCCCGAGGCGGCGGCGATGTCGTCAACTGTCGGAGCGTGGCCGAGTTGGCCTGAGAGAAGGCGCTCGCAGCGCTCCACGAGCAGCACCCGCTCCTTCAACGCGCGCGGCAGGTGCAGCGACCAGGCGGCATCGCGGAAGTAGCGCTTCAGCTCCCCCACGATCGTCGGGACCGCATATGAGGAGAACGCCAGTCCGCGCTCGGCGTCGAACCCGTCCACGGCCTTGACGAGCGCCAGGCACGCCACCTGAACGAGATCTTCGATCGATTGGGGTGTGTGGCGGTAGCGGTTTGCGATGCTCCGCGCGAGCGGCAGGTAGTGCTCGATCAGCGCGTCGCGCACGGCCGGATCGCCGGTCTCACGTAGGCGCTTGAACAGCTCCTCGGGAGGCGCGGCGCTCATCGGCCCAACATGAGGCGGGGTCGCGCCGAGGGCTTTGGACTTATCGTGCGCCATCGCACCGGTCGAGGTAGAGCTCGTGGCGAGCGTGCGGCGGGGTCATCGACTCAGGTTCCCATACCCGTACGAGCCGCAATCGACACAAGTGCAGAAAGACGAGAGCCCGGGGGGGTAGGCCGGGCTCTCGCGCTACATGTGCCATGGGCGGTACATCGACTGCTGCCCATGGCGGGGGGGTACGGCCTTTCTACCCGGCCCCTGCGGCGCTAAACATCATGTGCCGCGACGCAGCGCGGGAACCTCCTCGCAGCGGGCCAATCGACCAACGCCTCTGGCTCGAGCTGGCTCGTCCGGCGCTCGGAGCTATCGAATTTGCGGCCCCCCTGCGCCAACGACGATCGGCTCCGCGTTGCCCGGTTGTGCGAAGCGTAGTTCGATCGCGCAGCGCCGGCGCGCGGCGCACAAAGCTCGGGCCCCCTCGAGCCGTTGCTGTTACAACCAGCAGCGGAGATGATCCGTTTGCACTCCATGTGCGCAATGAGGGAGTATCAACCAGGCCCGAAAGCACCAGCTAGCGGGTATCAGCCGGGGACGCACGCCGCGAGGCAGCGTCCGCAAGATGTCAATTCGGAGGTATCCGACATGCCAGACACCGTGTCCGAAGAAGCCGGCCCCCAGCCGGCGGGCGCTGTGGAGCAGCTTGTGCGCGACGATGTCGAGCGCAAGAAGTTCCTGAAGATCGT
>JBPCQX010000056.1:0-8436 GCA_050997675.1 Solirubrobacteraceae bacterium
CCACTTCAGCGGCGCCGCTGCTGAGGAGAGCCCGGCGGCGGCTTCCGGCTACAGCGCGCCGCCTGCGCGGATGGGCTTCTTCACCGACACCTCGCTGTGCATCGGCTGCAAGGCCTGTGAGGTTGCGTGCAAGGAATGGAACGGAATCCCGGAGGACGGCCTGAACTTCACCGGCGAGTCGTTTGACAACACCTCGGGGCTGGGCGCTGACAGCTGGCGACACGTGGCCTTCATCGAGCAGCGCGTGGAGCTCGCGGGCGAAGGCGACGTGGAGGAGGGCTTTCGCTGGCTGATGTCCTCCGATGTCTGCAAGCACTGCACGCACTCTGCCTGCCTTGATGTCTGTCCGACAGGAGCCCTGTTTCGCACCGAGTTCGGCACCGTCGTGGTGCAGGAGGACGTCTGCAACGGCTGCGGCTACTGCGTGCCGGCGTGCCCGTTCGGTGTGATCGATCAACGCAAGGACGATGGGCGGGTTTGGAAGTGCACGATGTGCTACGACCGCCTCGGCGACGGGCTCGAGCCTGCGTGCGCGAAGGCGTGCCCGACGAACTCGATCCAGTTCGGCGAGCTCGACTCACTGCGCGAGCGCGCGGGTGCGCGTGTCGAGCAGCTCCACGAGGCGGGCGTTCAGGAGGCGCGGCTCTACGGCGATGACCCGAGCGATGGCGTGGGCGGGTTCGGGGCGTTCTTCCTGCTGCTGGACGAGCCGCAGGTATATGGGCTCCCGCCGTCGCCCGTCGCGTGCACGCGGGAGTTGCCGGGGTTGTGGAAGCGCGCGGCGGTCGCGGCTGTCGGGCTGGGCGTGGGCATGGCGGCGATGTTTGCGGGCGGCCGGCGCCCGTGAGCGGTGGTGCGGCCCCGGCGGGCGGCGCGCATGCCGCGGAGCGTGGCGCGGCGGGGGACCGCCCGCGGGGTCGCCGTCGTCGTCGCGAGGATCGGCCCGTGTCAGCGGAGTCCTACTACGGGCGAGCGATCATCAAGGGGCCGACCTGGAAGGCGCTCGACATTGCGGGCTACTTCTTCCTCGGCGGCCTCGCGGGCGCCAGCTCCGTGCTGGCCGCGGGCTTTGAGCTGACCGGCCGTGCGCGGGCTGCGCGTGCGTCGAAGCTTGGCGCGCTGGGCTCGATCGGCCTGTCGATGGTCGCGCTGGTGCACGACCTTGGCAAGCCATCGCGTTTCTACAACATGCTGCGCGTCTTCAAGCCCACGTCGCCGATGAGCGTGGGGTCGTGGCTGCTGGGCGTTTACATGCCTCTGGTGGGGGCGGCGGCGGCTGGCGAGTTCGTGGAGCTCCCGCGCGGCGTCGGCCGCGGCGCGACGGTGGGTGCGGCGGTGCTCGGGCCGGCGGTCGCCTCCTACACGGCGGTGCTCGTCTCGAACACGGCGGTGCCGGCTTGGCGCAACGGTCGCGATGAGATGCCGTACGTCTTCGTCGGCTCGGCTGCGGCGGCCGCGAGCGGGTTTGCGCTGGTGTTCGCCCCGGTCTGCGAGACGGCGCCCGCGCGACGCGTGGCGGTCGTGGGCGCCGCCGTTGAACTGGTTGCCGGAGGGCTGATGGAGCGCGGTATGGGGGCTTCGGCTGAGTGCTACCGCGAGGGGCGGGCGGGGCGGCTGATGAAGCTGAGCAGGGCTTTCACTGCGGCGGGTGCGGTCGGCGCGGCAACGCTCGGCCGTCGAAGCCGCGCGGCGGCGGTCGCGAGCGGCGCGGCGCTGCTCGCGGGGTCGGCCTGCACGCGGTTCGGGATCTTCGAGGCAGGGCGCGCGTCGGCGGCTGATCCGAAGTACGTGGTGGCGGATCAGCGCTAGCCCGTGCGGAGCGAGGCCGATCTCGGCCACGGCGCGACTCCGTGCCAGGCGAAGCACCGTCAGCGTGTCCCGGGGCCGCCGATCGTGCCGCGTCTCCGGGGTAGACTTCGCCCAGTCCCGGCGTTCGCCGCGCGTTCGGCGCTTGCGAATCGACCGGAGAGTTTGCCGACGTAGCTCAGCTGGTAGAGCACTTCACTCGTAATGAAGGGGTCCCCGGTTCGAATCCGGGCGTCGGCTTGGCTCTGTAGAGCGGTTTTGGGTGAACCCTTCTAGCGTCTGGGGGCGTCTGCGGGGGCGTTCTGGGGGCGCGCGGGCCAGCGAATGCCGAGGATGAGAAAGGGCTCCAACACGGTTCGAGCCCGAAACGCTGGCGTGCGCCCAGTAGCGAGACCGCGCCGTCATCTGGGCGCGGCGGCGGCACTATGAGTTGCCGCGAGGAAGGGGATCGTGGCGAGCGCACCCGAAGCTCGACTGCTCACGCTCGAGTAGTCGCTCCCGCTGCGACGTGCCGTGTTCGACATGGGCGTGGAACGGCCACCGAGCTCGCGCCGTGAGCCACCGACTCGGGCCGCCGGCGCCAGCACGCTCGCGGCAGGTGCGAGAGGTGCTCGACGTGATCGCGGCCGCGAGCGCGAAGACCTTAGCTTACGCTGTAAGGCCGCACGTCGAGTCCCGCTGCTCAGGGTATTTGCGAGAGCTAGACCGGTGGCAAATTCCATCCTACGAGCTGGTACTGAAAGGGAGGGGTCGGCCAGAACTTGAACAAGCCCGAGTGGCAGTTGTCAAGCTTCAGGCGCGGATTGTGAGCAGCGTTGAGGTTTAGGATCTCGCAAGCCAAGATCCGGGCGAAGCCCCCGTGTGTGCTGGCAAAGTAGCGACCGGGGCGCTGAGCGATCTCACCGACGAACTCATGGGCACGCGCTGACGAGCTCTCGAGATTCTCCGCTCCCGCAGGAAATACTGGGTCCGTTTCGCTCAAGAAGCTAGCGAACGCCGCGCGGAGCTCCGGGTCGGGTCCGTTGTATAGGTCGTCGAAGCAGTCCCCTTCAAACGGTCCCCCGCTGGGTTCGACCAATCGCTCGTCGATCTCTATTCCATTCGAAGCCTGAGCGTGACGCAGCGCTGTCTCGCCCGTGACACGAGCGCGGTCGAGGGGGGACGTAAACGCAGCGTCAAACTCTGCCCCTCGCAGCGCTTCGCCGAGAGCCTCCGCTTGTCTAACCCCCTCCGAGGTCAGAGGAACGTTCGTAAACGTCGCCATGCGATTCTCAACGTTCCACTGGGTCTGCCCGTGGCGGACCACGAGCAGATTAGTGGCTCATTCGCATCACGGACGCAGCGAGGCCGCCGACGAGTGGCGGATCAGCAGACGGTGATGCAGAACGACTTTCCATGAGGACGATCGTACCCCGGATATCCGGCGGCCACGGGCGACTGACTCTCTAATCGTCGGTGAGGCGGTCGTACGCGGGGCAGCGAGCCCGGGCGACCCAAGGCATGGACCGTGGTGGCAGGCCAAGAACTTGCGCTGACGACGATCGGCCCTCTACAGCGGGCCGCCGGGGCCTGCCTCCCCTCGATCTCCTTTTGATCAGGCGCGCCGGCGGCGCGGCCGCGCCGCGCACGTGTGGTAGCGGCGCGTCAGCGTTGTTCGCAGCGTGCGGCCGTTGCGGCGCAGGTGCACCCGCAGCCGCACCGTGGCGGTGCCGCGCGGCAGGCCCGCGAGGCGAATCGCGACGCGCGGACCGCGCGCATACCCGACCGTGCGGTCGCCGGCGCGCGCGAGCACGCTGAGGACGCGGGCGCCGTGCAGCCGGTGCAGGTGCAGTACTAGCTTGCGGCGACTCGTGCAGGCTCGTGCAGGCTCGCGCGGGCGCGCCGTCGGAGGCGCCGGCGGAGTAGGGCCGCAGCCCGCCGGCGCGCCAGTGGCGGCATCGTCCGGCGGGGTGTCGATCGCGATGTAGCTGTAGTCGCCCGCGTAGCCGTCGCTGTCGGAGAGCCCGGCGCAGCCGTCGCGCAGGTTCTCACAGTCATATTTGGCACCGCCGGAGAGCGTGAAGTCGAGGCGTGAGGGGTGGTAGAAGGAGAACGTGTTGCCGTCGTGGGTCGGATCGACGGCAGCCTCGGCCTGGTCGTGGCGCCAGCGATTGCTGAGCAGGCGCGCGTCGGCAGCCGGGTCGTGCTTAACGTACTTGTCAAACCAGGCGGTCGTGTACCAGGTGATCTGATCGGCACCGCGCAGCGTTGCGCCGAACGCGGGGTTTGAGATGAACGAGAAATCCAGGTGCGAGCCGCCGCGGATCACGATCTCGCCGGTGTCGAGCCCGTGCTTGGTGTACTCGTCGGAGGCGAGCGACTTGCAGTTGGTTGCCTGCTGCTGCGACGGTGCGACGCCGGCCTCGTAGGCCGCGGCGACAGCCGGGCAGCCGCTCTGGTCCGGAAAGCTGGTGTTCGGCGTGGGCGGCAGGAAGTAGTCAGCCGACATGCCGAGCGCCGGAGCCCTGCCGGTGCCCGGCGTGCGGTCGCCGGGGTGCGCGGGGCAGCCCGCCTCGCCTGGCGGGAACGAGCCGCTGTTGGTGCCGGGCGAGGGCTGGCTGAGGTTGTCCCAGGCGACGATCGCACTCACGCGCGGATCCCACTGGCCGATGTAGGAGACGCCGGCGGCGCCGTAGGAGTGCCCGGCGAGCCCGACGCGCCCGTCGAATAGCTGCCAGTACGGGTTGTAGGAGGCATCGAGGCCGGCCCCCGCGCGGCGCGCCTGCTTGTCTGCGTGGCTCGTGCCGCTCGTGCATGAGCTCTCCGGCGTGTAGGGATGGGTCGGCGTCGAGAAGAAGAAGTTGAGTGCGTCCTCCGTGCCGTCGAAGAACGGTCGCCCGTCGGTCTGCGCGGGGAAGCCCTCCTGCTGGTCGGGCGCCGCGCCGAACGTGTCGGACTGTCCCTGACCCTGCGGGTCGAAGGTCATCACCACGTAGCCGGCTTTCGCGAGCGCCTGCGCGACGAACCAGTAGAGCGGCTCGTTCGCCTGCACCGAGCCGTTCGTGATCACTATCCCGGGACGGTGTGCGGGCCCGGCGCGCGTCGCCCAGATGTGTCCCGACAACGTCGCCCCGTCGCGCGCCGTGAACAGCACGGGCTGCACGATGCCGTAGCCGCGCGCCTGCCAGTCGTAGAGACGCGCGTCGCCGGCGCAGCCATCAGCGCCGCTCCAGCACAGGTCGCTTGTGAATGCGCGCTCGGGGTCGTTCAGCTGTGCCTGCAACGCCGCCGCGGTGTTCGCATTGCTGACCCGCCGCAGCAGCAGCTGGCCCTGAGGCGAGTCGTAAAGGGCCTGGCGCTCGCCCGTCTTGCTGTAGTTCTGCGCCTCGACAACGGGATTCAGGAGCGGCGCCGCACCGGCAGGTGCGGCCATGAAGCCGAGCAGCAGGAGCAGCAGCGGTGCGTGACGCGCGCGGAGGATGAGGAACATGATGACCGCTTTGCGGGATTCATGCGATCAGGCAGGCGACGATCGCGCTTCATGTCCGGTCAAGCGGTCGCACGCGGGGCGGCGAGGACGGATGAGTCGAGTCTTGGACCATGGTGGCATGACAAAGAACTTGACTGTCCGTCTCGACGACGACCTGGCAGCCGACACCGAGGCGCTTGCTCGCGCCGACGGCAACAGTCTCAACGAGACGATCACACAGGCGCTCAAGGAGACAGTGGAGAGACGGCGCGGCGATCCAGAATTCAAGGCCCGTCTGCGGCGCATCATTGAGGAGGACCGTGAGCTGCTCGAGCGGCTCGCCAAGTGAGCGTCGTCTACCCCATTCTTTAGGCGCGATCGCGGTGCGGCTGAGTTGTCCGATGCTTTTTGTGGGCGCGCCGATGGTGGGCCGCCCGCCTGCACTTGGCGTGCGCCGGACGATGGCGTCTGTGGGGCTTGTTGACGGCGTGGTGGGCGGGGCGACGCGGCTTGGCGTGCTTCTTGGCGTGGCGGCGGGACGGGTGGCAGCGCGCTCGCGGTTTGGGATGCGCAGCGGGGCGCGTTGCGGAAGGTGGCAGGGTCGCGCCGGGTAGCGGGGTGGCGGGTGCGGGCGGCGCGAGTTCTGCGGGTGCGGCCTGCCCAAAGGCGGCGATGCGTGCGCGCAGCTCTCCGAAGGATGGCTTGGGTGAATAGTCGTCGCGCAGGAGCCCGTCGTTGTCGAAGATGCCGGTTCCCTGGGAGTTGTTGTCGCGCAGGTTGAACCAGCGGTAATCGCTCACTCCGTAGGCGCCCGCGTAGGCATGAACCGTGTCGACCATCTGCGCAAGGGACTGCGCCTGCTCAGCTTCGGTGTGGGCCACTGGCGTCGTGGGATATCCGTTCTCCGTGATCCAGATTGGCACCGCCGCTCCGAGCTGCGCGCTCGCCATCCAGCAATCGCGCACCGTTGCCATCGCCGTGACCATCTCCTGGCGCAGGTCATCAGGCGGCGCAACGACGGGCGGATAGAACGAGCCCGGGTAGACGTCAAGCCCCACGAAACTGAGCGCGTTGCGGAAGGCCGCTCCCCCGGCGCCCAGCGCATTCCAGAATGCGGCATCGCCGGTCGGCAAGAACCGCCAGGCGTAGGTGAAGCCGAACTTCAGGCGCGACCAGCCGTGCGCGTCGGCCTCCTGCCGGGCGGCGATCACGCCGTCGATTAGCGCCTGGTTTGCGCTCTTGTAGGAGCCGTCAGAAGTGTTCGGCGAGATGTTGATGTTGTTCTCGTTCGTGATCGTCATCGCGACGACGCGCGGGTTTGGCCCGAACACGTCTACGACGTGGCGCACGTAGGCGGTCCACGCGCTGAGGTTGCCGTCCTCGGCTGGGGTGGGGTGGTAGCGGACCTGCAGCTCGACATCGAAGCCGGCCGTCGTGTCCTGGCTGATCAGCTGCTGGAAGTGCTGGATGCCGGCCTCGCCGTCAGAGAAGAAGAGCCTGTTTACTCGCAGCACGAGCTCCTTGCCGGTGGGGCGAAGCGCGTTCAGTGCAGCAAGGCGCAGCGTCTCGTTCTCGGGCTTGGACGCTGTCTGTGCCAAACCAACGCTGCCGGCCAGCTCGGGGTCGATGCCAAACCGAAATGGGGCCGGCTTTGCGCTGTCAGCCGCGCCGTAGCTGCTGGTGCAGAACGGATCCGTTGTCGAAGCCAGCGTCGGCGCCGGCGAGGCGCACACCCACAACGCCAGCACGAGTGCTGCGCAAGCCAACGACCACCGCTCTCTGAGCCCGCTCCACACCTCACCGACAGTATGCACTCACGCCGCCCATCGCGGGTGTACCCCGCAGCTCGCCAGGTAGCCCGAGCGCAGTCACACCAAGCGCCTGTCGGAGCCTCCGGCCAGGACTCGAGCGCCCGAGCCGTCACGCTTCTGGAGCGGAACCCGAGCGCTCAGTGCCGCGGCGGTCGACCGCGCCCACGAAGAAGCCGCAAGTCGCCCGGCGGTCAGCAGCGTGGCTGAAGAGGTCTTGCTGCCAGGCCGGCCAAACAGCCATACCGGCTGGATTTCAGCGCGCGGCACAACAGCAGGACTTACGCCGTGGCGGACTACGCCTGTCGAGATCAGCCTGGATGCGCTCGCGGACGAGCTGCGGTACCGCGCTGGCCCAAGGACGCCCCGGCTCGATGAGAAGCCACTCCCAGGTGTACTCGACGCCGGCCTGGTCGACGATCCGGTCGTAGCCCTTGGTGCCGGAGTCTGGGTCGTCGGTCGGGCCGCTCCAGATGCGGATCGCCTCGTCAAAACGCATTGAGGTTTTTGCGAAGAAGCTGAACTCCTTGGGAGCCGCTGTTGGGCACGTATCGTGCGCCGTTGCCGAGGCGCACGTGGATCTCCTTGGGGAAGATGTCCTGCCAGTCGGACTTGATGAACCCGTCGAAAAGCTCCGCTGGACTCTTAGTCTGGGGTGGGCTCACAAGCTGGATAGATGCGACGGCGGAAGACCAGACCGCGCTGGCATGCCAACACGATTAGCGCTCACCGGCGACGAAAGCAAGCAGGCCCCGGTGCGGCTGCTGGCGGTGCGTGTCGCCATGCCACGGATAGTACTTTCAGTTTGTCGTCACCGCGGGTAGATTGCGGGCTACTACTTGCAATCGCAATCACCTTCGAAAGGGTCGCGGATGCCGGACACCACCTGCCACATGTCGATCTCGCTCGACGGGTTCGTCGCCGGGCCGGACCAGAGCCGGGAGAATCCGCTAGGGAAGCGCGGCAGGGACGTTCATAGCTGGCAC
The DNA here is from genome assembly GCA_050997675.1 of Solirubrobacteraceae bacterium. Classification (GTDB taxonomy): domain Bacteria; phylum Actinomycetota; class Thermoleophilia; order Solirubrobacterales; family Solirubrobacteraceae; genus Palsa-513. The sequence continues at coordinate 8,049 of JBPCQX010000056.1, forward strand.
CTCGGCGACGAGCGCGCCAACGTGGCCGACGAGACCGCGACCGGCTGGCTCATGCGCCCGCGCGGCGCCTACGTCATGGGCCGCAACATGTTCGGGCCGACCCGCGGCGAGTGGGAGGAGGACTGGCGCGGCTGGTGGGGCTCCGAGCCGCCTTACCACGCACCGGTGTTCGTGCTCACCCATCACGCCCGCGAGCCGATCGAGATGGAGGGCGGGACGACCTTCCACTTCGTCACCGACGGCTTCGATGCCGCCTACGCGCAGGCGCGTGAGACGGCCGGCGACGACGGCGTAGACATCGCGGGCGGCGCCTCCACCGTTCGGCAGGCGCTCATCGCCGGGGTCGTCGACGAACTCACGCTCGACATCGCCCCAGTCCTGCTCGGGT
>JBPCQX010000145.1:0-5572 GCA_050997675.1 Solirubrobacteraceae bacterium
CTCCCTCGGCCGCCTCGGCAGTGCCTTCGACCCAAGCAGGGCCGAAAAGCCCGTCCCCCTGGGACGTCAGGGCACAGCCTGGGAGATCGCCTACGCCGTCGTCTTCCTCCTCTCCCACGAGGCCAGCTACGTCACCGGACAATCCCTCGTCGTCGACGACGGCTACGCCGCCCTGCGGTGACGACGAGCATGGCGCGCCTGCCTTACATCGACTTGGGCGAGGGGGCTATTAGTGGGCCGGCCAGGACTCGAACCTGGGCGCGACGGATTATGAGTCCGCTGCTCTAACCAACTGAGCTACCGGCCCGCTGCTGCGGCCGCACGCTAGCGCAGCGCACCCCGGAACTCACGTCACGCCCTTCACGGCGGCGGCCAGTTCCGCGGCTGAGAACGCGCCTTCGAAGCGCTGCGCGATGCGGCCTCTGCTGTCGACCACAAACGCCCACGGTTCGCTGGGGAGCCGGTAGGCCGACACCTGGGGACGCACCCCCTTTGAGATCTGGTTCCCGTTGTAGATCTCCATGTGGATGAAGGCGACGCGGCTGCCGACCTGGGACTTCACCTGATCCTCGACGTCGACCACGGGGCCGCAGACACGGCTCGCGCACAGCTGGGGCGTCGCGAACAGCAGCACCGCGGGTCGCTTGTGCAACACGGATGCGAAGTCCACCTGTTGCAGATCGGTCGCCGGCGGCACGCGCGTGTCGATCTGGGAGACGTTTGCGCGGCCCACCTGCGCAACGGTGGGAGTGTGCACCGAAATCGCCGCCTGACCCACGTCGGGCGGCGCGCCGGGCTGGCCCACAAGCGCGTCGCTGCCGCTTGCGAACTGGAGCTTGCCGGCGACCCTGGCGATCGCAAACACCTCGTTCTTGCCTCGGCGAGAGAACGGCACCTGCGCGACGTAAACGCTCTTTGCGGCGCCAGGATCCTTGGCGACAGTCTCGCTCTGAAACCGCGGTGCGACCAGCAGCGACTCCTCGTGGGCCGGATAAGGTCCGGCGATCGCCCCCCCGTGCGAGTCGGAGGTATAGAGCGCGACCTGGGCGCTCGAGACTTGCTTGTGATCGACGCTGAACAACGCGAAGCCCAGGCGATTCTCACCGACCCGCAGGACCGAGACGCTGGCGGCAAAGATCGGGCCCTTGGGGTAAGTCGCCATCACGGACTGCAGCGTCTTGCCGGCGAGACTCGGAAACTCCGCCGAGCTAGCCGGCGGTGCGGTAGCTGATCCGCCAGAAGCGCCGCCGCAGCCCACGACTACGAGCGCGCCGAGCATTGGGAGTGAGGTCGCGAGGCGGCGCATCGTGCAGGAGCATCATCGCAGGCCGGTTTGGGGCGTGCTGCATCGCGGCGGTGTAGATTCGCGCTCCCTGGCGACGAAACGGAGACTGGTATGGCTGACAGAGCGGCGATCGTGACGGGCGCTTCGAGCGGGATCGGGCTTGCGATCACCCGCATGCTTGCGGAGGAGGGCTACGGCGTAACGATGGCTGCGCGCCGGCCGGAGAAGTTGGCGGATGCGGCATCGGCGCTGCGCGCCGATGGCTTTAACGTGACCGACGTGGCAGCCGCACTCGGCGAGGAGTCGGAGATCAAGAAGGTGGTCGCCGCGCACCGCGAGAAGTACGGCCGGCTCGACGTTCTGGTCAACAATGCCGGCGTTGGACTCGGTGAAGCGATCGCCGATCTCTCGACGAAGAAGCTGGACATTCAGCTCGGGGTCAACCTTCGCTCGATCGCGCTGTTCTACCGCGAATCGGTCGACCTGCTCCGCGCAGCGGCGTCCGAGCACCACAAGGCGCTGGTTGTCAACACCGCTTCGATCGCCGGCAAGCATGGGCAGGCCTGGCTGTCGGTCTACTCAGCGACCAAAGCCGGGGTCGTCGGCTTCTCCGAGGCAATGAACCGGGAACTCGCCGCGGACGGGATCAAGTCATGCGCGCTGTGCCCGGGTTTCGTCGACACGCCAATGACTGACTTCGTGAAGGAAACGGTCAAGGCGGAGGACATGATTCAGCCGCGCGACATTGCTGAGATGGTGCGCGCGCTGCTGCGCCTTTCCCCGGCCTGCATCGTGCCGGAGATCCAGTTCGTGCGGCCGGGAGACGGGCTCTAGACGAACTCGGGCTGGGGCGCCCGGGCGGCGTCGGTCTGCTCGCGCTCCGCCCACGCCAGCGCCCGCTCGTAATCCTCGAGGCGGCGAGCTGGACGCGTCCAGCGCCACCCGAGGACGCCGCGGAGCTCTCGCGAGCGGTCGCGATCGCCTGGTCGCTCGCGCGTAGCGCTGACCGCCGCTGCCTTGGCGCGTGCGCGCAGGTCGCGATGGTCGGAGATCGCTTCGCCGAGATCCATCAGCTGCTGCTCGGCGAGCAGGCTGGCCTCGAGTTGGGAGATCAGGATGCGGGTCTCGCGCCGCGTTGCGCGCCGCGCTCGGCGGTGCTTGGACACCGTGTCCGTGAAGCGATCCCAGGCACGGGCGAACGCAATGTAATCGGTGCGCCCGCCACAACGGTGCGCGGCGAGCATCGGACAGACGCCGCCGTTGCGGTCGCTGTAGGCACCGGCCACAATCTCGTTCGCACGCACCCCGTCGAGCATCGCGGCGCGCGTGTGCGCCGGCATGCAGTCGATGACGTGGCGCAGCTCTCGGATGGGTGAGGAGTGTCTTGGCATAGGATTGCCGCCGTTGAAGCGGTCCCGGCAGAGTAGGCGGCTGCGTCGCGGCCGGCAAGCTAACCCCTGTGGTTGAAAGGAATCCTGCATGAAGCTAGGAGTGCACATCGGCTATTGGGGCCTCGGCCTGTCGGCGCAGGACCAGCTTCAGATCGTGCAGGAGGCCGAACGCCTCGGCTACGACTCCGTCTGGGCAGCAGAGGCTTACGGCTCGGACGCCGCGACGGTCCTCGCCTGGCTTGCCGCCGGCACGGAGACGATCAAGATCGGCTCTGCGATCTTCCAGATGCCGGCGCGCAGCGCGGCGATGACGGCGATGACCGCCGCAACGCTCGACCAGCTCTCAGGCGGGCGCATGCTGCTTGGGATCGGCTCGTCCGGTCCGCAGGTCGCCGAGGGCTGGCACGGTCAGCGGTTCGCCAAGCAGCTGCAGCGAACCCGCGAGTACGTCGCCGTTGTGCGCATGGCGCTGGCACGCGAACGGCTCGAGTTTCATGGCGAGACGCTCGAGCTGCCACTCCCCGACGGACCCGGGAAGGCCCTGAAGTTGACGATCGGGACGGTCCAGGAGGAGATCCCGATCTACCTCGCAGCGATCGGTCCAAAGAACACGACGCTCGCCGGCGAGGTCGCCGACGGCTGGATCCCCACGTTGTTTTCGCCGGAGCACGTGGCGGAGTTCCGACCGCTGCTCGAGGAAGGAGCCGCGCGCAGCGGGCGCTCGCTGGAGCGGTTCGACATTGCGCCGACTGTCAACCTGTTCATCACCGACGACGTCGAGGCGGCGCGCAACGCCACGCGGCCGTTTCTCGCGCTGTACATCGGCGGCATGGGATCTCGCAAACAGAACTTCTACAACTCGCTGGTCCAACGATACGGCTTCGAGCAGGCTGCGAAGGAGGTGCAGGACCTCTACCTCGAGGGCAAGCGTGAGGAGGCGATGGCAGCGTTGCCCGACGAGCTGATCGACTTGGTGTCGCTGTGTGGGCCGGCCGATCGGGTGAAGGAGCGCCTGGAGGTCTATCGCGAGGCCGGGGTTGGCACGCTCGGCGTGACGCCACTGGCGTTCGATCTCGAAGGTCGCCGCAGTCAGCTGCGCCAGCTCGCAGAGCTTGCCGCCTGAAAGTGAGCCCCGCACCCCCGCGCGCGCCGGACGGGCTCTGCGGCTGCTGCTGGGCGCATTCGGCGATCCTGGCCATGCCTTTCCGATCATTGCCCTCGGCTGCGCGCTGAGGGACCGCGGGCACGAGGTTCATGTTCAGACCTGGAAGCGCTGGCGGGCTGACATTGCGCGCGAGGGTCTCGGTTTCGCTGAAGCGCCGGAGTACGACGTCTTCCCCACGCGCGGCCGCGCCCTGAAGCCCTACGAGGCGGCGGTGCGCGCCGCGCGCGAGACCGTGCCGTTGATCGAGCGGTTGCGTCCGCACGCAATCGTCGCCGACATCCTCACGCTCGCCCCGGCCCTCGCGGGCGAGGTTGCGGGCGTGCCAACAGCAACGCTCGTGCCGCACGTACACCCGTCTAGCGCCGATGGCTTTCCGCCCTACTCACTCGGCGCGCGAATGCCGCGCACGGCTGCGGGGCGCGGGCTCTGGCGCGCGCTGGCCAAACCGGTGTCGAACGGGCTTCAGCAGGGTCGCCTCGAGCTGAACGGCACGCGAGAGCGGCTCGGGCTGCCGTTGCTCGAGCGCTTTCACGGCGGCCTCAGCGCGCAGCTCTGCGTCGTGGCTTCGTTCCCTCAACTCGAGTACCCGCGCCGGTGGGCGCGGCACGAGCATGTTGTCGGACCGCTCTTCTGGGAGCCGCCCACCGACGACGTGCCGATCCCCGCGGGCGGCACGCCGCTGGTGGTGATCGCCCCTTCGACCTCCCAGGACCCCGAGCACCGTCTGCTGCGCAGCGCGATCCGGGGGCTCGACGGACTGGACGTGCGCGTGCTCGGGACGTGGAACCGACGGGAGCCCGAGCGACCACTGCCCACCGCCTCGAACGCGACGGTGCTCGACTGGATTCCGTATTCGCGCACGATGCCGCACGCCGACGTCGTCGTTTGCCACGGAGGCCACGGAACCGTCGTGCGAGCGCTCGCCTCAGGGGCAGCCGTGGTGGCGTGCCCCGCGGCGGGCGACATGAACGAGAACGCCGCGCGCGTTGACTGGGCCGGCGTTGGGATGCGCGTGCCGCGCGCCCTCGTCTCGCCGGTCACGGTCAGGCTGGCCGTCAAGCGGGCGCTCGCAGATCAGCTGATGCGCGACCGCGCGAAGGCTCTCGCGCGGTGGAGCGCGCGGCATAACGGAGCGGCGCGAGCCGCGGTGCTCGTCGAACGGCTGGCGCGGGGTGAAGAGCTCCGGGGGTGGGATTCGAACCCACAACCTTGACGTTAACAGCGTCCTGCTCTGCCATTGAGCTACCCCGGATCGCACCATTTGGGCTACGTCGGAACCGTCGCCATGCCGCGCTCGACTTCGACATGGCAATTAGAGCATAGAAGGACGCGCCTACCGCTCCCTCCCCTCCCGCTCCAGAACCGTCTCCAGCGCCTCCTCGAGCCGCGCCTTGATCCCGCGACGGGTGGCGGCGAGATCGCTCAAGCCGCCGCGCCCAGCGGCCCGCGCTGCGGCGATCTCGCGATCGACCCGCGCAAGTTCGAGTTGGAGTCCCTCGGCAACGAGTTGCCCGGGATCAACCGGTCCCTGGGCTCCTCGCACCGCGAGCTCAGCGAGCAGCGCTGCCAGATCGTCGTCGTCCACGCCGCGCGCCGGGGTCGCCACGTGCTCGCGCAGATGCACCGCCGCACGACGCGTCAGGGTGCCGGTGAACAAGAGTTCGAGGTCCGGGTCGGCGAGCGCCCGCCGACCCTCCTCGGGCAGCGCGATGCACAACGCGAGAAACGCCC
>JBPCQX010000066.1:0-8093 GCA_050997675.1 Solirubrobacteraceae bacterium
CACCAATGCCGCGAGCAGGAAAGCATCGAAGCCCTTGGCGCCAAGGGCCCAGAGCACGACCCAGATGATCATCGCAAAGGTGGTAGTGAGGACAAGCGCCATCTGGCCGAGCAGTCTACCGCCGGCGCTCAGCTCACGACTGAGCGCCCGCCCGGCAGCGCAGCTGCAAAGCGGCCGACCAACTCGCCAACAGCAGTCGGCGGATCGCCCGATTCGGCGGCCGCCCGGACAAGTCGTGTGCCGATGATGATGCCGTCAGCGCCGGCCCGCGCGGCCTGCGCGCCCTGCTCCGGGGAGCTGATCCCAAAGCCCACCGCAACGGGCACCGTTGTCGCAGCCTTCGCCCGCGCCAGCAGCGGTGCAACCCCATCCGCCAAGGAGCCACGCTCCCCCGTTGTGCCCCGCGTCGAGACGACGTAGAGAAATCCGCGCGCGCGAGAGCCGATCGCGCGCGCCCGCTCTGGCGGCGTGGTCGGCGCGAGCAGGGGCACCAGGTCCACGCCCGCAGCATCGCAAGCCGCCAGCACCGCCGGCGCCTCCTCGATCGGCAGATCGGGCACGATCAGGCCCGCGACTCCGGCGCCGGCCAGGGCCGCAACGAAAGGCTCGACGCCGCGGGCCAGGATCGGGTTTGCGTAACACATCACGACGACCGGGACCTCGCGCGACAGCGAGCGGGCGACCTCGATCACACCGCCCACCGTTGCTCCCGCAGCGAGCGCCCGCGTGGCGGCCGCGTGGATCTGCGGCCCATCGGCGAGCGGATCGGAAAACGGCACGCCCAACTCGAGCACGTCCGCGCCCGCCCGCACGCACGCCTCGCCGATCGCCAGCGACCCCTCGAGGTCGGGAAAGCCGCCCATCAGATAGGGCATCAGCGCCGTGCGGCCGCTGGCGAACGCACCGGCAAGCGCGCTCACTTCAGGTGCTCCAGCACCTCAGCGAGATCCTTGTCGCCGCGCCCAGACAGGCAGATCAGGTCGAGCTCGCCCCCCGGGTGGTCGATCGCCCAAACGATCGCATGGGATGACTCCAGCGCCGGGATGATGCCCTCGAGCCGGGTCAGCTGCTGAAAGCCGCGCAGCGCGTCCGCGTCAAGCACCGCCTCGTAGCGCGCACGACCGCTGTCGCGCAGAAATGCGTGCTGCGGACCCGAACCCGGGTAGTCGAGGCCCGCAGAGATCGAGTGCGCCTCGAGAATCTGACCGTCATCGTCCTGAAGCACGGCCGACAGCGAGCCGTGCAGCACGCCGGAGCGCCCGCCGACCGTCAGCGGCGCTCCGTGTCGCCCGCTGTCGAGGCCCTCGCCAGCGGCCTCGACGCCGACCAGCTCGACGTCCGCGTCGTCGAGGAAGCCGGTGAACATGCCGATCGAGTTCGCACCCCCGCCGACGCAGGCGATCACCCGGTCAGGTAGGCGCCCGAAGCGCTCGAGCACCTGGGCGCGGGACTCCTCGCCAATCGTGCGCTGAAGCTCGCACACGATCTCCGGATAGGGCGCCGGTCCCACCACGCTGCCGATGATGTAGTGCGTGCTCTCGACGTTTTCCACCCAGTCGCGGATCGCCCCGGAAACCGCCTCCTTGAGCGTCTTCGCACCAGCCGACACGGGCTCCACGCTCGCGCCGAGCAGCTCCATCCGCTGCACGTTGGGCAGCTGGCGACGAATGTCCTCCTCACCCATGTACACCACGCACTCCAGGCCCAGCAGTGCGCACGCCGTGGCGGAGGCCACGCCGTGCTGGCCGGCGCCGGTTTCGGCGATGACCCGCCGCTTGCCCATCCGCCTGGCGAGCAGCGCCTGCCCAAGCGCGTTGTTCAGCTTGTGCGATCCCGTGTGGTTGAGATCTTCGCGCTTCAGCAGCACCCGACGGCCGAGCGCATCGCCCAGGCGCAGGGCCTCGTAGAGCGGCGTCGGGCGGCCGGCGAAATCCCGCAGCAGCACGTTGAGCTCGTCGCGGAACCCGGGATCGCTCCACGCTTCGGTCCAGGCGCGCTCGAGCTCTCCGAGTGCCGGCATCAGAGTTTCCGGAACGTACTGCCCCCCGTAAGGTCCATAGCGATGTCGATCGTCCCGGCTCACGCGGCCGACACCTCTGGCCGGACAGCGGCAAAGAAAGCCCGCAGTCGCCGCTCGTCCTTGACCCCCGGCGCCGCCTCGACCCCGCTCGCAACGTCCACCGCGAACGGATCCGACGCGGCTGCGATCGCCGCTGCGACGTTCGCGGCGTCGAGGCCGCCACTGATGATCGACGGAATCTGCGAGCGGCGGCCGGAGAGCAGACCCCACTCGAAGCGCTCGCCAGTGCCGCCCCGCAAGCCCGGCGCATGACCATCGAGCAAGTGAAAATCGGTGTGGAAACGCTCGAGATCCTGGAGTGCCCCCGCAGTCGCGATCGGCATTGCGCGGATCGTGCGGGCACCCGTGCGGCGGGCAACCTCCGCGCAGAAGGCGGGACCCTCGTCGCCATGGAGCTGGATCAGCGTCAATCCAAGGCGCTCGGCGATCCGCGTCACTTCATCAAGCTGGGCGTTTACGAACACGCCAGCGATCTCCGCCCGGCGACGCAGCGCTGCAGCGATCCGCTCGGCGTCTGCGATCGAGCAGCACCGCTTGGAGGTGCGATAGAAGACCATCCCAACCGCCCAGGCGCCGAGGCTGACGGCCAACTCGGCATCCTCCAGGCGGGTCACTCCGCAGATCTTCACGCGCGTGTGGTCCATGTGAACACGGTATAAGACGCGCCCCGCCGGGCGGTGGCGTCTGGGTTGCGGGGGTCACCTCAGCCGCCAAGAGTGCGCCCCGGCGAGCGGTGGCCGGAGCCACGGCCGGAGTGCGCCGTGGCGGTTGCCTCAGCCGCCGGGGGGCGTGAGGTCGCCGTTGCCGCCACCCGTGTTCGCAGCGGCGGTGTTCGGCCGCGTGCCGAGCTTGACCGAGATCGTCAGGTCCTGGCTCTTGCGCTTCAGACCGATCTTCACCGAATCGCCCGGCTTGTGGGCGCCGATCAACCCGGCCAGATCCTGGCTGCTGCTGACGGACTTGCCATCGATCGAGGTGATGATGTCGCCGCCGAGCTGCACCGGGCTGCCGCCGACCCGCGCCGACACCGAGCCAGCCTTGATGCCGGCGCGATCCGCCGGCGAACCCTTGTTGATGCTCTGGACCAGCGCACCGCTTTTGACCGGCAGGTTGAGCTGGGAGAGCGTCGCGTCGATCGTCAACGAGGTCAGGCCGAGAAAGGCGGTGGCAACCGAGCCGTGCTGCTCGAGTTGAGGGATGATCTTCTTGGCGGTGTCGATCGGGATCGCAAAGCCGATGCCGACGCTTCCCTGGCCGCCGCCCGTCTCGATCTGGGAGTTGATGCCGATCACACGCCCCGCGGCGTCCAGCAACGGACCCCCCGAGTTGCCGGGGTTGATCGGAGCGTCAGTCTGAATCACGTTGTCGATCGTGAAGCCGTTGGGCGCCTGGATCTGGCGCTGGAGGGCCGACACGACACCCGTGGTGAGCGTGCGGTCGAGCCCAAACGGGTTGCCGATCGCAAGCGTCGGGTCGCCAACCTGCACGCCCTTGGAGTTGCCGAGCGGGAGGGGGACGAGGTTGAGCCCGTCGGGATTGACCTTGAGCACCGCGAGATCCGTGCTCTCGTCGCGCCCGACCACCTTGGCGTCCACGGAGGTGTGATCCTCGAATTGGACGGTCGTCTTGATCGAGCCCTGGATCACATGGGCGTTGGTCAGGATCGTGCCGCCCTTATCGATCACGACACCGGATCCGGTCGCGGTGCCCTGCTGGCCCTGGGGCGTCAGGTCAAACGGCGACTGCGAGCGCTGGACGACCTGCGCAGTGACATGGACGACTCCCGGGGCCTCGCGCTTGTAGATTTCGCGCGGGGTCAGCGAACCCGCCGAAACGGACGCGTTGGAAGTCCCGATCGGTGCCTGCTGAATCACTGTCGTCGTGCGTGTGCCGCCACCCACCCCAATCAGCAGCAGCGCCGCCGCGACGACCAGGCCGCCGAGGAGCGCAGCGAGAAACGGGGATCGCAGGAGGCCTTTCACGCCTGACATCTTGAGGGAGCCTGGTGAAGCGACCCTAAATGAGTGCGCGCAGCGCCGCCGCGGGGTCAGGCGCGCGCATCAGGGCCTCGCCGACCAGCACCGCGTCCACGCCCGTCGCCCCGAGTCGGGCGAGCTGCTCCCGCTGGGTGAAGCCGGACTCTGAGACCACCAGGACCCCCTGCGGGATCTCGGAGCGCAACTCGAGCGTGCGCTCAATGTCGACCGAGAAATCGCGCAGGTCGCGGTTGTTGACGCCAACGATCTCGGGCTCGAGCTCCAGCGCGCGCCGCAGCTCCGCCAAATCATGGACCTCGACCAGCACATCGAGCCCCAGGTCGCCCGCCGCGCGGTGCAGCTCATGCAGCGCCCCGGACTCCAGCGCAGCCACGATCAGCAGCACCGCGTCGGCGCCGGCCGCAGCAGCCTCCTCCAGCTGGAAGCGGTCGACCACGAAATCCTTGCGCAGCAACGGCAGCACCGTAGCCGCCCTAGCCTCCCGCAGATCCGCCAGCGAGCCGCCAAAGTTGCGCTGCTCGGTCAGCACCGAACAAGCAACCGCCCCCCCGAGCTCATAGGCGACCACGATCTCCGCGACCGAGGCGCCCGCGCGAATCTCGCCCGCCGACGGTGAGCGGCGCTTGTGCTCGGCGATCACGCCCAAGCCGGGCCCGGCCAGCGCGTCGCGAAAGACGTGGCGCGCGCGCCCCGACGGCCCGTGCGTCAGCCGGCGCGAGGCCAGATCCTCACGCGTGGTCCGCAGGATGTCCTCGAGCGCGCTCACAGCGCGTTGCTCAATTCGACAAACCGAGCCAGCGTCTCCGCCGCGCGCCCATCGTCCACCGCTGCGCGCGCCAGCTGCACGCCGAGCGCGATCGACGGCGTCCGCCCCGCCGCATAGATCGCCGCGCCGGCGTTGAGCAGCGCGGTCTCGCGCTCCGGTCCGCTCTCCCCGGCAAAGATTCGCCGCGTCGTCTGCGCGTTCTGACGCGGCGTCCCGCCGCCATTGAGCGCCCCCGGCTCGATCGCCTCGACGCCCGCCTGTCGAGCTGAGACCGTGTACTCGCTCAACGTGCCGTCGTCCCCAACCTCAATCACGTCCGTTGCCGCTGCCGCGCTGAGTTCGTCGAGTCCGTCGTGTGATCGCACGATCAGCGCACGCGCCGCACCCAGCCCCGCTGCCGCACCCGCGACAGTGCGCGTGAACGCCGCATCAGACACGCCGATCAGCTGGTGGCGTGCACCCGCAGGATTTGTCAGCGGGCCGAGCAGGTTAAAGATCGTGCGGACCGCGAGCTCCTTGCGCACGGGGACCACGTAGCGCGTGGCCGCGTGGTGGGTGGGCGCGAACATGAAGCCAAAGCCAAGCTGCTCAATGCAGCGCGCGACCCCCTCCGGCGGCAGGTCGATCCGCGCTCCAAGCGCCTCGAGCAGATCCGCAGAGCCCGACAGGCTCGTAGCCGAGCGGTTCCCGTGCTTGGCCACCGCGCAGCCCGCGCTCGCCGCAATCAGCGCCGCAGTCGTGGAAACGTTGAACGACGGCCGCCCACCGCCGGTTCCCGCCGTGTCGAGCAGATCCTCGCGAGCGCAGCGCACCGGGGTGGCGAGCGCGCGCATCGCGCTCGCGAGTCCCACCAGCTCATCAACCGTCTCGCCCTTCGTTCGCAGGGCGATCAGGAAACCCGCAATCTGAACCTCGGAGACCTCCCCCGACATGATCCGCTCGAGCACCCGCCGCGCCTCGGCGCTCGTCAGATCCTCGCCGCAGGCAAGCCGCTCGAGCGCCGCCGTGATCAGCTCATCCGGCAAGAAAGCTCCTCAGCATCGCCATCCCGTCAGCCGTCAGCAGCGACTCGGGATGAAACTGAACCCCCTCAGCCGGCAGCTCGCGATGGCGCAAGCCCATCACAACACCGCCGCTGTCCGCCGCCGAGACCTCAAAGCAGGTCGGCAGCGTCTCGGCCTCGACGATCAGCGAGTGGTAGCGACCGACCAGCAGCGGATTCGGCAACCCCGCGTAGATCGTGCGGCCGTCGTGCTCGATCTCGCAGGCCTTGCCATGGACGGGCATGTGCCTCACCACGCGCCCGCCGAATGCCTGCGCCAAGGCTTGATGCCCGAGGCAGACGCCCAGCGTGGCGATCCCCGCCCGCGGGAATCGCGAGGCGGCTTCGAGCGAGATCCCAGCGTCATCAGGTGTGCACGGACCAGGCGAGATGACCAGGCGGTCCGGGCCCCGCGCAAGCAGCTCGTCAACCGTCGCCGCATCGTTGCGCACCACGTCGACGGTTGCGCCACACTCGCCGAGACCCTGCACCAGGTTGTAGGTGAAGGAGTCATAGTTGTCGATCACCAGCGCGTCCGCCATCAGGCCCAGTCCGCCTGCTCTCCAGCAAGCTGCACCGCGCGCAGCACCGCCCGCGCCTTGGCCTCCGACTCGGCAAACTCGTATTCAGGGCGTGCGTCCGCGACCGTGCCCCCGCCGGCTTGTACGTGCGCGATGCCGTCCTTGACGACGACCGTGCGGATGTGAATGCAGGTATCGAGGTCGCCCGCGTATGAGAGGTAGCCCACAGCACCGCCGTAGCCCCCGCGCTTGACCGGCTCGAGCTCGTCAATGATCTGCATCGCGCGCACCTTCGGCGCCCCCGAAAGCGTTCCCGCCGGCAGCGTAACCCGTAACGCGTCGATCGCGCCAACCTCGCCGCGGAGCGTCCCGGAGACGGCCGAGACAATGTGCATCACATGGCTGTACAGCTCGACCTCCATCAACGCATCCACCCGCACCGTGCCGTACTCGCACACCCGACCGAGGTCATTGCGCCCAAGGTCAACGAGCATCACGTGCTCCGCTCGTTCCTTCTCGTCAGCGAGCAGGTCCGCCGCGATCCGCTCGTCTTCAGCTGGGCCAGCACCGCGCGGACGGGTGCCAGCGACCGGCCGCGTCGAAGCCGTGCGACCCTGCACCGTCAGCAGCGGCTCCGGTGAGGCCCCCGCGAGCTGGAAGTCCTCGAAGTCGAGGAAGTACATGTACGGACTTGGGTTCACGGCGCGCAGGCCGCGATAGATCGAGAATGCCTCGACCTCGATCGGCGCCGACCAGCGCTGGGAAGGAACGACCTGGAAGGCGTCTCCAGCATGGACGTATTCAACGATACGCGCGACCATGCCCTCGAATTGCTCGCGCGGCATGTTCGATTCGAACTTCGGCTGGGAGCGCTCAGCGTGCGGGGGAACCTGCGGCACAGGCCCTGCGAGACGCTCGCGCACGTGTTCGATCGTCGCGCAGGCCTCAGCGTAGGAGCGCTCGAGGTCGCGCTCGCCGACGTAGGCGTTGGCCAGCACGGTGACCGTGTGCTTGAGGTGGTCAAAGACAACCAGCGCATCGGTCAACATCAGCGCCATGTCAGGCAGTCCGAGGAGATCGACGTTCGGCTCGCCCAGCGGCTCCACCGTGCGCACGAGGTCGTAGCCAAAGAAGCCGACCGCGCCGCCCGCAAAAGGGGGCAGATCAGCAAGCGGCGGCTGGGTGTAGCGCGCGACAGCAGCCGCGGCCAGGGCGTAGGGATCGCCCGTGTCGCCCAGCGACCAGCGCACAACCTCGCGGGGCCTGAAGCCGATGAACGAGTAGCGCCCGAACCGTTGTCCCTGCTCAGCGGACTCGAGCAGGAACGACGGGCCATCGCCGCGCAGCTTGAGGAACGCCGACACCGGCGTTTCGCAGTCCGCGATGAACGACTCGCGGACCGGCACGAGGTTATGTTCGCGCGCGAGCTCGCGAACCTGCTCGAACGACGTGGTCATCGCTTGCGGGGGGCGCCGCGGCGCTCCGCGAGAATGCGCGCGGGGTCCGCGAGGCGCCTGCCGCGCCCGCGCAGCAGCACCAGCAGGTGGTAGAGGAGATCAGCCGCTTCGTTGTCGACTCGCTCATCGGACTCCTCACGCGCGGCCCGGGCAACCTCTTCAGCCTCCTCCATGACCTTCTCCCCCACGAGCTGCGGGTCGTCGAGCAGCGCCGCGGTGTAGGAGCCCTC
>JBPCQX010000085.1:0-8499 GCA_050997675.1 Solirubrobacteraceae bacterium
CGTCCCCGGCGTCGTCGGCGGGTCAGGCAGCGACGAGCGTGACGTTCGCCGAGGCCGCCGCCGAGTACCTCCGCTTCTCCGAGCAGGATCGCGGCTGCAAGCCCTCGACGCTTCGCAACTACCGCAACGCGATCAACGTCCACCTGCTGCCCGTGTTCGGCGACATGGCGCTCGAGGACATCACGGTCCAGGAGATCGAGCGCTGGCGTGCCGGCATGTTGAGCGCTCGCCAGCAGCGCGAGCTCTCGAACAAGACCAAGAACAACCTGCTCGTGCTCATGCACGCGGTCTTCAGACGCGCGGTCAAGCTCTATGCCCTGCCAGCGAATCCGGTCGCGAGCGTCGATCGCTTCAGGGTGCGGAGTAGCGGCGACATCCAGGTGTTCTCGCCGGAGGAGGTGTGGAGCCTCGTGCGCGCTGCCGGGTCCGAAGCCGACGCAGCGATCTTCCTGACGGCCGCGTTCACCGGTCTGCGCCGCGGCGAGCTGCTCGGGCTTCGCTGGCGCGACGTCGACTTCACCGGCTCGACGATCAGGGTCCGCGCCAGCTACGCCGCCGGGCACCTGACGACGCCGAAGTCGGGCAAGGTGCGCGCGGTCCCGATGGCGCCGGACGTCGCCAGCGCGCTCGCCAAGCTCGGCGACCGAGAGCGGTACACCGGCGATGACGACTCTGTCTTCGCCGGCGAGGCCGGACTACCGCTCGACGGCGATGCGCTGAGCAGCCGTTATCGCGACGCTCTCGCGAGAGCTGGGCTACGTCCTTTGAGGTTTCACGATCTAAGGCACACTTTTGGTACCCGGATGATCGCAAAGGCCAACATCCGTCGCGTGCAGGAGTGGATGGGGCACGCCGACGTCCAGACCACGATGAAATACCTCCACTACGCCCCCCGGGACGAGGACGCGGCTCTGGTGGCGGAGGCTTTCGGAGCAGTGTCGTCGCGGGCCGAAGTCGATCCCGCGGTCTAATCATCGTCCGGCGCCGGCACGTAATCGGCCGCATCCGCGCATGCGGCGCGCAACCTCTTGTACCAAGCGGAGGTCATCCGCTGGCAGCACTCACCGGGCTCGCCGCAGCGCTCGCATGTCCTCGCTGCGCGTGAGACGGCGCGTTCGACAAGCCGCTTGGCCAGCCCGATCCGACGCCGCAGCTCCGCCGCGGGCGCGTTGCCCGCGGTGGTTTCGAGATAGACGTCAAGCCGCCGCTGCCATGGCTCGTGCGCGGCAAGCCACGATTCCCGCTCGGGTGCGCTCGCATCTCTTTCGAGGGCGGCGGGCTCCGGGTCGTCGGGGTTCACGACCCGCTCGCCGACCGCCCAGTAGAACCTCAAGCCGGCGAACTTCTCTTTCACTTGGTAGAGCCGGTAGGCGGGCAGGAGCGTGTCGAGCTCGGCGTCGAGCTCGACCAGGAGCGGATACCAGCCGCGGCCACAACTTATCCAGCGCCCCCATCCATCGGGAATCCGCACGAGTATTCCCGCAACGCGTCGGCGTACTCGCCGGCGTCCTCGGGCATTTCCAAGGGGTCGGCGAGCTGTTGGACATTAAGCCCGCGCGAGATCTGGCGAATCGCTCCGAACGCCGCGTCGAACACCTCGGCGTCACCGATCGCGGCTGGGAGCTCGCCGAGAGCGTTGGTGAAAGCATCCCAGCAAACCCTGGCATCGGCAGGCAGGGGGCTTCGCGTCATCGCCCGGGAGCCTGCTGGGGTCCGACTCGCTCACGGTGACCACGTTACGGGGCCCGCAGGCGGACAATCTGAACCAGCCTGCGTGTACTAACGAAACTTACTGTAAGATATGTAAGCGATGCCAGACCTCAGCGGCCGACCACTTCGCGATACCCGCCCTGACCACAAGTTGTACACGTCCAGGCGCGAGCACGCTCTCCTGCGCAAGAGCGCCGAGCAGGGACTCAACGTGCTCGTGATCGGAGAGCGCGGAAGCGGCAAGACGACGCTGCTCCGACAGCTCGCTCTGGACCTGCGCGAGCACGACGTGCCGGCAGTGTTCGTCGACGGCAAGCTCGCGACGGACGCCTACTCGTTCCTTGAGCTTGTGCGCTATCAGCTGGGGCAGGCGCCAAACCTTCTCCAGACCGTACGCGAGCGCTACGGACGGGCATTTCAGCCGCGGCCAAACCTCGGCGAGGCCACCATGCTGCTGGATCTGATCGACTCGATGCGCGATCCGACTGGAGAGCAGCCGCGGACCGTGCTCCTCGTGGACGGAATTCCATCGGCCGACGAGGCTCACACGCTCTTCGGCCGCCTGCGCGATGAGCTCTGGCAACTTCCGTTTAGGTGGATTGTCGCGAGCGACGAGCGCGACCGCGCCGCATTGCTGCGGCCGCCCGCTGATGCGTTCTTCGACAGGCTTATCGAACTGGCGCCGCTGGATGAACACGAGCAACGTCGTCTGCTGCGCCAGCGCGTGACCGTCCAGGACGACGCCGCGATTCGGCCGCTGCTGCAAGCCAGCCAGGGGAATCCACGTCGCCTACTCGCGCTAGCGCGCGACACGCTCGAAGGAGGAACGGTCGCGGCGGACGTCGCTGCCGCCAGCGCGGCTCGCGAGCGAACGGCATCGGAGCTAGGGCGTCCAGCGAGCATGCTCCTGGCTGAGCTCGAGGCGCGGGGCGCGGCCAGCGCGTCGGATGAGGAGCTGCTCCGCAGTCTCGGATGGACTCGACCGCGAGCGGTTCAGGTGTTCTCACAGCTCGAGGAGGCCGGGTTGGTTGCCTCGGAGACCGAGAAGGGACCGGCAGGCCGACCGCGCAAGGTGTATCGCCCGCGCAACGTGGTGGGTTCCATATGAGCTTCGAGCGACTGCTGCAGCTGGACGATCGACGGGCGTTCGAGGCGACGCATCGCTACGAGGATCTCGACCTCTTCCACGTTCGGTTCGACGAGCTGACCGGCCAGCCGGAGACGGAACACGTCCTGGATCAGATGGCCTCCAGGGGCGGCCGAGTCGCCCTCATCGGACCTAGCGGCTCAGGGAAGTCGAGTGTGATCGCGTCGGTTCTGGGTCCGCTCGTCGAGAGCCTTCCGGCGGAAATCATCCCCATTCGGATCCCGGTGGCGGCCGCCGACGCAGAGACGGTCACTGAGCCACGGGCGTTTGCACAGCACATCGTGAGGACCGTTGCGCGCTACGCCACGGAGACCCTCAGCCAGCAGGAACGCGCCGAACTTGAGGCGGGAGTGGCTGACGTCCGACGGCGGCACGGCCGCGAGCGAACCCGTCGTTGGGCAGTGGGTGCACCGCGTCTGATCGCCGATGCCGGGTTCGCGACCGAGGCTAAGAGCGGCGCCGAGGAGATCGAGCAACGTCTTGGCAGCGGCGAGGTTGTGGGGGAGCTCGCTCGGATGGTGGCGATCTTCCGCTCGCATCAACGAGTTCCGTTCCTCGTCATCGACGACTCGGACCGTTGGCTGAGAATCGGGCAGACCGACCTGTCCCAGGTTGCAGAGGCGTTCTTCACCCGCAATGTTCAGATGCTCGCGAAGGAGCTCGATTGCGGCTTCGTGGTGGCGGTGCACGACCACTACCTCGACCTCGGCGGATACGCCGACACGCAGGCGCTGCTGTCGACGGAGATCCGCATCCCCCGTTTCGAGGATCCGGGCCGTGCGATCGGCCAGATCCTCGGCCGTCGCATCGAGCTCGCTGAGGTCGGGGCCTCACTCGACGAACTGTTCGAGCCAGATGCGATTGCCGAGCTGACCGAGTTGTACGCGGTCGCTCAAGGCATCCGACGCGTGCTGGCGACGGTGGACCGCGCCGTACAGCACGCCTGTTCGGACAACGTTCACCCAGTTTCCCGTGAGCTCGTCCGCACAGCGCGGGCTGACCTCACGTGATCCGGGTCGCAGGGCCGGCCGAACGAAACGTCAGACCGTTGACCGTACGCCTGGGGTTGCACGCTCCGCTCGCGCGATCGTGCGAGCTTGCCAGCGATCCGTCCGAGCTGTTCGCGACGATTGGCTGGCTGCTGTGCGGCTGTAGCCGCGAATCCGGCAGCGAAAGGAGGTGGACGCCGATGGCGAAAAATCCGCCACCTGGCCCCGGTCGACGGGGAGCGGTCAAGAGCCGCTCGCAGTTCGTCGGACCGGGCAGCCATTACGTCAAGCGCGACGCGAGGACCGGTCGCATTATGGACGTGAAGGCCGATCGGGCGCCCTTCAAGGGCGTCAGGAAGGAGAAGTAGGACCGCGGAGCGAGAGGGCCAACTCTCGCTCCGTTCTTGTTGGCCGTCGGCACCTTAACTCCTTTGTCGGACGTCGTCCGTCGGGCACAGGGATCACCAGCGCAACACGGTACGGGCTGGCGGGCCGATGACTACGCTCTGCTGATGCTCCTGAGTCCGGCGGAACGGAACGTCGCCGCGCAGTGGCGCAATCGGATGGCGGGCGCTACTGCGCTCCTTGGACTCGGCGCGACGTTACCGCCACCTATTGGGCCGGTCGTCGGCGCTCTCGCCGCCGGAACCGGCGCGTGCGCTTGGGTCGCGGACAGGTACGCCAATGATCCGGCTGACCCGGACTTCGAGACGGCAGCGATCCCATCGCCGGCAGTTGTCCCCATTGAGGAGATGAGCCTCGAGTTCGATCCGCCGACTGCCGCGGTTGGCTTCGGGCAATCACTGAACAACACCTATGCCTACACGAGCGCGGCGATTCGCGCCTTCGAGCGTGCGCAGGGGGCTCGCCTGCGGGCCAACACGAACGAGCTCGCGAAGCGGCTTGCCGAAGCTCAGAAGTATGCGCTCGCGGGGTCAGCGGCGCTGGAGCAACTTGCGCGCCACTGGCCGGATCTCGCTGCGGTGATGTCTGACTTGCCCGACGCAGACGTCCTTCGTTCGCGGATGCCGCCGGCCAAACCACGCGACCTACCCAACAGCATCTCGCATTCCTTTACGTCGCCGGCGTTCCGCGAGGGCGGCTCGCGAAGGCGCTCGATGCCGCGAGCAGCTGGTCGTTCAGCCGAGGATTCGTCGCGGTTGGGGACGAGCTGCGTAGCGCTGCCGAGCCGACCCTGGAATTCGCGGCATTCCTCCGCGCGTGGGAGCCAGTTGCCTAGGGGCGGCGGCAGCGAACATACTCCGGGCTGGTTCAAAGCCGCCGCCCGCGACGTGATCGCCGCCACGTACTACGAGCGGGGCGGTAGGCGGACGCGCGGCGGGGACGCGGATACGACCTGTGCGCCGGGGAGCTGACGTAAGACGGCTCCGATGAACGCACTTCGGTAGCGTACGGATGCGACCGAGATCTCGATCTCGCGGTCGCGTTCGATTCGGTCGAGCGCACCCACGTAATGGGGACCGGCTGGCCGCCTGGGGAGCGCTTGGTCCACACTACGACCTCATCCCCGTCGAGGCGAAGGATTCGATTCTCGCGGCCGGTCACGGTCTGGAGCGGACAGCCGAGGAGCGAGTCGAGTAGCTGTCGCGCGTCGGTCACGATCCGACGCTACCGAGCCGGCCCGCCGGCCGTCAATGACGTCGCGGCACCGCGTGACTCCCGTCACGGGAGGGGTGCGTTGGTTCGCTTCGGGTATGTGGTCCCGCGGGGTGTTCGCTGCCCGGCGTGATCGCTATGCCTCCGTCTCAGAGAATTCGACACACGACAACAGGAGCCGATCGTTGACCCACGATGCTATCCGCTCACCGGCCAGTCGAACTTCGCGGGCAGGGGACGACAACGTCACGCAGAAACGTGGTCGCCACGATGAGGTCGACGTCGAAACCAAGGAAGTCGTTGAGGATCGTCCGTGCTGTGCGAGCCGCGAGGTCCCCTCGTAGCCCTACTCGCGCCCGCATCGGTCAGGCGAGGGTCGTCGAGCTCGAGGTTGCTTTGCCGGCCGTCACGGATGACACCCACGACGCTCGGTCCGCCGTGGCCATGGCAGGCTGCGGGCCGCGCATCCCGACGTGTATGGCATCCGACCGCACTTGTGGGAAACGCTGTGGCGTCAGGCCCGAGGCGCTCAGCGCTAATGGGTGCCGGCATGTGCGTCTGGGGCGAAACAGCGCACGGTGAGATTTTAGGGACGACCACGACGCGAGTCCTGACGTGCCGACCATTGATTTGGCCTCACCGCGGGTTCTGAACAGAACGGCGGCTACCGAGCTATCGGTCGCGGGTGGGGCGCGTCATCGTCGACGACCGCGCAGAGGCTCGCCTCGAACTCCTGAAGTCCAGGCATGCCGCGCGTCCTCGGACGGCAGCCAAAGGTCCGTCGCCGTCCGTGACCGGTGCCAGGATCGGGCTCGATGCTCTGCGCCGCCGTGTCGCACCCGGCACTGTGCCTCGCCAATGTCAAGCTGACCGATTGGCTCACGGCGAGCGGGGGCGTCGGCGCGTTCGTCGCGACGGCGATCCTCGCAGGCGTCGCCGTCATGCAGATGGGGCTCGCCCGGGCGCAGATGAGCAAGCTTGACGACCAGGTCAAGGCCGCACAGGAACAGGTCGACGCAATGAGGGAGACCTCGGCCGCGGAACTCGCCGTGGTCCGGGAGCAGATCGACGCGTCCGTCGAGCAGGGACGAGCGGTCCGCGACCAGGTTGACGCTGCTGTGGAGCAAGGGCGGGCAATCCGGGAGGCCGCGCGCGCCCAGCTACAGCCCATCGTGTTCGCTCACGCGATCCCGGTCGTGGTGGGGCCGAACGACGAGTATTCGATCGGCGAGGACGACGTCGCGTTCGCGTACTTCCTTCAGAACGAGGGAACTGGCATCGCACTGAACGTTAGGCACGGCGTCGAGATCGGCGGGATCGACTACGAGTACGGCGGCGGGATGCAGGTGCGCGTGCTTCGCCCCGGGGAATCGCTCCCGCTGCGGGATGCCGCCAGCGGCCAGCTGATCTGGCGGGTCTCGCTGGCCGTCGTGCGTCGGCGAGACGAGCTGCCCGACGGATGGCACACCGAACCGAGGCATTATTGGGCGAGCTTCGAGAGCGTCTTCGGAGAGCGGTTCGAGACGCGCAACCCGAGGGACCCGGAGGTCCCGGCGGATTTCAAGCGGTTGAACTAGCCGATTTTCGTCGCCGGACTTGCAATCGCACCCTAAAACCAGCCGAACGCCTCGCGGACGAGCTTGTTCTTCGTATTGGTGTTCGACTCGACGATCTCCGTCCGCAGACCTGGACGGATGGCGTCGATCGCGGCAGCTCGTATCACGACCGGCTCGCCGATGGCTTCAGGGGGACCCCCAAGCTCAATGCGCAGGTGCCGGGAGTAGCCCGAGATCTGCGTTGTGGCCACCTCCTCGATCGCACTGAGCGGTCTTAGCCACAAGGCGGCGATCCCTTCATCTGGATCGATGCCAGCGAGCAGAACGCCGACGGGCGGGGCGTCGCGCTCCATCACGACCTGGTTGAAGTTGACCACGCCGTCTTTGATCGTTCCGCTAACAACCCTGATCGGTCGAGCTGGATCGCTTCCCATTACGGCCCCCAGTATCTCATCGGCGTTGATGCCGACGCGGGTCTGGCACTGCAGCGCATGCATGGTCCGGTGACCCTATTGACGGAGGCCACTCGTGCTTTGCCCGATCGCGCTCGCCCCAAAGCGCAAGGAGCTCGAAACCTGTGAACCACGGCGAAGAGCCGTGATGGGCTCAACCGGCCCGTAGGATGGACACGACCGCGGCCACCGGTGCAGCGCGATCGGCGCGTGGCGGACCGCGTCCCCTCGCCGATCGCCTTGCGTGTCGGATGCGGTTCGGCGAGGCTGTTCCGATCACGGATCCCGATCACGCCATCCGCCGCGCCGCCCTTGAGCACGTGCGTGGGCTTTCCCGCCGCTACGACGACCTCGTTTGCCGCGCTCGGCGTTGCTCGAGGGTTTCACCTTCGCCGGCGAGCGTTGGAGCGTTGGCTCGCTGCAGAACGGGATCTATCGTCCCCGGCGATTCGCCGGGCCGGCAGCGCTGACGCTCCTGACCGCGGCGCATTCACCCGGGCAGCGTGCGCCGTATGACGACGACATCGACCCGGGGAGCGGCACAATCCTCTACCACTACCGCGCCGGCTCGATCGATCAGCCCGACAATCGCGCGCTTCGGGCCGCTTTCGCTGAGCAGGTGCCGCTGATCTACTTCATGGGGGTTGCCCCGAGCCAGCTCGTCGTCGTCGCGCCGGTGTATGTGACGAGCGACGACCCGGCGGCTCGCGTGGTGACGCTCGAAGTCGGGTTGCCGCTCGCCGACACGAGCCCGGCCGGACTGGTGTCGCCGCCCGACGTGCGCGCCTATACGCTGGGCGATGTCCGGATCCGACTGCACCAGCAGCGATTCCGCATCAACGTCTTGCGCGCCTACCGCGAGCGCTGCGCAATATGCGCGCTCAAGGAGCCGGCGCTGGTTCAGGCGGCGCACATCATCGAGGACAGGAGCCCGGAGGGGATCGCGGCCGTAGTCAACGGGATCGCGCTGTGCGCGATCCACCACCTCGCCTACAACCGCAACCTACTCGGCATCGATCCCGCAGGGT
>JBPCQX010000036.1:0-31801 GCA_050997675.1 Solirubrobacteraceae bacterium
TCACGACTGACAAGACCCATCACACACCTCCTGATCGAGTGGCACAATGGCCGGCCAATCCGAACATTCGACGCGCTCTACATAACTCCTATCGGGCTACGCCCTTAGGCGCGCACGGTCAGAGCGACGAGCATCCGGCCTGCCGTAGACGGGCGCGTTAAGGCGCGGGGACTCGCGCAGCGAGACCAACGCGCACTCAACGAGGCCCGTCGAGCGTGGCCAGAAGGGCACCGCGCCTCAACGATGCCCGTCGATGTTGCCTCAGACGCCGCAGCCGTCGCCGTCGTTGGAGCCCGGCTCGACGTGGTCGGCGTCGCGATCAGCCTTGCAGTTGCTCTTCTTCTTGTGGTGCTTCTTCTTGTGGTGCGTAGCCTTGTGATGCCTCTTGGCGGTTTGGGCTTGGGCGCCCAGCGCCGGCGTGATCGAAACCGAAGCGAGCGCGAAGCACGCGACGAGCGCGAGCATCATGCGGCGGATCGAGGTCAGGGCTGGCATGTGGATCCTTCCTTTGGTCGGTTGGATACATCGTCGTTCGTCCCGACTCCGAACGCGCCGATTACTTCCCTAGCGAACGATTATTGTCGCTTTCATCGTCAGCGGATGGATCGTGCAGCGGTAGGTGTAGGTGCCCTTGCGGGTGAACTTGACGCTGTAGGTGCCGACGGACTGCGTCGGCGAGCTGCGGAAGCGCGCCTTGCCGTAGCTCGTCACGTTGTGGCTGGAGTCGAGCAGCTTGTCGCCCCACGTCCAGATGACAGTCTCGCCGCGGCGGATCTCCAGTGCCTTGGGCGTGATCTTGATGTGTTTCAGCGCCACGGCGTGGGTCTTCGCTGGCGTAGCGTGAGGAGGACGGCTCGCCGCGGCGGCTGGCAAAGCCAAGACGACGGACAGCGATGCGGCGATCAGTGTCTTCTTCACAGTGACTGATGCGCGTGGACGACGTAGTTAGATCACTGTGAAAACGACACAAAACGGGGGCCCCGAAGGGCCCCCGTGGCACAGCGAGTGCGGCGTCTGACTAGACGATGAAGTGCGTCTTCGCAACGGCCACAAGGGTGTGCGCAGCAGTCACGCCACGATCAAACGGACCGTTCGGTGCGACCGCGTTGGCGGTTGCATCGTTGATGTAGCCGATCGCGCCGGCGTGACGGGCCTCGATCGTGAGGATCGAAATCGCGGCCTTCAGGTACGCGGCCTTGGAGATGTTGAAGCCCTGACCGGTGTACGCGCCGACGCCGGTGTTCTCGAGCACCTGCGCCGTAGCGAAGAACAACGTCTGATTCTTGGTCGTGCCCTGAAAGTTGAACGTGGGCTGCGCGACGCGGCTCCGGGCGGGAATTGCTCCTGCCAGGAAGGACACGTGTGCTTGCTCGTCCTGCGCGATCTTCACGGCGACCGCCTTCAGGTGCGGGTCGCTGAACGTAATGCTCCGTACCGCGTCGGCGTAGAAGGCAGACTCGAGGTACTCGAGCGTCAGGGCATAGTTGAGAATGCCGATGTCGCCCTTGCCGAACTTGCGCGGCGGACGGCCGTGGCCCTTCGTTTGGCCGGTCTTCGCGGCCATTGCCTCGGGCGCAAGCGCGGCAAGCACAGCGCCGCCGCCCATGACGGCCCCACCGGTGATGCCGGCCTTGCGAAGGAAGTTGAGACGGGTGTCGCCGGCGACCGCTGCTTCGGCCTCCTGGATCGCACCGTCGGTGTCGACCTCGCTCAGGTTGATCTTGTAATCCATGTGGAAGCTGGCTCCTTGATTGGTTGCGCAGAACTGTTTCCTGCTTTAGCGCACTACCCGGATCCGCGGATCACAACCCGAACAGTCTTAATGCGAGCTTTATATTGCGGCCCGCCCGCGCGCCAGAGCCGCGCTGCTGGCGCCCCCCCGCCGGGCGCATTGCAGCCCGGGTGCTCGCGGTAGTAGGATCTCCCGGCGCATGAGCTGGACCTTCATCTACCTGATGTTGTTCCTCAAGCTGCCGATCGCCGGTCTGCTGTGGCTCGTGTGGTGGGCGATCCACCAAAGCGACGAGGATCCACTGGCCGCGAGCGACCAGGAAGGCGGCAGCAAGCTGCCGCGCCCGCCGCACCCCCGCCCGCCGCTCCCGCGCCGGCCGCGCCGCGGTCCGCACGGTGCTCCTGCGCCGCCCCCGCCGGCGCGCAGCCGCCAGGTGGTCGCCCGTGCCCGCAGGGTCGAGCACTGACCCCAGCGTGAGCGAAATCCCGCCGTCATCCGTGCTCTCGGACGGCACGATCCGACGCTGCGTCAAGGACGGCTGGATCGTCATCGAGCCGTGGGATCCCGAACTCGTCCAGCCGGCCAGCGTCGATCTGCGCCTCGGCAGCTCCTTTCGCGTCTTTCACAATCACCGTACGTCGGCGATCGACCTGCGCAACCCGCCCACCAACCTCACCGAGCTGATCGAGATCGACGGCGACGAGCCGTTTGTGATCCACCCCGGCGAGTTCTGTCTCGGGGCAACGCTCGAGTACATCGAGCTGCCCGATGACATCGTGGCGCGGATCGAGGGCAAGTCCTCGCTGGGGCGCTTCGGCTTGATTGTCCACGCCACCGCCGGCTTCTGCGACCCGGGCTGGAAAGGCACGCTGACGCTTGAGCTCAACAACCTGACACGGGTCCCAATCAAGCTTTACGCGGGGCTTGCGATCGCTCAGCTCTCATTCATGGCGCTCGACGCTCCGGCTGAGCGCCCCTATGGTCACGCGAGCCTCGGCAGCCACTATCAGGGCCAGGTCGCAGCGACCGAAAGCCGCTACGGAACGACACAGGAGAGCCTGCAATGAGCGAAGACACCCTCTCGGTTACAGACAACCGCACCGGGCGCACCTACGAGCTCCCGATCGAGGACGGGTCGATCCGCTCGCTCGACCTACGCCAAATCAAGACCTCCGAGGAGGATTTTGGCCTCCTCGCATACGACCCGGCGTTCATGAACACCGCGTCGTGCCGCAGCGGCGTGACATTCCTCGACGGCGAGCAGGGGGTGCTCGAGTACCGCGGCTACCCGATCGAGCAGCTCGCCGAGAAGTCGACCTACCTCGAGGTCGCCTACTTGCTCGTCCACGGCGACCTGCCGACCCAGAGCGAGCTAGAACAGTGGACCCACGAGATCACGATCCACACATTCGTGCACGAGAACGTCAAGAGCTTCATGCAGGGCTTCCGCCACGACGCTCACCCGATGGGCATGCTGCTCGGCTCAGTCGGCGCGATGTCCACGTTCTACCCTGACGCAAACGAGATCCACGACGAGCAGAACCGCGCGATCCAGACGATCCGACTGATCGCCAAGATGCCGACGCTCGCGGCGTTCGCCTTCCGCCACTCGCACGGCCAGCCCTACGTCTACCCCGACAACGACCTCAACTACTCGGGCAACTTCCTTTCGATGCTTTACAAGATGACCGAGTTGAAATACGAGCCCGATCCGCGGCTCGAGCGTGCGCTCGACGTGCTTTTCATCCTCCATGCAGACCACGAGCAGAACTGCTCGACCAGCGCCGTGAGGGGCGTCGGCTCCTCCCAGGTGGACCCCTATTCGGCGACTGCAGCGGGGATCGCCGCGCTGTACGGGCCGCTCCACGGCGGCGCCAATGAGGCAGTGCTGAGGATGCTCCACCGGATCGGAAAGAAGGAGCAGATCCCCGACTTCATCAAGGGCGTTAAGGTCGGAGACGAGCGCCTGATGGGCTTCGGGCACCGCGTCTACAAGAACTTCGACCCGCGCGCGAAGATCATCAAGTCGGCCGCCGATGACGTGTTCGAGGTAACCGGTGCCCGCAACCCGCTGCTCGACATTGCGCTCGAGCTCGAACGCGTTGCGCTCGAAGATGAGTACTTCATCGAGCGCAAGCTCTACCCCAACGTCGACTTCTACTCGGGCCTGATCTACGAGGCGCTCGGAATGCCCGTGGCGATGTTCCCGGTGATGTTCGCCATCGGCCGCACGAGCGGCTGGATCGCGCAATGGCTGGAGCTTGTCCAGGACAAGGAGCAGAAGATCGCCCGCCCGCGTCAGCTCTACGTGGGCGAGCGCCGCCGCGACTATGTGGAGGTCGCCCAGCGCTGAGCCTGGGCTGTGTGACCGCCGGCACACGCAACGCGCGGGCGGCGCTCTAGCCTGGGGTCATGTATCTCCGCGCGATCCGCCCGCAGGACAAGCTGCTGCTCTCAGCTGCACTCGCGCGGCTGTCTCCAGAATCCAGCCGTGCACGCTTTCTGGCTCCGAAATCGCACTTTACAAGCGGTGAGCTCAGGTACCTGACGGAGATCGACGGTGTCGACCACGCAGCGTTTGTCGCAATCGAGCAGCGCGAGATCATCGGCGTCGCGCGGTACGTCCGGCTCGCGGCCGACCCCGCGGCCGCCGAGGCGGCGATCGTGATCGGAGACCCCTATCAGGGCCTTGGGCTCGGCCGACGCATGGGGATGACGCTCGCCGATCACGCCCGCAGCTGCGGGATTCGCCGCTTCACCGCGACCACGCTGTCCGACAACGTAGCCGCGCACCGCCTGTTTGCAGCGATCAGCATGCGCCTGCTGTGCGAGCACCAAACGGGCGGGATCGACGAACTCGTCGCCGAGCTCGTCGCCGCGTAGGATCTCGGCCGCGATGGCGGCCTGCAAGCTCACGGTGCGGATCGGACCAACCGTCGAGCGCACGCGCTTTGACTCGCTGCCTGCGGCGCTCGACGCGCTGGAGCGCCGGATCGACGAGCTGCGCCCGGATGCTCATCGCGAGGACCTCCACTTCTTCAGGCGCAGCTTCGACGCCTCGCGCCAGGTCGCTGTGCGCGGGGAGCTCGCCGGCCCTAGCCGGCTGCGCGCCGGCATCGACCTGCGCGGCGACGGCTCCGCCGAGGCCTACACCGGCCGGCTTCGCAGGACCCTGATCGAGCAGCATCCCGCCGAGAGCGCTGCGGCAGCGCTGCGACGGACGTTGCTCGAGGCGCCCTCGTAGCTAGAGCACCAGCCCCGCGCCGTTGCGCGAAAGCCATTGCGCCGGCTCGCGCCAGTCGGGGTGGCGCCGGTCGAGTAGGGCCCAGAAGCGGGCGGAGTGATCTGCCACCTCGAGATGGCAGACCTCGTGCCAGACGACGTAGTCGAGCACCCGCTGCGGTGCCAGCAGCAGCCGCCAGTTGAAGCTCATCGCGCCGCTAGCTCCGCAGCTTGCCCAGCGCGTGCGCTGGCCGCGGATCGACAGCGTCGTGTAGCTCAGCCCCACGCTTGCCGTCGCCCAGTCGAGCCGGGCCCCAACCTCCACGCGAGCCGCGCGTCGGTACCAGCGCTCGATCGCCGCCTCATCCGGCGCAAGCAGCCTGCTGCCGCTGCGCAGGGCGCGCGTGCGCGAATGCTCGATGACCAGCTCAAGCTCCTCGTCGAGGTAGGGAAGGAATCCGCTGCGGCGAGCAAGCTCGGCGCGCAGGAGCGCCGCCGCGCGCAATCTGCGCTCGATCCAGGGCGCCAGCTCAGCGATCGCAGCATCGGCCGCGCGCTGCGGCGCACGGGTCGGCAGCGTCACCTCGACACCGTCCTCGCCGTCGACGCGGACGCTCACGCGCCGCGCACGCGAGGAGCGACGGATGCGGTAGGGGATTGCGGAAGCAGCACCAGACACCGCCCGCAGGCTACGCGGTGCGGCTGACATCATTGCGCCGTGAGCATCGTGCGGCTGCCATCCGGCGTTCGATCGCCGTTCGAGGTCTATGTCAACGGCGTCAAGCAGCGTTCCGGCGTTGACTACGAGACCCGCGGCGGTGCGCTGCATTTCGCCCGCACACTGAGCAAGGACGAGATCTCCAAGTGGAGATGGCTGATCGGGGCGTTCGGCGTCGGCACCTACCGCCAGAACGACTCTGTCGACGTGCGCTGGGAGGAGTCCGGCGGCGCGACGCGGCTGCTCGAGGGGCTCGAGATCGAGTCATGAGCCGCCGGAGATCGAGGTTTAGCGCCGATCCCCTCAGCCACGCGCTCTCAGCGCTGCTCCCACGGCCGCGTCAGGCGCAGCGCGGACAGGATTGCGCGCGTCGATGGCGAGCGGTTGAGCGTGTAGAAGTGGATGCCCGGAGCCCCGCCAGCGAGCAGCTCGGCGCATTGCAGCGTCGCATAGGCCACCCCCAGCTCAGCCACCGCCGCCGGCTGCTCGGAGCGGAGCTCGAGCTGGGCCTGCAGCGCGGCGGGGATGCTCGCGCCGCACATCGAGGTGAAGCGCGTGATCTGCTCGAAGTTGGTGATCGGCATGATCCCCGGCACGATCGGCACATCGATGCCGACCGCGCGCGCGCGGCCGACGAACGCGAAGTAGGCGGCGTTGTCGAAAAACAGCTGCGTCACCAGCACCCGCGCGCCGGCCTCCACCTTGCGGCGCAGATGTTCGAGGTCGGCATTGGCGTCAGGCTCCTCCGGGTGTCCCTCGGGGTAGCACGCGCCAACGATGCAGAACTCATACTCCGCCGCGACCAGCTCCGTCAGCTCGCTAGCGTGCGCAAGCCCGCCGTCGGTCTGCACGAACCCGCTCTCGCCCGCCGGCGGATCGCCGCGCAGCGCGAGCACGTTGTCGAGACCAGCTGAGCGCATCTGATCAAGCGCCGAGCGCAGCTCGTCGACAGTCGCGCCCACGCATGTGAAGTGCGCCATCGCCTCGAGATCGTGGTCCGCGCGAATCCGCCTGACAATCTCGATCGTCTTCGTGCGAGTCGATCCGCCTGCCCCCCAGGTCACCGACACGAACCCCGGTTCGAGCTCGCGCAGCTGCGACAACGCGTCGAACAGGTTGCGCTCCCCCTCCTCGGTCTTCGGCGGGAAGAACTCAAAGGAGAACAGGGGCTCCGCGCCCGCCGCGATGATGTCGTCGATCCTCATCTCGTGCGGATCGTATTCAGCTGGCGCCAGCAGCCCAGCGCTCGCCGCCCGGGGAGTCGATCCGCCGCGCGCGGCCGGTCAGCTCGAGGTGGCGCAGGTACGCGAGCGTCTCCGCCAACCACCAGCCCGCGCTCATCGGATTGAGCGCCGGGCCGTACAGCTGCGGGAGCAGCTCGAAGGCCGACGGCGACGCCCCGCCGCCAAGCGCGGCGAGCACGGCTGCGATCCGCTCGCCCACCAGGCTGCGGTTGGCGTCGATGTGGGCTTGGACGTCGGTGAACGTGCGTCCGTGGCCGGCCAGGCAGAGCCGCGCATCCAGCGCCTCGACAATGTCGAGCGAGTTTAGGAACTCACCCGCAGGGTCTGGGCTGTAGCCGATGTCGTAGAACGGCGAGACCCGGCCGAGCAGATGGTCACCCGAGAGGAGCAACCGCCGCTCGGCCTGAAACAGGCAGACGTGCGAGGGGGCATGCCCCGGGGTCTCGTGCACCGACCAGACCCCGAGATCGGTCTCTATCTCCAGGCCCGGGAGCAGCGGCCGGTCGGGCTCCACGAGCGCGGCGATCCCGTATCCCTGCCCCTTGCGCGCTTCGGAGTAGCGCTGGAGCGGCTCTTCGGGCACGCCGGATTGTCGCGCAACCTCGATTCTGCGCGCCAATGCGGCCTCCGGATCCTGCGCCGCACGTGTCATGTGCGCGTGGTCGGGGTGCATCCAGAGCTCGCAGCCCGAGCGCTCGATCACGCTCGCGGCTTGCCCGTAGTGATCGGAGTGGGCGTGGGTGCAGACGAGCAGTCGAACGTGCTCCAGGCGCAGGCTGCACTGCGCGAGCGCGCGCTCCAGGTGCGCCAACGAGCCAGGCTCGTGCATGCCGCAGTCCACGAGCACGATCCCGTCACCTGCCGCGAGCGCAAAGGCGTTGCAGTGCGGTACCCCGGGCCAGGGAAGCGGCAGCCTGAGCCGCCAGATTCCGGCTGCCACACGCTCACCGCGGCCGATCTCGCGCTTGCGTCTCGGAGCGGGCACGGCCGACACCCTACCGGCGCCTCGGCAACGCTCTGGATGATCGAGGGCGGGGATGCTTGCAGTCAAGCGGGGCCGTGAACCGGCCGCCCCCCGAAGGACCGGCAGAGCTGGCGGGCAGGCGCGGCTCCGGCGCTGGCAGCACTCATCTAGACTGCACCGATGGCGGAGTCCGCAGCACCCAAGCCGACCCGCGCGGCGAAAACGGAGACGCTGAAGGTCGCGCGCGCCTACTTCGAGGCGATCGACCGGCACGATCTCGAGGGCGCCGTTGCGCTGTGGCTGGAAGGCGGGCGCGAGCACGTGCGCGGGCAGGTGGACACGACGGCGCCGGACGGCGTGAGGGCGTTTCTCGGCGGCATGTTCGCCGCGATTCCCGATCTGCACTTCGAGATCGTGCAAGCAACGACAGAGGGCGCGCGCTGCGCTGTGCAGTGGCGCCTGACCGGCACCTTCGCCGGTCCCGAGCCGTTCAACGGGATCGCGCCGACCGGCGCGCGGATCGAGCTCGAGGGAGTCGATGTGGTGTCCGTCTCCAGCGGGCGGATCACCGAAAACAACGCC
This sequence comes from Solirubrobacteraceae bacterium, assembly GCA_050997675.1. GTDB lineage: Bacteria > Actinomycetota > Thermoleophilia > Solirubrobacterales > Solirubrobacteraceae > Palsa-513. Next base: position 8,463 of record JBPCQX010000036.1, read on the forward strand.
TTCACGGACTCCATGAGCTTCGCACGCCAGGTCGGCATGATGCCGCAGCAGGGCTCAGGCGCCGAGCAGCGGCTGACCGGCGCCTTCAACGCCAAGACGCGTCTCGGCAGGCGCCTGTCGCACGCTGAGCCCAAGCCCGTAGCCGAGGGCGTCTGGGTGCTCCAGGGTGAGCCCGCCCACTGCAACGTTTACCTGCTCGAGGAGGAGGGAGGCGGGGTCTGCATGTTCGATGCCGGCGCGCGGACGATGACTGCTTCGGTGGCGAGCGCCGCGGCGCATCTCGGCGGCCTGCGGCGGATCGTGCTCGGCCACGGCCACACCGATCATCGCGGGACCGCGCCCGCGCTCGGCGTGCCGGTGCTGTGCCACCCCGAGGAGATCGTCGACGCCGAGGGCAGCGGCGGCTGGCGCTACTGGGATCCGGAGCTGAGCGGGCTTTCCTTCCCGCATCGCCAGCTGCACAAGCTGCTTCACCGCTACGCCTGGGATGGCGGCCCGGTGAAGATCTCCGGCACCGTCGTCGAGGGCGAGCAGATCGCCGCGGGCATGCGCGTCGTCGAGCTCCCTGGCCACGCCCCCGGTTTGATCGGCCTGTGGCGCGAGGAGGATCGCCTGGCGCTGGTCTCGGACTGCTTCTACACGCTCGACATGTGGGGCCGCGACAGCGCCCCGCACACGCCGATGGCGACCTACAACTTCGACACGCCGCAAGCGCAGGCGTCGATCCGCAAGCTCGCCGCAATGGAGCCGGCCGAGGCCTGGCCCGGGCACGCCAAGCCGCTGCGGGGCGACGTGCGCGCGCAGCTCGAGCGGGCTGCTGACATCGTGGGCTAGATGGCCCGCCGTCGCCGCGCCCGCGAGCACGCAGCGACCGTCGAATACACCGACGCCGAGGGCGGCGCACTGACCTTGCGCGGCTCGCTCAGCCCGTCCACCCGCCGCAGGTTCGCAGCGATCGCCTCGGGCCCTCGCGAGGATGCCTGGCAGCGCCGGGTCGAGTTCCTGTTCGAGCGGCTCGCCGTGCGCTGGGTGATTCACGAGGTGCCCACGGAGGGACAACGGGAGCTACTGGAGCGTCTGCGCGTTGCATCCCAGGCCGAGCGCGGGTTCGTGCGCGATTCGCTGCGGGCGCACTGCGCGGCCCTGTTCCCCGACCTCGAGTCCCCGTGAGCGCGCCGCTGCTGCTCGGAGCGGGCCCGAGTCCCGTGCCCGAGCGCGTCCTCCATGCACTGGCACAGCCAACGATCGGACATCTCGACGCGCGCTTCGGCGAAATCATGGACCGCTGCTCAGCGTCGCTGCGAGAAGTGTTCGGCACCGAGAACCGCGCGACCCTGCCGGTCTCCGCGACCGGCCGCGGCGGCATGCAGGCGATGGTCGACAACTTCGCCGCCGCCGGCGACCGCATCGTCTGCGGCGTGCACGGCCTGTTCGGCGCGCGCATGGCGGATGCGCTCGAGCGAGCCGGAGCCGACGTTGTGCGCGTCGAGGCGCCGTGGGGGCGGGCGATCCCGACCGAGGCGCTACTCAAGGCCGCAGAACCCGGCATGCGGGCGATGTTCGTCGTCCACGCGGAGACCTCGACCGGGGTGCTCCAGCCGCTCGCAGGGCTCGCGGACTGCTGCGCGGCCCACGACGCGCTGCTGCTCGTGGACTGCGTTACGTCGCTCGGAGGGCTGCCCGTGGAGCTCGACGCCCAGGGCATCGATGTGGCCTTCGCCGGCACCCAGAAGTGCCTCAACTGCCCTCCCGGGCTAGCCCCCTTCAGCGCCGGCGCACGCGCGCTCGAGCGCCTTCCCGAACGCTCGCGCTCTTGGTATTTCGACCTGCGTCTGCTGCTCGGCTACTGGGACGGGGCAAGCGGCGGCGGGCGCAGCTACCACCATACGGCGCCGATCAACATGATCTACGGGCTGGACGAAGCCCTGCGGATCCTGCTCGAGGAGGGACTGGAGAGCCGTTTCGCGCGTCACGCCCGCGCCCACGAAGCGCTGCGGTCGGCGCTCAGCTGCTTCGGGTTGGAGCGGATCGCACCTGAGGGCGAGCAGCTCTGCTCGCTGCTCGCCGTCCGCGTGCCGCCCGCAATCGACGAGGCCGGGGTGCGAGGAGAGCTCCTCCAGCGCCACGGGATCGAGATTTCGAGCGGCGTTGGCGAATTCGCGGGCAGGGCGTGGCGCATCGGCGTGATGGGCGAGGGCGCGCGGCTCGAGCCGCAGCGCGCGCTGGTCTCGGCGCTGGCCGAGCTGCTCCCCGGCGAGGGGGCGCTAGAAGCGCTTGCAGCCGGCTGGTCGTGATCGATCCCGCCCGGTTCGCCGAGCTGCTCGCGTCCTACTGCCTCGACGTCGACGAGCGGTCCACCTTGCGCTGGGCCGCCCCCATCCCGAGGGCGCCGGGCGAAACGAGTCAGCGGTGCGCTGGGAGCTGATCTGCGACCTGCGGAGCAGCGGCCGGCTCAGCGCGGACGATGAGACGATCGCGGAGAATGGCTGCTTTGCGCCCTAAACGGTCGCTATCGTGGCACGCCTCATGCGCCGCACAAAGATAGTCGCGACAATCGGGCCGGCCTCGCGCGAGCCCGACGTGCTCGAGGCGCTGGTGCGCGCCGGGATGGACGTCGCACGCCTGAACTATTCCCACGGCACCCCCGACGAGCACGAGGAGACAGTCCGACGCGTGCGCGCCGCGGCGGAGCGCGCCGGTCGCGCGGTTGCGATCCTCCAGGATCTGCCTGGCCCCAAGCTGCGCATCGGCCCCCTACGCGATGGCGTGGTTGACCTCAAGGTCGGCGAAGTCGTGACGTTCGACGGGCGCGCCGAGACCGAGGGCGACGGCCAGCGCATGTCCGTGTCCTGGCAGGAGATGTCGCGCGCACTTTCGATCGGCGATCACGTCTATCTCGCGGACGGCTCGGTGCGGCTCGCCGTTCGCGCCACGCGACCCGAGGCGGGCGAGCTGGACGCCGAGGTCGAGATCGGTGGCTCAGTCGCCTCGCGCCAAGGGTTGAACATTCCTGGTCCGGTCAACGAGCTGGCTGCGGTGCCCGCCGAGGATCTGGCGTTGCTCGCCCATGGCGAGAGCATCGGCGTCGATCTCGTGGCGCTGTCGTTCGTGCGCAGCGCCAGTGACGTGGAGTCCGTCAAGCAGCACACGCGGCTGCCGCTCGTGGCGAAGATCGAAAAGCCGCAAGCAGTCGAGAAGATGGAGGAGATCCTCGCCGCGGCGGACTGCATGATGGTCGCGCGCGGCGACCTCGGGATCGAGATGGACATCGCCCACGTACCGATCGTCCAGAAGGACCTGCTCAACATGGCCGGCAGGCTGGCACGCCCGGCAATCACCGCGACCCAGATGCTCGACTCGATGGTTGCCTCCAGCCGGCCGACCCGAGCTGAGGTCGCCGATGTGGCCAACGCGATCCTCGACGGCACGGACGCGGTGATGCTCTCGCAGGAGACGGCCGTTGGCTCGTATCCGGTCGAAGCGGTGGCGATGATGGTGCGCATCGCTGAGCACACGGAGCAATACGCGCGCTATCAGGAATGGAACGAGCACCGCGTCGCGCGCCACGACCGCGAGCCTGACTACACCGTCGCCCACAGCGCCTGCGTGGCGGCCCGGGAGCTCAGGCTCGATGCCCTTGTGGTGCCGACGCTGACGGGCCGCACAGCCCGGATCCTCTCGGCACACCGCCCCACGGTGCCGATCTATGCGCTGTCACCCGGCAAAGAGACAGTGCGCCGCTGCGGACTCTACTGGGGCGTGGAGGCAGCTTCGATGCGCCGCCACCAGGTGACTGAGGAGCTGATCCTCGACTGCGCTGCACGGGTGCTCGAACTCGGCTGGTGCACACGCGGGCAGCGGGTTGGGATCACGGCGGGGTTGCCGAGCGGTCGCCGCGGCACGACGAGCCTGCTGCAGATCCAGCAGCTCTAGCGAACAGCAGTCCGCCGACGGCCATCACGACAAGCACCCCGACTGCGACGATCGCCTCAGGGCTGCCCAGGTTGCCCAGGCTGCCGCCGAGCGCGGTGTATGCGAAGGCCCGCGGCGCGACACCGATCGCCGTCGCCGCGGTGAATGCGCGCAGGCGCACGGGCGACAGCCCGGCGGCGTAGTTGACCGCGGTATAGGGAACCCCGGGCAGGATCCGGGCGTAGAGAATCGAGACAAAGCCGCGCTCGCCGACCCATCTGCTGAGGCCTTGCAGGCGATCCCCCCCGAGTCGCGCCACGGCGTCCCCCGCCACCAGCCGCGCGATCAAGAACGCGAGCACCGCTCCGAGCGTGGCGGCGAGGATCGACAGCGGCGTTCCAACGGCCGCGCCAAACAGCAGCCCGCAGGCACCGGCCAGCAGCGGCCCGGGGAAGCATGCGACGGTCAGCAGCGCCGACAGCGCGACGAAAAGGGCTGCTGCGCCGGGGTCCGAGCCGCCGATCCAGCCGCGCACACGAGCGCTCGACAACGGCCCGGAGAAGAAGATCGCGGCGAATAGCGCTGCGACGGCGAGGCCCAGCAACGCGAGCCGCGCGGCTGGGTGGATGCGGCTCACGCCGTGGCGGCGCCCAGGTAGAAATTGGCCTCGGCGCGGCCGAGCTCGGTCGCGGGCGGATCGCCGAAGATCCACTCGCGCGCGATCCCGTGCCAGCTGCCCTTCGCGTGCAGCTGCGCCATCACTGCGAGCGTGAGCATTTCGAGGCGGCGGCCGAAGAGGTGGTCGGGCGGCAGGTTTTCGTGTCGCATCTGGGCGAAGTGGCGCGAGCGCGGGTCGGACATGTCGATCATCACCTGTGTGGCGATCTCGGGCTGCAGTTGGAGCACCCCGGGCTGGGAGTACCAACCAGTGATGTCGTTGAACTGCTCGATGATCTTGGCTGCGTCGTAGCGACCTGGATCGCCGATGAAGCCTCGCGAGTGCAGGTGCGCGATCAGCTTTTCGCCCTCGCCGAGGATCCCCAGGCGAGCGGCCTCGAGCTCGAACTCCGCCGCTTCGTCGTCGATCCGCTTGAACAAGCCAAAGTCGATGAACGCCACCCGCCCGTCCGCGAGCACGATGAAGTTGCCCGGATGCGGGTCGCCGGAGAAGGCGTGGTGGCGGTACATGCAGCCGAAGTAGAAGCGGAAGATGATTTCCCCGAGGCGGTCGCGCTCGGCCTGCGTGGTCTGCTTGGCGTGCTCAAAGCCGGTCCCCTCAACGTATTCGGAAACCATCACACGCTCGCGCGAAAGCGAGGTCACGACCTCGGGAATGTAGATGAATGGATGCCCGCGGAACAGCCGCGCGAGCGCACGCTGGTTGCCCGCCTCGAGCTCGTAGTCGAGCTCCTCGCCGATCCGCTCGCGGATCTCCCCTCCCACCGCCTTGACGTCGAGTCCCGGTGCGACCCGCTGCATCAGGCGCAGGATCATCCCCAGGTTCTGCATGTCGGCACGCACTGCGGCTGCGACCCCGGGATATTGGACCTTGACCGCGACCTGGCGGCCATCGTGGAGCTCCGCGCGGTAGACCTGCCCGATTGAGGCCGCGGCGATCGGCTCGGGGTCGAACTCCGCGAAGACCTCCCCGAGCGGCTCGTCGTACTCGGCTTCAATCACCTTCTGCATGTCCTTCAGCGAAACCTTTGGCGCCGCGTCGCGCAGCGCGGCAAGCTTGGCCTGGAACTGCTCGCGGTACTCCTCGGGGACGAGGCCGACATCGAGGAAGCTCATTACCTGCCCGAGCTTCATCGCCGCGCCCTTCATCGTGCCCAGCGCCGCGACGATCTGCTCGGCTGTCTCGACCTGGCGGCGGGCCGATGCGGCGCTGGCTGAGTCCTCGTCGCGGACCACGTTCGCGGCGCGGGTGCCGAACTGCTTGACGGCCTGGCCGGCGGCGAGCCGGCCCACGGTCGCCGAGCGGCGCATGCGAGAAGTGGGGATCGGATCGCGCGCCATCGACCCCAAGTCTATTGGGGTTGTCGCATAGCCCTGCGTATGCGGCTGGCGAGCGCCCGATCAAGTGCGGCAAGCACGCAGGGAGCGTGCAATGGCTGAAGCCATTGCCGCGACGGAGAACGCAGAAGCCGCGCAGATCCGCCGCCGCCAGACGTGCGCGGGGGGCCTGAGACAGCCTCTAAGCGCTGCTACCCGGACTGCACCTGGGATCCGGGCACGATGTCGTCGCGCCCGTCGGGCCAGCGCACCCACGCCTTGTGGCCGCCGTCGTAGTCGTCTCCGAGCAGCACCAGCGTCGCGGGTTCATCCATTGCCAGGCACGGTTCGCTGCCCTCGCGGTCGAGGCCGCGCCAGACGCGGATGAAGCGGTTGGTCTCCCACTCCTGGGCAACCGTCGTCGGCTCGGTGTGGCCGGGGTGAATCTGGGTCTGGGGGTCGAGTTCCATCAGCGTTCCCATGATCGCGTCCTTGAGATCCTGGTAGCTCGTATGCCCCGGCGCGCGCACGCCGCCGACGGAATTGCGAAACAGCGTGTCGCCGGTGAAAACGGCGGCGCGTCCCTCGTGCTCGATCAGAAACGACAGCATCCCTGCGGTGTGCCCCGGTGTGTGCAACGGACGCACGTTCAGGTCTCCGCTGGTGAGGCGCGCACCGGCCTCGATCGTGCCACTCGCACCCGGCACCTCCTCGCGCTCCAGCGGATGGATCAGCACGGGAATCTGAGGCCAGCGCTCGGTGAGCTGCGCCAGCTCACAGACGTGATCGAAGTGGTGGTGGGTGAGCAGGACGTGCGTCGGCTGGACGCCGAGTCGCTCCGCGGCGGCGAGCAAAGGCTTGACAGGGCCGCCGGCGTCGATCAGCAGCGCGCTGCCGCCTTCGTGGTCAGCGACCAGATAGGTGTTGGAGAGGAACTGCTTGTTCATTGAGCGCTCGACGATCATGGCGCGCATCCTTGCATGTCCGCCGGGGAGATCGCCTCGTCCCGCGGGAGCGGGCTATCATCCCTCGCGCCGATGCCCCTGATCCACACCTGCTACCGCATTGGCGAGATCGATCGCTCGGTGAAGTTCTATGAAGCCCTGGGCTTTGCCGAGGTCGCACGCATGCCGATCGGGGATGAGGCCACGAACGTGTTCATGAACCAGCCCGGCGACGGCGACAGCCCGCGCCTCGAGCTGACCTATAACCACGGTGTCGAGTCCTACGAATTGGGCACCGGATACGGACACATAGCGATCACCGCCGACGATCTCGATGCCACGCTCGACAAGCTCGCCAAGCAGGGAATCGAGCCCGAGAAGCCGCCGTATTCGATTCGCGAGGGCGGTTCGCGGTTGTGCTTCGTGCGCGATCCGGACGGCTATCGGATCGAGCTCATCGAGCAGGGCTGAAGCGCTCGTGAACCCCTGACGCGCTCACGAGGCGGCCGGAGCAGTTCGCGGTCGGTCCGTGTCGGGCCAGCGGGAATTATGAGCGGCTCCGCCGGCGCGCGGATCACCTCGGCGACCTCTTCCTCGATCCCGAAAGCCGAGCCGTCACAGTCGATCCGAAAGCGCTTCGGCGCGACCCGCTCGTCAGCGAGCACCGGAATCCCCCACAGCTCATCCCAACCAAATAGCTCGTGATTTCCCGGGTTCAGCAGGATCGCACGCGGCTGCATCGGGCAGCTCTCGGCGTGATGATCGACCCCCCGGCGGATGAACGCGAGCATTTCGGCTTCGAGCGAGGCCATCTGCCGCAAAATCTACCGCGCCCAGCCGCGACCCGTCCTCGCGGACTTGGCGATGCTCGTCAGTTCTGACTAACGGACCGTGGGCTCGACACCGTCGCGCGCGACGAGCGTCGCATAGCGCCCCCCGAGCTCGAGCAGCTCCTCGTGTGTGCCCCGCTCCACGATCCGCCCCGCGTCGAGCACGACAATCTGCTCCGCGTCGCGCACAGTCGAGAGGCGGTGGGCGATCGTCACCGTCGTGCGGCCCTCAGCCAGCCGGTCGAGCGCCCCCTGGACCTGGCGCTCGGTTTGCGTATCGAGCGAGCTCGTGGCCTCGTCCAGCACGAGCACGGGCGGGTTTCGCAGGACGGTCCGCGCGAGCGCGATGCGCTGCTTCTCACCACCTGAGAAGCGGTAGCCGCGCTCTCCGACGACGGTCTCATAGCCCTCGGGAAGCGAAACGATCAAGTCGTGGATGCTGGCCGCGCGGGCCGCCTCTTCGACCTGCGCATCGGTTGCCTCCGGGCGCGCGAAACGCAGATTCTCACGCACCGTCGCGTGAAACAGGTAGGTCTCCTGCGAGACCACGCCGACCGTCGCCGCGAGCGAGGCAAAGCTCGCCTGGCGCACGTCCACGCCGTCGATCGTGACGCTGCCGCGCTGCGGCTCATAGAGACGCGCCACGAGGTAGCCGAGCGTTGTCTTGCCCGACCCCGTTTCGCCGACGATCGCGGTGCGCGTCCCCGCGGGGACGACGAGGTCGATGTCCTCGAGCGTCCACGGGCCTGCCGGCTCATAGCGAAAGGCAAGGCCTTCGAGGCGAACCTCGCCGAGCAGCTCGTGAGGTCTTAGCTCGACCGGGTCTGCCGCCTGCGCAATGTCCACCGGCAGATCAAGGTACTCGAAGATTCTGTCGAACAGCGCGCGGGAGGTCTGGATGTCAACGGCCACCGAAAGCAGCTGACCGATCGGAAACAGCAACCGCGTCTGGAGCGTCGTGAACGCGACAACGGTGCCGATCGTGATCGTGTGATTACCGCCGGCGATGCTCTGCCCGGCGAACCAGTAGACCGCGGCGGGCATCACGGCGAAGCTCATCTGCACCGTGGCCATGCGCCAGCGGCCGGCCATGCGCGAGCGCACCTCGAGCGCCGCGAGGCCCTCGGACTCGTGCGTGAAGCGCTGCGCGAGATCCTCCGAGCGGCCCATCGTCTTGCCGAGCAGCATTCCCGAGACCGAGAGCGACTCCTCGACGAGCGAGGAGAGGTCGGCGAGCCTCCCCTGGCGCTGGCTCGTGATCTTCCGCCGCTCCTCTCCGACGCGCCGGGTCAGCCAGACGAAGAACGGCAACAGCACGAGCGAAAAGGCGGCGAGACGCCAGTCGAGCAGCACCATCGCCACGACGGTTGCGGCCACGGTCGTCACGTTCTGTGCCACCGACGTAGCCGTGCTGGTTACGACGGAGTCAATTCCGCCGATATCGTTTGCGATCCTCGACTGCACCTCGCCGGTCCGCGTGCGCGTGAAGAACGCCAGCGACATCCGCTGCAGATGGCGGTAGACCGCGGCACGCAGGTCGTGCATCACGCGCTGTCCGACGAGGTTCGAGAGCCAAGTCTGGGCGACGCTCAGCGCGCCGGTGGCGATCGCGATGGCGATCATTCCGAGTACGAGCAGCGTCAGCAGACTCGTGTCGTGGCGCGGGATCGCCCGGTCGAGCACCGCTCGCAGGAGAAACGGCGACAGCGCGTTGAGCCCGGCACCGAGCACGATCAGCGCAACGACCGCGGCGAGCCGGCGCCGGTAGGGCACGAACAGCGCGAGGATCCGGCGGCTCACCAGGCGACCGCCCGGCGTAGCGTCGCGGGGCGCCGTACCCACAGTGCGACGGCGCCGGCGAGAAGCGCCGCGCCTGAGCCCACCAGCAGACCCGCACGCGGCCCGAGCGCCTCGCAGACCCAACCGACCAGCGGGCCGCCGATCGGCGTCGAGCCGAGGAAGACGACGGAGTAGAGCGCCATCACGCGGCCTCGCAGCTCGGGCGGTGCGCCGAGCTGCAGTGTGGCGTTGACCGAGGAGGCGAACGTCACGCTCGCAGCGCCGGCGAGCGCCAGCGCGACCAGCGCAACGCCGATCGTCGGCGCCGCGGCGGCCCCCGCGAGCGCTACGCCGAACAGCGCCGCGGATACGCCGACACGCCGGATCGACACGGTTCCGCGAGCGCCGTTGGCCAGCGCTCCGATCATCGCGCCGACGCCCATCGCCGAGAACAGCACGGCAAATTCCGAGGCGCCGCCGCCGTAGGTGTAGCGGGCAAGCAGCGGCAGCACGACGGTGAAGTTGAACGCCAGCGTGCCAACGAGCGCCATCAGCCCCAGCGCCAGGCGCAGCTCCGGGGTGTGCCAGACCACGGCGAAGGCCTCTCGCAGCTGGCCGGGCCCGCGCCGCGCGACAGGTGCAGCGGTGAGCTGCGCGGGATCCATCCGGCGCAGGGCGAACAGCATCCCGGCGAACGACAGCGCGTTGATCAGAAAGCAGGTGGCGACGCCGAGTCCTGCGATCACCAGCGCTGCGAGCGCCGGCCCGACGATCCGCGCAACCTGCACGAGCACGGCGTTCAGCGACACGGCGTTTACGACCCGCTCGCGTCCGACGAGCTCCATCACGAAGGACTGGCGTGCGGGGTTGTCGATCGCATTGACCGAGCCCCGCACCAGGATCAGCGCGTAGATCACGAGCAGTGGAACGCTGCCACTCGATGCCAGCACCCACAGCGCCAGCGCGGGCAGCACCATCGCTGTTTGGGTGATTGTGAGCAGCTTACGCTTGGGCACTCGGTCAGCGAGCAGTCCCCCCCATGCGCCGGCGAGCAGGATCGGCAGGAACTGGAGTGCGGTCGCGATTCCGAGCGCGACGCCCGAGCCGGTGATCCGCAGCACCAGCCAGGCTTCGGCGACAATCTGCATCCAGTTGCCGCTCAGTGACAGCACCTGCCCGGTGAAGTAGCGGCGGTAGTTGGGGACTTCCAAGGAGTGCAGCGAGCGACGGATCACGCCTCGCCCTCCAGCATCCGCTCGAGCAGCTCCGCGGCTCGCTCCAGGGTTGCTCGATCGTCGGCCTCGAGGCGCGCCAGACCCTTCACGAGCACAGCGTTCTTACGCCCGCGGATGCTCGCGAGCAGCTTTGCGCCCTGCGGCGTGATCGCAACGCGACACGAGCGCCCGTCGGCGGGATCCTGGGTGCGGCTGACGAGTCCCTCCTCGCCCAGGCGCGCGATCACGTTTGTGGCGGTGGGGCGCTGCACACCTTCTCGCTCGGCGAATTCGCTCGGCGTCAGCGGGCCTTCGCGCGAGACGGTGGCGAGGGCCGCGATCTGGGAGGCCGAATAGCCGAGGTCCGACTGCCTGCGCAACGTGCGCGCCGTGCGCATGATTGCGACGCGCAGTCGGGAGGCTAGATCGATTTCGTGTGTTAGTTCAATGAACTAACTATATCACGAACCAACGCCTCGACCACAGGGCAGTCGATGTCGTGCCTGGCGGCTGCGCGCAGGACTGCCCCGGGGATCGCGTCCAGCTCGGGCTCGCGGCCCGCGGCGATGTCCCGCGCCATCGAGCTGCCGAGCGTCGCGTGGGCCTGCTCGAACTCCGCCCAGACATTGGCGGGCTCGATCGCCGCGCCCTCGGCTCGTGCCACCGCCGCAGCTTCCTCGATCGCCCCGAGCAACTGCGCGCGCCAATGCGGATCAGAGCGGATCTCGCCCAGCAACAGACCTGAGGCACTCGTCGTGCAGGCAAGCGCGTTGAGCCGCACCAGCTTGCCCCACATCACCCGCGCCTCGCTGGCCCCAACGACGACCTGCACGCCGGCCCGCTCGAGCGACGCCGCGAGTGGACCGGTGTCGGCGTCGCCGGCGGCGATCTCTATTCGCAGGAAGCTTCTGTTCTGAACGGTCTGCGCCGGTACGGGAAGGTCGGACCCCACGCGGATCGTCGCACCAAGCACGCGACCCTCGCCGAAGCGCGCGCGCAGCACGGCGAGGTGGTCGAGCCCGTTGAGCAGCGGCAGCACCAGCTTTGGCGAGACCTCGACCCGCTCGAGCGCAGCGTCCAGACCGGCGGCCTTGGTCGCGACGAGCAGCGCGTCGACCTGCCTGTCGAGCCGCGTCGCGACGGCCGGTGCGGCGTGGAAGTCGCCGAGCGCAACGGAGCGCACGTCGATTCCCTCGCGCGCGATCAGCGCCGCGGTCTGCTCGCGGGCAACCAGCAGCACGGGCTCGCCGGCGCGCGCCAGCGCAGCGGCGAGCAGTCCGCCGACGCCGCCCGGCCCAAGCACGGCGATCACAGCAGCACCCCTGGATTGAGCACGCCAGCGGGGTCGAGCACGGACTTGGCCGCGCGCAGCGCCGCGGCGAACGGCTCGGGGCGCTGCTCGTCATACCACGGGCGGTGATCGCGTCCCACGGCGTGGTGATGGGTGATCGTCCCGCCGGCCGCGAGCAGCGCATCGGACACCGCGCATTTGATCGCGCTCCACTGCTCGACCTCCTCGCCGCGCCGCGCGGGAGCAAGCAATGTGAAGTACGGCGCCGGTCCGTTGGGATAGACATGGGTGACCCGAACCGAGACGCGGGCGTGCGGTCCTGCCGCCGCACGCGCCGCGGCAAGCACCGACTCGCGCAGCGGCGCGAAGCGCTCCCAGGTGATCGCCGTCTCCCACGTTTCCGCGAGCACGCCCATCTGGACGAACAGGTCGCGCATGTACGGCGCGCGCAGGAAGGCCTCGCGCCACGCGCCGACTCCGCCCGGCGCCGCGCTGCGCTCCCACGAGCCCCCCTGCGCCCGGCACAGCTCGAGCGCGCGAGCGCTGCGAGGGCCCACGTCGTGATCGACGGACTCAAAGCCCAGCACCAGCACCGCATGCTCGCCGTCGCCGGCACCGGTGAGCTGGGCCTCGGAGGCGTCGAGCAGGCGGCAGTTGCTGGGGTGCAGCCCGGCCTGGCTGAGCTCGCGGAGCGCTTCGGCGCCGCGGTCGAAATCCGAAAAGCGCACGGCCACGGAGTCGCGGAAGGCGGGCTTCGGCTGGACCCGCACCCAGGCCTCGCTGATCACGCCAAGCGTTCCCTCGGAACCGAGCAGCATGCGGTCCGGGCTTGGACCGGCACCCGATCCCGGCAATCGGCGTGACTGCCATACCCCTGCCGCTGGGGTGATCGCGCGGATCGACTCGACGAGGTCGTCGATGTGCGTCCACAGGGTTGCGAAGTGGCCGCCGGCGCGGGTCGCGATCCAGCCGCCGAGCGAAGAGAGTTGAAACGACTGCGGATAGTGGCGCAGCGTGAGTCCGTGCGCGGCGAGCTGCGCCTCAAGCTGCGGCCCGAGCGCGCCGGCCTGGATCCGGGCGGAGCGCGAAACCACGTCGACCTCGAGCACACGATCGAGCAGCCCGACGTCGAGCGTCACGGCGCCGTTATAGCCGCTCGGAAGCCGCGGCTCGACGCCACCGACGACGCCGCTGCCGCCGCCGAACGGGGTCGCCGCGACGCGCTCGGCGGCACACCACTCGAGCGCCCGCTCGATCTCCTCCTCGTCCCGCGGGCGAAGCACGAAGTCAGGCGGGTTGTCGAACTGTCCGCGCAGCCCGCGCACGACGTCCGTGTAGGAGGAGCCGAGCGCGTGGAAGGCGCGGGCGTGCTCGCCGCAGTCGGCGAAGCCGGCCAGCGCCGGCGGCGGCTCGATCCGCGGCGCCGGCAGGCGCGGCGGCGCCGGGAGCTCGACCTCGCTGCTGCCGAAACCAAGGTGGGATGCGACACCAGCGGCAGCCTCGCGCGCCTGATCGGCCGAGAGCTGCTCATCCTCGTAGCCCCAGCCCCAGTGTTTACGCCTACGTGCGCTCATCGCGAGCGCCGAGGCTACAGGGATGCATACGAGGGAACCGGCAACAGGCCGCCACGCTCCTGCTTTCGCTGGCGGGCAACCACGCGCTGGTGGTGGCAACAAACGTCGGTGCTCGCGGCCGACACCGCCGCTGGGCGGCCTCGGTGACAGTCCGGCCGTCGCGACAATGCTCAAGACCGGCACGGCCGCCCGCAGCCCCCATTAACCTCTAGCACCGTGAGCCCCGCTCCTGGCATCCTCGCCCGCGGACCCTGGCCGCTCGAACGCGTGCGCGCCAGCTGGCGCGCAGAGCACTATGAGCCGCCGCCGGAGAGCGTGACCGCAGCAGACAGCGCGATTGCCGCGCTCGCCGAGCGCGGCTCGCCGGCGCACGACGGACTTGGCGCCCGGCTCGTCGCGCACCGTGAAACCAAGGCGGGACTGGAACTCGAGCTGCAGCCGATCCGCTGGGCGATGCGGCTGCTCGAGGGCGACGCATCGCTCAGCATGGCCGGACTGTGCGTGGTGCGAGCGGCGGACGGGCGCTGGCTCGCGGGTCGGCGGGCGCGTTGGCTCTCGACCTGGCCGGGTCGTTGGGCGCTTGGCGCCGGTGGCGCGGTTGACCCGGGCGAGAATCCGGCCGACACGCTCGCCCGCGAGCTTGGCGAGGAGTGGTCGGTGGCGCCTGATCGGATCCAGGCCGAGGCGCTCGTCTGCCTGCCCCACCGGCTGGTGATGTTCGTCGGCACCGCGTGGCTCGCCGACGGGGCCCGGGTGACGCCCGACGCCGAGCACGACGCCCACGCCTGGTGGCCGGCCGACCCCGCCGCGTGGCCCGATGAGGCCGACGTGGCGCTGCGGCGCATGGCGTCGCTGCTGCTGGCGTGAGCTTCAAGCGCCTGGAGCGCGTCTCCTTCGTCCATTCTGCGATCTACCTCGCCCTGTTGTACGAGGCAATCCTGGGCGGCCACCCCGAGCCCGCGACATTCGCCCTCGGGCTCGCCCACGGCCTGCTCTGGATCGGCATGTCGCTGGCCTGCCTGATCGCGGTGAGGATGCGCATTGTGCCCTTCCGGCTCGCCGTCGCAGTCGTCGTGCTCGGCGGCATTGGACCGTTCTTCGGCTCCGCGGAATTCATCAGGACCGAGCGTGCGGCCGCGCGATAGAGTCCGTGGCTGATGGCAGTCAACACCACGATTTCCGTCGTGATGCCGCAGATGGGCGATTCGGTTTCCGAAGGAGTCGTGCTCGAGTGGCACAAGCACGAGGGCGATGCGGTGCAGGCCGAGGAGACCCTCGTGGAGATCTCGACCGACAAGGTCGACGCCGAGGTTCCGGCACCGGCCAGCGGCACGCTGGTCAAGATTCATGCCGCAGAGGGTGAGACGGTCGCCGTCGGCGCCGTGCTCTGCGAACTCGCGGGCGAGGATGGCGCTCAGGCCGGCGTGACAGAGGAGGAGGCGCCCAACGGCGACCGCGCGGACGCCGGGGCCGCGACCGACCCGGACGCCGGCGCCGACGCGCAGCAAGGCGGCGATCAGCGCACGATCGACATCGTTACTCCCGGGGCGGGCGAGTCGGTGACCGAGGGCACGATCCTCGAATGGCACGTCAAAGTTGGCCAGGAGGTCGCCGCCGACGCGACGCTGGTCGAGATCTCAACCGACAAGGTGGATGTCGAGCTCCCGGCCCCCGAGAGCGGGACGATCTCCGAACTGCTCGTCGCAGAGGGCGACACCGTCACGGTCGGGCAGGTGATCGCCCGCATGACAGCGGGCCCGGCGAGCGCCCAGGCCGCCCCCGCTGCACCGCCAAAGCAGAACGGCGCGCGTCCCGACCCGGCGGGGGACGCCGCCGCAGGCGAGGCAAACGCCACGCCGGTCGCGCGCCGCGCGGCGGCGGCGCACGGCGTCGATCTCGCCTCGCTGACGGGCAGTGGTCCGGGCGGGCGCATCACCAAGGATGACGTGCTCGGCGGCGGGCAACCGAGCCCCGCCGCAGCCGGGGGCCAGGCGTCGCCGATCAAGGGTGCAGCGGCAACGCTCGCGCGCTACATGGACGAGAGCCGCTCGATCCCCACGGCGACGTCGTTCCGCACGATCACGGTGACCGTGCTCGACGGGCGCCGCAAGCAGCTCAAGGAGGCCGGCAAGAGGGTCTCCTTCACGCATCTGATTGCCTACGCGATCGCGCGGGCCGGGACGGACGATCTTCCGGGCATGGCGCGGCACTTTGCCCAGGCGGACGGCAAGCCGACGCTGGTCGATGACGGCGCGGTCAACCTCGGCCTCGCGGTTGACGTGGAGAAGAAGGACGGCTCGCGCACGCTGATGGTCCCGGTGATCGCCAACGCCGGACGCCTGGCGTTTGCGGACTTCCTCGACGCTTACAACGTACTGGTTGAGAAGGCGCGCACCAACTCGCTCACCGCCGACGACCTTGTCGGCGCGAACGTCACGCTCACCAACCCCGGCGGACTTGGCACGATTGCCTCGGTACCGAGGCTGATGGTCGGCCAGGGCACGATCATCGCCACCGGCTCGATCGCCTACCCGGTCGGCCTCGCCTCCGTTGGCGCCCAGCTCGGCGTGGAGAAGGTCATGTCGCTGACCTCCACCTATGACCACCGGATCATCCAGGGAGCGGAATCAGGCCGCTTCCTCGCGCGGATCGAGGACTACCTCCAGGGCGACGCGGGCTTCTACGAGCGCATCTTTGAGTCGCTCGGTGCGCAGCTCGGCCCGGCCCCTGGCCCGCCGATGCGGGCGGCCCCATCTGAGCCCAGCCACGCGACGCCGACCCCACCCGGCTCCGCGCCATCAGAGGAGCTCCTGCAGGCGGTCCAGGCCGCGACATCACTGGTCAAGGCCCACCGCACGCACGGGCA
The DNA here is from genome assembly GCA_050997675.1 of Solirubrobacteraceae bacterium. GTDB lineage: Bacteria > Actinomycetota > Thermoleophilia > Solirubrobacterales > Solirubrobacteraceae > Palsa-513. The sequence continues at coordinate 24,868 of JBPCQX010000036.1, forward strand.
CCTCGCGGCACGGCTCGATCCGCTCGGCTCCGAGCCCGAGGGCGACCCCGCGCTCGACCCTGAGCCGCTCGGGCTGACGCCGGAGCTGATGGCGCAGATTCCGATGAAGGTGCTCCGCGTTCACGTGCCGGGCGCAACGCTCGCCGATGCCCTGCCGCACCTGCGGGAGACCTACTGCGGCACGATCGCCTACGAGATCGAGCACATCGCCTCCCACCGCCAGCGCGTCTGGCTGCGCGACAAGATCGAGTCCGGCGCATTCCACCTTCCGCTCTCCGCAGACGAGCAGCGAACCTTGCTCAAGCGTCTTGTCGAGGTCGACGCGTTCGAGCGCTTCCTGCACAAGGCCTACCTCGGCTCCAAGCAGTTCTCGATCGAGGGTCTCGACATGACCGTGCCGATGCTTGACGAGATGATTCAGCTGTCCGCCGGCCATGGCGCCGAGGAGGTCGTTGTCGGCATGGCGCACCGCGGCAGGTTGAACGTGCTGGCGCACAATCTCGGCCGCCCCTACGACACGATCTTCGCGGAGTTCGAGGGGGCCTCCACGCTCGAGGCGGTGACAACGATCCCCCAGGGCGGCACCGGCGACGTGAAGTACCACCACGGAGCCCAGGGCTCCTACCAGCTCCCGAACGGCGCGATGATCCGCGTCAACCTCGAATCGAACCCCTCGCACCTCGAATACGTCTCGCCCGTCGTGATGGGCGCCACGCGCGCTGCTCAGACGACGCGCCAGGGGCCCCACGCACACCAGGACACGAACGCCGCGGTGCCGATCTCGATCCATGGAGATGCGGCCTTCCCCGGCCAGGGCGTCATAGCCGAGACGCTCAACCTTCAGGGCCTCGACGGCTACAAGGTCGGTGGCACGCTCCACCTGATCACCAACAACCAGGTCGGCTTCACGACGGACCCCGACGATGCGCGCTCGACGCGGTGGGCGTCGGACCTCGCCAAGGGCTACGACGTGCCGATCATCCACGTCAACGCCGACGACGTCAGTGCCTGCATCGCCGCGGTCAGGCTCGCGTTTGCGTTCCGCGTCGAGTTTGGCCACGACGTCCTGATCGACCTGATCGGCTACCGCCGCTTTGGTCACAACGAGGCCGACGAGCCTGCCTATACGCAGCCGGAGATGTACACCAAGATCAAGAACAAGAAGCGCGTGTGCGAGCTCTGGGCGGATCGCCTTATCGACGACGGGGTGATCACCGCGGCGGAGGCCGCCGATCAGCAGCAGGCGATCTGGGACAACCTGACAGCGCTGCACCAGCAGCTCAAGCAACGCATCGCCGACGCCACTGAGCAGGGCGAGGTCGAGCAGCCGACCGGCGAATACCAGCTCGACCGCACTCCAAGCCCAGACGTCAAGACCGCGGTCTCCGCGGAGCGACTCGAATCGCTGGCCAGCGAGCTGCTCAGCGTTCCTGACGGCTTCACGATCCACCCCAAGCTGCTCAAACAGCTCGAGCGCAGGCGCGAGGCACTCGGGGCCGAGGGGGGCATCGACTGGGCGCACGCCGAGCAGCTCGCCTTCGCGTCGCTGCTGACGGAGGGCACGCCGATCCGGCTCACCGGCCAGGACACCGAACGCGGCACGTTCAGCCAGCGACACCTCGTCTTCCACGATGCCAAGACCGGCCAGACCGTGTGCCCGATCCAGCGGCTGCCCGGGGCGCTCGCGCCGTTCGAGCTGCACAACAGCCCGCTGTCGGAGATGGGGTGCCTCGGCTTCGAGTACGGCTACAGCCAGGAGGCGCCCGAGACGCTCGTCCTGTGGGAGGCGCAGTTCGGCGACTTCATCAACTCCGCGCAGGTGATCGTCGACCAATTCATCATCTCGGGGCTCGCGAAATGGGGCCAGACCTCACGGCTGACGCTGCTGCTGCCGCACGGCTACGAAGGCTCTGGCCCTGAGCACTCCTCCGCTCGCCTCGAGCGCTTTCTCCAGGTCGCCGCCGAAGGCAACATCCGCGTCGCGAACCTGACCACTCCCGCGCAGTATTTCCACCTGATCCGCCGCCAGGCGCGGATCGCCAAGCAGCGCCCGCTGGTGATCATGACGCCCAAATCGCTGCTGCGCCTCTCCCAGGCCTCCAACCGCTTGTCGCATCTCGCCGAAGGACAGTTCTATCCCGTGCTAGCCGAGCCGCGAGTCGACGCTGACCAGGTCACGCGGCTCGTGCTGTGCACCGGCAAGATCTACTACGACCTGACCGGCCACGCAGCGCGCGAGAGCAATCCGTCAGTTGCGATCGGACGGGTCGAGCTGCTTTACCCGTTCCCCGAGGGCGAGGTCTTCAAGCTGATCGCCAGCTACCCGAACCTGCGGGAGGTCATCTGGTGCCAGGAGGAGCCGCGCAACATGGGAGCGCGCGCACACATGTCGCCCCGACTGCAGCAGATCATGCCCGAGGACCTGCGCTTCGGCTACATCGGCAGGCCCGAGCGCGCCTCGACCGGCGAGGGCTACCCGGTCGCGCACGCCGAGGAGCAGAGCCGTCTCGTGCAGACCGCACTCAATACGAGCATCCCGATCTCGCAGTTCCCGCAGAAGACGCCAGGCCAGCGCTGAGCTCCTCGCCCCGAAGCGATCGGCAAGAGCAGGCATCGCCGCCGTGAGCTGCCTGCAGCGCGAGTTCGGTGTTGGGCCGCTGCCGCGCGGCTTCCACGTGGTCACCCGCGAGGTCGTCGCAGCGCTGCCGGAACTTGGGGACGTGAGCAGCGGCGTGCTCCACCTCTTCATTCGCCACACCTCAGCCTCGCTGACGCTCAACGAGCGCGCCTCAGCCGACGTGCGAATGGACTTCGAGCGCTGGTTTTCACGCGCCGTGCCCGACGGCGCGCCCTACTTCGAACACACGCTCGAAGGCGACGACGACATGGCCGCGCACATCAAGGCTTCGCTGCTCGGCTCCTCCGTCAGCGTGCCGGTGACGGGCGGGGCTCTGGCGCTGGGGGTGTGGCAGGGGATCTACCTGTGCGAGCACCGAGACAGCGGCGGCCCGCGGTCGCTGGTTGCGAGCTTGTTGAGCTGAGCTGCTGAGCTGAGCTGAGTCAGCGACCCTTCCACACCGGCTGGCGCTTCTCCGCAAACGCCGTCGCCCCCTCGCGCGCGTCCTCGGACTCAAACACGGGTTGCGTGACCTCGCCCTGGCGCTCCCAGAAGTCGGCCTCGGGCCAGCCCGCGAGCAGCACCCGCTTGGAGGCCCGCAGCGCCAGCGGCGCGTTGGGCGTGATCTGCTGCGCCAACTCCAATGCAACCTCAACGGCGTGCTCGGGGTCAGCAAGGCGGTTGACGAGCCCGATCTCAGCGGCGCGCTCAGCCGTGATTGGATCGCCCGTGAGCGTGAGCTCCATCGCGATGTTCAGCGGCACCCGAGCAGGTAGGCGCAGCAGCGCGCCGCCCGCGGCGACCAGGCTTCGCTTGACCTCCGGAACGCCAAGCTTCGCGCCGCGTGCCGCGACGATCAAGTCGCATGCCAGGGCGATCTCAAGTCCGCCGGCGACGGCGAACCCCTCGATCGCAGCGATCCGCGGCTTCTCGGAGGCGCGCTGCACGATCCCGGCAAAACCGCGATCTCCGACCCAGGGACGCTCGCCGCGCACGAACGCCTTGAGGTCCATGCCGGCACAGAACCCGCCCCCGGCTCCGGTCAGGATGCCAACGCTCAGAGCATCGTCTGCGTCGAGTTCGTCAAGCGCAGCGGCGATGCCCTCGGCGAGCGGCACGTTCACGGCGTTGCGCGCCTCGGGACGGTTCAGCGTGATCAACAGGACGCCGCCGTCGCGACGCTCGGTGAGAACTGCCGGGGTATCGGTCATGCGCGGCAAACTACCCTGAAGCGATGCAGCCCGTCTCCGTCCGCACCCAGGGAATGCACGCGCTCGTCGAACACAACGGCCTGCGCGACGAGGTCGCCGTCGAGGAACCACTCGAAATTCGTGTCGACGGCCGCGCGCTGGCGGTAACGATGCGCACGCCGGGGCACGACTGCGAGCTCGCGCTTGGCTTCCTGGTCGGGGAGGGACTGCTCGACGCGGCGCACGCGGTTTCACCGCCGCCCGATCTCGCTGCCAACACAATCGACGTGCGTGGGCCGCTGCTGCGCCAGCCCGCGGCGCGCTCGTTCTACACCAGCTCCTCGTGCGGCGTGTGCGGCAAGGGAGCTCTCGAGGAGGTGGCGGTTGCTGCGCAGCCGCTGCTGCCAGACGACCTGCGTCTCGCGCGGGAGCTGCTCGCCGCGCTGCCATCACGTCTCGCCCAGCCCGAGTTCAGCCGCACCGGCGGGATGCACGCGACAGGGCTGTTCTCCGCCGAGGGCGTGCTCCTCTGCGCGCGCGAGGACGTCGGGCGCCACAACGCGATGGACAAGGTCGTCGGCCGGGCGCTGCTCGACGGGCTGCTGCCGCTCGCAGGCCGCGTGCTGTGCGTCAGCGGCCGACTCTCGTTCGAGCTCGTGCAGAAGGCCGCGCTCGCGGGCTGCCCCGTGGTCGTGGGGGTCGGCGCACCGACGTCGCTCGCGGTCTCGCTGGCGGCCGCGCAGGGGATCACGCTATGCGGCTTCGCGCGGGCGGGTCGGGTCAATGTCTATGCAGGCGGCTCGCGGGTGATTTAGGCCGCAAAGAGCGTGAGCGCAGGCTCGCGCTCGCCCCTGAGCACAGCGAGGTCAATCTGCACGCACTCGATCCCGCGGGCCTCCGCGAGCACCCGCGCCTGGGGTTTGAACTGCTGCGCGGCGAGCACCCCGCGGCACGCCGCCATCGCGGGGTCGCGCCTGATCCGCTCGAGGTAGCGGGCGAGCTGCTCGACGGCGTCAATCGTCGCGATCCGCTTGATCTCGACCGCAACCCACGCGTCGGCCGTATCGCGGCACATCAGATCGACGGGGCCAATGTCCGTCGGCCACTCGCGCCTGGCGAGCCGGAAGCCCTCGCCGCACCAACCCGGACGCTCAGCGAGCAGCTCCTGCAGGTCACGCTCGACGCCGTCCTTCTCGAGCTTTGCGGCCTCGCCCATCTCGTGGCTCTCGTCGGAGAGGACGTGCTCGATTGCAACCTCCAGCACCTCCTCGCCCTTGCGCGCCACGAGCAGCCCCGGCGACTCTTCGATCCGCGTCGGCGGCGTCATCCAGTTGAGCGGTTTGACGCTGGAGCCGCCGTCGTGCCAGATCCCGATTCCCCCATCGGGCTTGATCATCAGCAGGCGCACCGCGGAGGGCAGGCGGGTCGAGAGGCGCCCGGTGTAGGTGACCGAGCAGCGGGCGATGAGCAGGCGCACGTGCGGCACGATAGGTGCGGGGCCGGACGCACCGCCCCGCGCGCAAGTCGCCGAACCGCGCAGCGGCTACCTGCGCTCGAAGACGACGACAGGGATCTCCCGCGCAGTCTTCTGCTGATAGTCGTCGTACGGCGGCCAGACCTCGGCCATCTCCGACCAGAGGCGGGTACGCTCCGTACCCTGGGCGACCGACATCCGCACGGGTATCTCCTCCGCCTTGACCTGGATCGTCGCCTCCGGTTCGGCTGTCAGATTTTCAAACCACGCCGGGTGCTCTGGCGCGCCGCCCTTCGAGGCGACGACCACCCAACGATGCCCATCGATGCGGTGGATCAACGGAGTCGTCCTCGGCTCCCCCGACCTGCGCCCCCGGGTTGCGAGCAGCAAGATTGATGTGCCCCGCCAGGCGTAGCCGCCCTCGCCGCCCGTCTCGCGGTATACGCGCACGTGCTCGGCACCGAACAGGTCGTCGTCGAGCGCCGACTGGCTCACTTGATCGTGCGCCTCGTGGCGACCGGCGAGAACATCAGGTCTCAGACTACATCCGCCGGCCGCGGGCCGCCATCGAACGCCCTACTCCGTGGTCGGCTGATGCTCGCCCGCGCGCGCATCGAGCTGCGCGGCCAGCGCCTGGGTCTGGGCGTGGCGGGCCATCTGCGCGTCGAGCAGCGGGTTGAGGATGCCGCGCAGCACCGAGAGGACAGCCCAGCGGCGCGGGCGGATGATCCGAGCTTGGCGACGCTCGATGCCGGCCGCGATCGCCGTGCCCGCCGCCGCGGGCTTCAGGCGCTTTCGCAGCGGCGCCGGCAGCAGCCCCATCATCGCCTCACCGAGCGGGTCCGCGTCGAGCGCGCGATGGACCATCTCGGTGTCAATGAAGCCAAAGTAGGCGACGCTCGCACCGGCACCGTGCTGTTTGAGCTCAACGCGCAATGCGCGCCCGAACTGCTCCACAGCCGCCTTGCTCATCGCGTAGGGCGCAGCGCCAACGCCGTTGACGAAGGCGTAGACGGACGAGATCACGACGACGTGCCCGCGGCGGGCGACGATCTGCGGCAGCGCCGCGTCGACGGTTCGCCAGACGCCGCTAAGGTTCACGTCCAGCACGCGCTCAAAGCTCTCGGTCGACATCGCACGAAAGGTCGCCGCACGCGATGCGACGCCCGCGTTGGCGACAACGACATCGAGTCCGCCGAAGCGCTCGACCGCAGTCGCTACTGCCCGCTGCATTGCTGCGCGGTCGCACACGTCGGCAGAGATCCCAAGCGCCTCGGCCGGGAGCTGCTGGGCGGCAGCCTGTGCCGCTGACTCGTCGAGGTCGACAATCACGACCGAGGCACCGCGACGCGCGAGCGCATTGGCCGTGGCGAAGCCGATGCCGCGGGCGCCGCCCTTCACCATCGCCACCTTGCCGTTCAGGTCAAATGCCGCCATCTCCGACGGCACTCTCGCAGACGCGCCGCCGTCGGCGCGCGTGGCTCAGTCGGCTTCCGGCACGCTGTGCGTCGCCGGTATCGCGGCGGGCACGGGGGCCGGGACCGGGATCGGCGCCGCGGTGGCCGGTGTCGGGGGAGGGGGCGCGAAATCGGGGACCCCGGGGGGAACGGGCAACAAGGGCGCCGGATCGTTGTCGTGGTGATCAAGGCTCAA
>JBPCQX010000073.1:0-3926 GCA_050997675.1 Solirubrobacteraceae bacterium
AACCAGAAGCAGATCCGGCTCGCCGCCAAGGCGCTGGCGAACTCGCGCCGGCCGGTGATCTACGCCGGCGGCGGCGTCGTCAGCTCCAACGCGGCGGCAGAGCTGACCGAGCTGGCCACGGCTGATCGGTTCCCGGTCACGTGCACGGTCATGGGTCTGGGCGCGTTTCCGGCCCCGCACGAGCAGTGGCTCGGGATGCTCGGCATGCACGGAACCCGGGCCGCCAATTACGCGATGGACGAGGCCGACCTGATCATCGGGATCGGAGCGCGGTTCGATGACCGGATCACCGGCAAGCTGTCGGAGTTCGCCCCCCGGGCGAAGTTCATCCACATCGACATCGACCCGGCGGAGATCTCCAAGAACGTCCCCGCTCACATACCGATCGTCGGCGACGCGCGCAACATCCTGCCGCGCCTGACCGCCGAATACCGCGCGCTTTCAGCCGACCCGACGCGGCTCGAGGAATGGTGGTCTCGTATCCGCCTCTGGCGCGAACGTCATCCGCTCGGCTACACGGACTCCACCGACGCCGAGATCAAGCCCCAGTACATGATCCAGGCGCTCTACGAGGCGACCGGGGGGGACGCGATCGTGACCAGTGACGTCGGTCAGCACCAGATGTGGGCCGCGCAGTACTTCCACTTCGCCAGGCCGCGTCGGTGGATCAACTCCGGTGGCCTGGGCACGATGGGTTTCGGCCTGCCCGCCGCGATGGGGGCCAAGGTCGGCTGCCCCGAGGCAACCGTCGTCTGCATCGCGGGCGACGGCTCGGTGCAGATGAACATGCAAGAGCTCGCGACCTGCGCCCAGGAAGGAATCGCGATCAAGGTGTTCATCATGAACAACGGCTATCTGGGCATGGTTCGCCAGTGGCAGGAGCTGTTCTGGAATGGCCGCTACAGCCAGGTCGACATGGGCCAGTGGCCCGACTTCGTAAAGGTCGCAGAGGCGTACGGAGCCACCGGCATCCGGTTGGAGGACAAGCGGACCCTTGTCTCCGACGTTCAGGAGGCGATCGCCACCCCCGGGCCGGTGCTCGTCGACGTGCGGGTCACCCGCGAGGAGAACACCTATCCGATGATCCCGGCCGGCAAGGCGGCCCGGGACATGGTCGGGTGAGCGGCGATGGGCGAGCCGGCGACCAAGGAAGTCCTCTCGCTCGACGAGCTCGAAGCCGCGGTCGGCCTGCGCACCGGTCGGAAGCACATCCTCTCGATCCTGGTCGAGAACAAGCCCGGCGTCCTGACCAGGATCGCCGGTCTGTTCGCCCGTCGCGGCTTCAACATCGACACGCTCGCGGTCGGGCCGACCGACGACGAGGCGATCTCGCGCATAACCCTCACGCTTGATGGGGCCGTGCATCCGATCGATCAGGTGACCAAACAGCTGCACAAGCTCATCAACGTGCTGAAGATCCGGGACCTCGAACCGAAGGAGACGCTGGCCCGCGAGCTCGCCCTGTTCAAGGTCAGCGCCGATGGCGCCGCCCGAGCCGAGGTCATGCAGATCTGCGAGATCTTCCGGGCCAAGGTCGTCGACGTGACCAAGCGCTCTGTGGTGATCGAGGTGACCGGGACCTACGACAAGGTCCAGGCCTTCGAAGCTCTGATACGTCCGTTCGGGCTGATCGAGATGGCGCGAACGGGGGAGATCGCGATCTCCCGGGGCCGCGGCGAAACCTAGGTCCCGGCCCGGGAAGGTGATCTGATTTGGGCGATCTGAACGTGGGCGCCGCGCGGATTCTTGTTACGGATGCGCATGACCGGGGGCCTCTGGCTGCGGTCAGGTGTTTGCATGATGCCGGATACCTTGTCAGCGCGGTCGGCGATGCCCGGCTCGCGCCTGGTCTATGGTCTCGTGGTTGCTCGGCGCGGTACTTGCTCCCGTCGGTGAGCACGGATGTCCAAGGATTCGTGTCGGGGCTCGAACGGATCTTGTCTGATGTGCACCACGATGCCCTGATCCCGGGCACCGACGAGACCCTGTACGTGGTCTCGCGCTACCGCGACCGGTTTGAGCGGTACACACAGCTCGGACTGCCCCCGCACGACGTGGTCCAGCGCGCGCTCAACAAGGCCGTGCTGGCGACCGAGGCTCAAGCTGTTGGGATGGCGACGCCCGAGTCGCGCGTCTGTCAGGAGCCGCAGGAAGCGCTCGAAGCCGCCCGACGGTTCGGCTTCCCGGTGCTCGTCAAGCCGGTCGAGACGGTGGTCGAGTTCGGCGGTCAGCTGCTGCGTCATCCCAGCCGCCTGGTCGGGGCCGAGCAGGCACTGCTCGAGATCCAGCGTCAGGTGGGGACCTGCATCGTTCAGCGCCGAGTGGAGGGCAACGTGGTTTCGCTTGCTGGCGTCTTCACTGCGGAGGGGGTTCTGTCCTCGGTCCTCGTGCGTCATCATCGGACGTGGCCGCCTCAGGCTGGCAGCGCCAGCTTCGTCGAGACGATCGCCCTCGACGCCACGCTCACCGATCGCGTCCGCGCACTTGCCGATGCGATCGGCTGGCGCGGCCTCTGCCAGCTGCAGTTCGTCGAAGGTCCCGGCGGCGTCCTGCACGCGATTGACTTCAACCCGCGCCTGTACGGCTGTCTGGGTGTCGCCGCTGCGGCTGGAGCGCCGCTGGCTGCGATCTGGTGCGCAGCGCTGCTGGGTGAGACCGGTCTGAGGCTGGCCGGCCGCGCGGGCGTACGCTGGCGGATGGAGGACACGGATGCTCGTCATGCCCTCTGGCTGCTGAGCGAGGGCAACTATCGCGACGCGGCGGCCGCTGGGCTGCCGCGCCGGGGCACTACACACGCCTACTATCGCGCCCGTGACCCGCTGCCGTTGGTTTTTCGTTGCGCCCAGCTGGTGCAAGTGCGATGGCGCCACGCGAGAGCGGCCAGATGAGAGCTGGGACCTAGCGCATCCGCCAAGCGACGGCCTGGCGCACTCCGCCACGGCCGCGCGACTGCTGGACCAGCGGCGATCCAGTCGCAGCCGTTTCGCGCTACCAGCAGAGCGCAGGTCTTTGACCTTAGACACGGGTAGCGGCTAGGACAACGCCGGCTCAGCGGATGAGCTGGTCGCGAACCTAGTCTCTGAAACATCCGTCGAGTTATGGGCCTTTTGCCACTGTCGTAGCAGAGGGATGTCGATCCAGGGTGGACCGTGGTGTTCCCATGAGTCCGCCAGCCCGTGCGATGACCAGCTTGGTGCCGCGATCAGCGCGTCTCGAGGTCGCCGAGCCGACGTCCTCCCAGATCAAGACGCGGCTACGGCAGGCTAGCGACCGCGTTGCCAGGCCAGGAGTGGATGGGTAAATGTTGGTCAGCGTCATAATCCCGACCCACAATCGTGCCTCTCAGGTCACTGGCGCGATCGACAGCGTGCTCGCTCAGACGCACCGTGATCTGGAGGTGATCGTCGTGGACGACGACTCCCCCGACGACACTCGCTGCGTGATCACGACTCGCTACAAGGCCGAGCCGCGCGTCGTCTACATCTGGCAGGAGCATGCTGGGGTTGCCCACGCGCGAAACCGGGGACTCGAGCAGGCCAGCGGCGAAGCCCTGGCGTTCCTTGACTCTGACGACGCCTGGCTCCCGTGGAAGCTGGCCCTACAGCTCGCGTGCCTGGATCGGGTGCCCGAAGCCGGGATGATCTGGACCGACATGAACGCCGTCGATGCGGCGGGGAACCTGGTCCCTGGATCATCGCTGCGAGACATTCTTTCGTTCAGGTTTGGCCTCGATGAGCTGTTTCATGAGCGCATCCCGCTGGCCGAGCTCCCGGCTGCTCCGCCCGGGCTTCGTGAACGTAGCCTCTACGTCGGAGACATCTTCGCGAAGATGGTCATCGGAAACCTCGTGCTTCCGTCCGCCGTGCTGATGACGCGCGCGAGGCTTGAGTGTGTCGGGACCTTCGACGAAAGCGTCCAGGTGGCCG
>JBPCQX010000086.1:0-7557 GCA_050997675.1 Solirubrobacteraceae bacterium
AAGCGCATCGCCAGGCGGGCCGCTTCCGCGGGCTGGGACTTGCCTTCGCGGTCGAGCAATCCGCCTATGGCGCGCAGGCGATGGGCTCGCGGCAGCTGGAGATGACCTTCGGCTACGACACGGCAGCTGTGCGCTTTGAGCCCGATGGTCGCGTGCGCGTCGCGGTTGGCCTCCACAACCACGGCCAGGGACACGGGACGACGATCGCCCAGATCGCCGCGGACGAGTTCGGCATCGCCACCGACGACGTGGAGGTTGTCTACGGCGATACCGCGATCGTCCCCTACGGCTTGGGCACGTGGGCCAGTCGCAGCACGGTGTGCTGCGGGGGTGCGACGATCCTCGCCGCGCGCGAGCTGCGCGAGAAGATCTTCACGCTCGCCGCCGAGATGCTCGAGGCGCGCCCCGACGACCTCCTGCTCCAGGATCGCGCGGTCGTCTTGCGCGGCAGCCCTTCGCGGCGGGTGACGCTTGCGGACGTGGCCCGTCGCGCGCTGCACGAGCCACACCTGCTGCCGGCCGGGATGGAACCGGGGCTGGAGGTCACGCGCCGGTTCATGCCCCCGGAGCCGGGCTCCTTCTCGAGCTCGGTTCACGCCGCGCAGGTCGAGCTTGACCCTCTCACCGGCGCGGTGCGGGTGCCGAAGTACATGGTGGTCGAGGATTGCGGCAAGGTCATCAACCCGATGATCGTCGACGGTCAGGTCCAGGGAGGGGTCGCGCAGGGGATCGGCGGGGCGCTCCTCGAACACCTCGTCTACGACGACAACGGGACCCTCGTCACCACCAGTCTGATGGACTATCTGCTCCCGACGGCCGTCGAAGTGCCGGCCATCGAGGTGCTGCATCTCGAATCCCCCTCGCCGCTGGTGCCCGGCGGCTTCAAGGGGATGGGAGAGGGCGGCGCGGTCAACGCGCCGGCCGCCGTGCTCGGCGCTGTCAACGACGCGCTCGCGCCGCTGGGAATCGTCGCAAACCACACGCCGCTGACACCCGAGTGGGTCCACGGCGCGCTCGCCGGTGCCCGCAGCCCGGCCTCAGCCGACGCTCATCGAAAAGACCCCAACAACAAGGAGAGACGGTAGCTCCATGAAACCTCCGCAGTTCGATTACCACGACCCCCGCGGCGTTGACGACGCGCTCGCGCTGCTCGCCCAGCACGGCGAGGAGGCGAAAGTCCTCGCGGGCGGGCAGAGTCTCGTGCCACTGCTCAATTTCCGCCTCACCTATCCAGCCCACCTGATCGACCTCAGCGGGGTGCCGTCGCTGGCCTACATCCGCCGCGAGGGCGGTGTCCTGCGGATCGGAGCAATGACCCGCCAGGCCACGCTCGAGCAGTCACCACTGGTGGCAACCCACTGGCCGCTGCTGACCGAGGCGCTTGGATTCGTCGCCCACGCGCAAATACGCAACCGCGGCACCGTCGGTGGATCGGTCGCACACGCCGATCCCGCGGCGGAGCTTCCGGTCGCGTTCGCCTCCCTCGACGCGACGTTCCACGTGCAGTCCAAAAGTGGTAGGCGCAGCGTCGCCAGCAAGGACTTCTTCCTCACGCACCTGACGACCGCGCTGGAGCCCGAAGAGCTGCTCGTCGAGATCGAGGTCCCGTCCGTGCCGGAAGGCACCGGCTGGGCGTTCACCGAATACGCACGCCGCCACGGCGACTTTGCCCTCGGCGGCGCGGCCGTGCTGATCACGCTGCAGGACGGCGTGTGCACGCGGGCGCGGATCGCGCTGCTCGCTGCGGCCGACACGCCGCTGCGGGTGCCGGCCTCCGAACGCTCGCTCGAGGGCAGTCCCGTGAGCGAGGAGACGACGGCCGAGGCCGCTCGGCTGGCCATCGCGGACATCAATCCGACGGGCGACATCCACGGCGGCACCGAGTACCGCACGCAGCTGATCGAGGGGATGGTCCGAAGGGCGATCCGACAAGCAACCGAACGAGTCGGGAAGGTGGTCGAAAGCAATGGCTGACATGCGCAAGGTCGCAGTCGAGATCAACGGGACGCGCTACGAGAAGGAAATCGAGTCGCGCCTCCTGCTCTCGGACTTCATCCGCCACGAGGCCGGCCAGACCGGCACTCACGTCGGCTGCGAGCACGGCGTCTGCGGCGCGTGCACGATCCAGCTGGATGGCGAGCCGGTCCGGTCCTGCCTGATGTTCGCGGTGCAGGCCCAGGGCCATTCGATCCGCACCGTCGAGGCCCTCAACGAGGGCATGGACGGCGAGCTTCATCCTCTCCAGCAGGCGTTCCACGAATGCCACGGGCTTCAATGCGGCTTCTGCACCCCGGGCTTCCTGATGTCGATCGAGCCCCTGCTGCCGCTCGCCGCCGACTGGGATGAGCGGCAGATCCGCGAAATGCTGTCGGGGAATCTGTGCCGCTGCACCGGCTACCAGAACATCGTCTCGTCCGTGCAGCTCGCTGCCGACCGGATGCGGCGCGGAGAGCTGCGCCCGGCGACCGATCAGCCGGCCTCGAGTGAGGCGCCGGCATGAAGTTGATTCGAAACGTTCGCTTGCGTGGTCGCGAGGGAACTTTTGACGTTGCGATCGAAGGCGAGCGGATTGCCGCGGTCGAGCCGGCGATCGAGGCGTCGCCCGAGGAGGAGTACGACGGCGGCGGGAACCTGCTGCTCCCCGGGCTGATCAACGCCCACCAGCACCTCGACAAGTGCATGCTCGGATCGGTGATGCGCCCCAACCGCTCGCAGACGCTCCAGGAGGCGATCTACATCACCTGGGACCACAAGCGCAGCTACACGGTGGAGGAGATCGCCGCGCGTGCCACCCCGGTGGTGGAGGAGGCGATCCGCTACGGGACGACGGCGATGCGGGGGTTCGCTGACGTCGACACGATCGGTGGCCTGGTGCCCGTGCAGGGCCTGCTCGAGCTCAAGCGCCGGTTCGCCGGCCTGATCACGCTCGAGGTGGTTGCGTTCCCGCAGGAGGCGATTATCCGTGACCCCGGATGCGCGGAGCTGATGGAGCAGGCGATGGAGCTGGGCGCCGACGTGGTCGGCGGGCTCCCGTGGTACGAGCGGCTCGACCGTCACGTCCACGAGCACATCGACTTCTGCTTCGAGCTCGCGGAGCGCACCGGCAAGGACATCCACATGCTCGCCGACGACACTGATGATCCGATGTCGCGCAGCCTGGAATACCTCGCCGTGCGGACGATCGAGACCGGCTACCAGGGCCGGGTTACCGCCAGTCACTGCGGGGCGCTCGCAGCGTACGACGACAATCACGCCGGGCGGGTGATCGACATGGTGCGCGAGGCTGAGATCACGATCTCGAGCAACACCCAGATCAGCCTCGTGCTTGACGGGCGAAACGATCGCGGTCCGATCCGCCGGGGCATCACCCGCGTGGGCGAGCTGCTCGATGCCGGCGTCAACGTGATCTCGTCCCAGGACGACGTCAACGATCCCTACTACCCGTTCGGCAAGCCCGATCAGCTCGAGGTGGCGCAGTACACGGCGCACGTTGCGCAGCTCACCTATCCCGCACAGCTCGAGACCGTGCTCGACATGGTGACGGTCAACGCCGCTCGCGCGATGCGCCTGAAGGATTACGGAACCGAGCCCGGCGATCGAGCCGATCTGGTGGTGGTCGAGGCACCCACAGTGCACGAGGCGCTGCGGCTGACCCCGCCCCGGCGTCTGGTGTTCTACGGCGGGCGCCTGCTGGCGCAGACGACTATCGAGTCGGTGCTTCACGCGAGCCCGGCGACGGCGCCCGTTTGAGCGTCGGCGCTCAGCAGACCTAACACCAAGGAGTGGATTTGGCTGCCATCGATCAATCAGCAGCGCAGGCTGTGCTCGAGCGGATCACCGAGCCGGACGTCGTCGAGCTTGCGCTCCACCTGGCCAACGTCGAGAGCCCTCCCGGCGAGGAGGGAGAGGCCGGCGAGGCGATCCACGCCTGGTTGGAGCGCGAGGGCTTCTCGCCGCAGCGGATCGGGATGTTCGAGGACCGCTTCAACGTGTTCTGCGAGCTGGAGGGCGTCGGGACCGGGCCGTCGCTGGCCTTCAACAGCCACATCGACACCTGGATGCGTCGGGACGACCACCTGATCTGGCGCGACCCGGGACGCGAGGACTACCACCGTGGGTGGGAGCAGGACGACCTCCTGATCGGAAACCCGGTCGTCAACGACAAGGGCCCGATGGCGGCCTTCATGATCGCAGCGCGAGCGATCGCGGCGGCCGGCATCCGGCTCGAGGGCAGCGTGTACCTGACGATGGTGGCCGGCGAGATCGGCCAGGAGCCGGTAGACGAGTTTCAGGGCAAGCGCTTTATATCGAAGGAGGTGGGAGCGCGCTATCTGCTCAATCACTCCCCCCGGGCGGACTTCTGCGTCTGCGCTGAGGCGACTGCGTTTCGCAAGGGCTGGGTCGAGGCCGGGAAGGCGTTCTACAAGATCACCGTGTACGGCGGCCGGGCGCTCTACACCCCGTTCATGGAGAGGCCGTACTCGCGCTCCGAGCATCCGAGCGCGATCATCCGCGCGGTGCCGTTGCTGGATCGACTCGAGGAGTGGGCCCTCGAATACGAGCAGCGCCACCGCTACGAGGGTCCGGGCGGAACGGTGGTGCCCCGCGTGAACATCGGCGCGATCCGCGCCGGGCAGCCCTGGCTCCTGCTCCAGAACCCCGAGGTGTGCATGCTCTACCTCGACATCCGGACCGTACCCGGCCAGGACAGCGCCGAGGTCGGTCGCGAGCTGCGGGGGCTGCTGGCCGAGCTCTCGCTCGAGGGGCGGGTCGAGCAGTTCCTCCATCGGCCCGGCCACGAGGCACACGGGATCGAGCCGCTGGTCGAGGCACTCGACGCCGCGCACGGGAAGGAATTTGGCGAGGGGTGTGAAATCGCGGGCGCCCCCGAATGCAGCATGTGGCGCGACCACAACGTGTTCAACGAGTTGGGCATCCCGGCACTCACCTACGGCCCGCCCGGTGTCGCCGGCGCGGGCACGTTCGCCGTGCGCAAGGAGGATCTGCTCCGCACCGCGAGGGTCTACGCGCTGACCGCGCTCGCGCTGTGCGGAGGCGCAGTTAGTTAGAGATTAGATTAGTTAGTTAAGGAAATCGTTGATCGCCGCGAGCGCCGCGTCCGGGTCCTCTACGGGCGCCATGTGGCCTGCGCCAGCGATCAGCTTTGACGACGAGTTGGGGATCGCGGACACGAAATCGTCGGCGTACCTGGGCGCGACGAACGCATCGGCCTCGCCGAACACGACCAGGGTCGGTGCGCTGATCCGCCGAAGCCGTCGGGCAAGTCCGCGGTCCGGGATCGGCCACATGAACTTCGCGACCGTAGTCATGCTCTGTGCGACCGCGACCAGGGCTTCGATGTCTGCCGCTTCCCCATTCCCCGGCGCGGTCGCCCGCGCGGGAGGTTTGGCGTAGAGCAGCGCCGGCATCTCCGCCGGCGTGAGCGCGAACAGGTCCGCGACCGGATAGGAGTCGTTCCAGAGTCCAAACGGCGAGATCAACACGAGCTGGGTGACCCGCTTCGGGTAGTGGGCGGCGAGTTCGGCGGCCATCATCGCGCCGAACGAGTGGCCGACGACCACCACCTGGTCAAGCGCCAGCGCGTCGAGCATGTCGTCGTAGTACATGGCGAGGTCGTGGACGTCGTCGAGCTCGGCCAGCTCGGCCAGATCCCTGAAGCCGGGCGAGAGCGGCGCAAGCACGGCGTGGCGCTCAGTCAGTCGCTGCAGCAGCGGCCGCGCCGGGTCGATCCCGCCGATGCCGTGCAACCACACGAGCGGCGGTCCCTGCCCCCCTTCGTAGACGAGCTGGCTGGCACCGCCGCCGACCTCGACTGCCCGCTCGCTGAGCAGTTCGCCCGTCACCCCGCTTGACCGCCGGTGCGAGCGGCTCGATCCGCGACAGCGGCCGGCGGGTCGGCGGGCCACCAGTGATCCTCCCACTCGTCGAACCGTCCGCGCAGCCGCGGGATCACATCCTCGGCGAAGCGCTGGGTGTTGTAGCGGACCGCCTCGTCGGGCATGTTCCCGAAGTGGCAGAGGACCAGCAGGTGCCCGATCCGCATCTCGTCGGCCATGTGGTTGAGCCGGTCGACGACGGTGTCGGGGCTGCCCGCGACGATGTAGCCGCGCTCAACGAAATCCTTCCATCCGAGCCGCTGGTCCTGGGCGGCCATCGCGGCCGACATCGAGCTTCCCAGCGCCGAGCGGATCGACGCGATCGAGGTGTAGCCGGGAGCCTCCCTGTACGCGGCCGGGAAGTGCAGGCAGCGGTGGTAGAAGTAGTCGGCCGCTTCGCTGTAGAGCCGCTCGGCGTGCGCATCGTCGTCGGCGACCGCGACGAACTGCAGGAAGCAGGCGCGGGACGGGTTGGGTTCGAGCCCGAGCCGCTCGATGGTCTCCCAGAAGCCCTTCATCGACTTGATCGCGCGCAGGTAGCCGAAGTAGGAGAGGTTCGAGTACATGAACCCGTGGTTGGCGCACCATTCCCAGGTCTCGATGCTGCTCCCGCCACCCGGGACCCACACCGGTGGGTGGGGCTTCTGCATCGGCCTCGGCCACGGATTCACGTAGCGCAGCTTCGTGTACTTGCCGTTGAACGCGAATGCCTCCTCCGCGGTCCACGCGCGTAGGATCAGATTGACGCTCTCGCGATACTTCTCGCGCAGCGTCGCCGGGTTCTGCCCGTACGCGAAGGCCGCGTCCATACTCGTGCCGACCGGGAATCCGGCCACCAGACGGCCGCCGGACAGCACGTCGAGCATCGCCATCTCCTCGGCCACCCTCGTCGGTGGGTTGTACAGCGCGACCGAGTTGCCCATCACGACGATCTTTGCGTCGCTTGTCTCACGCGCCAGCGTCGCCGCCATCAGGTTAGGCGAGGGCATCAGGCCATAGCCGTTCTGGTGGTGCTCGTTGACGCAGATGCCGTCGAACCCGCATTCTGCGGCGAACTTCAGCTGGTCAAGATACGTGTGGTAGACGTCGTGGCCGCGGACGGGGTCGTAGAGGTGCGGCGGGATGTCAACCCAGACGCTGCGGTAGCGCTCGGGGAAGTCCTCGGGCAGGTACGGCCACGGCATCAGGTGAAACCAATGGAACTTCATCCCTGCGAGTATCCGTGCCCACTGCGGGCGCTGTCATCGGGGAGACGCCCATGCGACCGGCGGGTTTTCCCGCTTTGCCGCACCCAGCGCGCTGCGGCTGCCAGCTGATCGGCCTAGGCGATCGCCGAGCGCAGGAACTCGTGCTGGCGCTCCCGCGCGGCCCGGCCAGCGGGGATCGGAAGCAACGTGAACAGGTGTACGGCCTCGCGCCAGACGCTCAGCTCAGCGGGGTTCCCGGCCGCCGACCACCTGGCATGCATGAACAGCGTGTCGTCGAGCAACGGGTCCAGCGTGCCGACCGTGAACAGCGCTGGCACCAGTCCCGCCAGGTCGGCATACAGCGGGGAGAGCTCGGACCGCCGTCTGCCCTCCGGATCCATTCCCGGAAGGAAGCACTCGGAGAAGAACCGGAGGATCGGAGTGGAGATGATCAGGTTGCGCGACCCCCACAG
>JBPCQX010000195.1:0-44671 GCA_050997675.1 Solirubrobacteraceae bacterium
GGGCGTGGTCGGCTCGGCGGCGAGCGGCTGAGCCGCGTCGGGCGTGGTCGGCTCAGCGGCGCCCGGCTGCGCCGCGTCGGTCGACGTCTGCGCCGTAGCGCTCGGCACCGGTTTGAAGATCTTCGGAAAACGCGGCATCGAGGTCATGCTAGCGAGAGCAGTCCGCGCCAGGCGGCGGCGACATGCTCGGCCATCGGCCACGCGGCGTACGGCGCAACACGCTCCCGCCCGCGCACGCGCGGTTCCTCGGACGCGAGGTGCGGCGCCAGTGCGGCGCGCCAGCGCTCCGGGTTCCACGGCGCACATAGCGTCCCGGCGAGCCCTTCGAGGACCTGCGGGTGGACACCGACCGGCGTCGCGAGCACCGGCACGTCGCACGCGAGCGCCTCGAGTACCGCAAGTCCAAAACCCTCCGCGTCCGACGGCACAAGCACCGCGTTCGCAGCGTTGATCGCAAGCGGGACGTGGCTCGGGTCGGTGTGGCCCAAGGTCAACAGCGGAACGTCGCCCGCCAGCTCCTGAGCGCGGTCGAAGCGTTTACCCGCGCGCGCGGGGTCTGCGGGGAACAGCACGCAGGGCCGTGCGGGGTCGAGATCCAGCGCGCGACGGGCGTGCTCGCGCGGGATCCGATTGAATCGCTCGAGCTGCACGCCGCAGGGCAGCACCTCGCTCACCAGTCCATCCGGCAGCTCCGCGGCCAGAGCCTCCGACACCGTCGCCACGAGATCCACGCGGGCGGCCGCCGCAAGCGTCAGACGGCGACTGCGAGGATGGCGCACGTCAGTGCCGTGCAGGGTCAGCACGCGGGCGCCCGCGCGGGCGGCAAACGACGGCCAGGCGGTCAGGCCAAAGTGGGCGTGAACGACATCGAAGCGACCCATCGCCGCCATCCGCGCAGCCGCCGGCACCCAGGCCGCGGGGCCCGGCGGGAACTCGAACAACTCAACATCGAGGTCCGGCAGGCGTCGCAGTCCGGCCACCTGATCACGCACGAACACACCGCGACCCGGCATCTCTGGGGTCGGACGCATGTTTGATGTCACGAGGGCTCGGATCACCGTGGCCGGAAGTATCGTCTGAGAAGATGGTCGGCGATGATCGCCGTGTTCGATTCCGGGGTGGGGGGGCTGACGGTTCTGCACGAGCTGCTGGTCGCCCTGCCGCACGAGGACTACCTCTACCTCGGCGACACCGCGCGCTTTCCCTACGGCGAGAAAACACCCTCCGAGCTGCGCCGGTATTCACTGCAGAACGCCGAACTGCTGCTGGATCGCGGTGCCAAGTTGCTGCTCGTCGCATGCAACTCGGCGAGCGCCGCAGCGCTCGAGACGTTGCGCATGCAGATCGATCGCATCCCAGTGTTGGGCGTGATCCAGCCCGAATCGCTGCTGGCAGCGCGGGCCACCAGGAACGGGCGAGTCGGGGTGCTCGCGACGCCAGCGACCGTCGCTAGCGGCGCCTACGAGCGAGCGCTGCTCGCGTGCGACAGGGAGCTGGAGCTGCACAGCGTTCCCTGCCCGGACCTTGCGCCGATCATCCAGGGCGGCTTTCCGTTCGACCAGCGCGTGGTCGACACGGTGCGAACCTACTGCCGCCCCCTCGTCGATGCTCAGGTAGACACGGTGATCCTGGGTTGCACCCACTATCCGCTGCTCGCTCCGATGCTGCGACGGATGCTCGGCCCCAGCGTGGAGCTGATCAGCTCGGCCGGCGCCGCGGCAGGAGCTGTCGAGCAGGCGTTGCGCGAAGCGGGCCTGGAGAGCACGCGCGAAGGCGAGGGGAGCTATGACTTCCTCTGCACAGGCGACGTCGAGTCCTTCCGGGAGCACGGAACGCGATTCCTCCAGATGCCGCTAGGCGAGATCGAACACGTGCCGGTGGAGCTATCGGTGTGAGCATCCAAGAGCGCTCCTACGGCCGCGGCGCCGCCGCGATCCGGCCCGCGAGCATCGAGCCCGGCATCGTCGCTCCCGCGACCGGCTCCGCGCTGATCTCGGTTGGCGTAACCAAGGTGATCTGCACCGCCTCGATCGAGCACAGCGTGCCGCGCTGGATGGCGGGCCGCGGTAAAGGCTGGGCGACCGCGGAGTACGGGATGCTCCCCGCGTCCACCGGTCAGCGCAAGCAGAGGGATGCTGCGCGCGGCAAGCTCGACGGACGCAGCGTGGAGATCCAGCGCCTGATCGGCCGCTCGCTGCGGGGGGTGATCGACTTCGAGGCGCTCGGCGAGCGTACGATCTACCTCGACTGCGACGTGCTTCAAGCCGATGGCGGGACGCGCTGCGCGTCGATCACAGGTGCCTACGTGGCGCTCGTGCTCGGCTGCCAGCGACTCGTCGAAGAAGGCAGGCTCGAGCGCCTGCCGCTCACCGGCTCGGTCGCCGCGGTGTCCTGCGGGATCGTCGGCGGTCGGCCGCTGCTCGACCTGGACTACGGCGAAGACTCGACTGCCGAGGTGGATGCGAATGTCGTCATGACCGGGGACGGGGGACTGATCGAGGTCCAGGCGACCGTGGAGCGCACACCGCTCTCTCGAGCGCATCTTGACGAGCTGCTGGCGCTCGCTGCCAGCGGCATCGAGCAGCTGCGCGCAGTGCAGGAGGAAGCGATCGGAGCGAGCTGATGCGCCTGCTGCTCGCTACGCACAACGCGCACAAGCTGCGCGAGCTGCGCGAGCTGCTCGAGCCGTGCATCGCGCTCGATCCGCTGCCAAACCAGGTGGAGCTGCCGCCAGAGACGGGGGAGACCTTTGCGGCCAACGCGCTCGGTAAGGCGCGCGCGGCCAGCGCCGCGTGCGGGCGACCAGCGATTGCCGACGATTCGGGGATCGAGGCCGCCGCACTCGGGGGGGCGCCCGGGATCTTCTCCGCGCGGTTCGCCGGCCAGACGGCTTCCGACGGGGAGAACCTAGCGAAGCTGCGCGCGCTCGCACCACCCGGCAGTGCGCTCGAGTACGTCTGCGTCATCGCGTGGGTGGATGCCACGAGTGAGCACCTGTTCGAGGGGCGCTGCACAGGCACGCTCCTCAGTGGAAGGCCGCGCGGCAGCGGCGGCTTTGGCTACGACCCGGCCTTCCTGCCCGACGACGGGCCGCCCGGGTTGACGATGGCGGAGCTGTCAGCCGCCGCCAAACACCAGATCAGCCATCGCGGACGCGCTGCGCGGAAGTTGCTCGCATGGATCTGAACGAGACCAAGAGCAGCGCCGCAGCGCTCTCGGTTGCATCGAACACGAGCTTGATCGCGCTCAAACTCGTGGCGGGGATCGCCACCGGGTCGGTGGCCGTCCTGACCGAAGCGGCCCACTCCGCCACGGACCTGATCGCATCGCTCGTCGCTTACATGTCGGTGCGTAAGGCCGACGAGCCGGCGGACGCCGAGCACCTCTACGGCCACGACAAGCTGGAGAATCTGGCAGCCGCGATCGAAGGCATCCTGATCCTGTTCGGCGCCGCGCTGATCACCTATGAATCAACGGCCCGCCTGCTGCACCCAGTGCACGTCCATCGTCTAGGAATCGGGATCGCGGTGATCGGCGTCTCCGCCGTGGTGAACCTCGTCGTCTCGCGGGTGATCGGGCGCCGCGCGAAGCTGAGCGGCTCGCCGGCACTCGAGGGCGATGCCGCGCACCTCAGCGCCGATGCTGCGAGTTCCGTTGCCGTGCTGATCGGCCTCGTGCTCGTGCAGCTCACGGGCGCGACGTGGATCGACCCGACCGTCGCGCTGCTAGTCGCGGGGGCGATCGTGCTCGCAGGTCTCAAGATCCTCTCGCGGTCTTCGCGTGCGCTGATCGACGAGGCGCTACCGACGGCCGAGCTAGAGCAGATTCGCGCGACGGTGATCGAATTCGGGGCACGGCGGGGGGTGGTCGGCTTCCATCGCCTACGCGCACGGCGGGCTGGATCCCGCCGCCACGTGGACATGCACATACAGCTGGCGGGGGGCACAACGCTCGAGGAGGCGCACGAAACCGCCCACGAGCTCCAGCACGCGATCTCGGCAAAGCTCGGCGGGGCGGACATCCTGATTCACGTCGAACCCGCAGATCGCGTGCGGCCCGGAGGCGAAATCCCGCCACGCGAGACTCGCTAGCCGCAGATCAACGCCAGCCGCACCGACAGGTCGGCCTCCGCACAGTAGGTCGCGATGCGCCGCCCGGGCTGTACGGCATCCCGGACGCGCCCAAGCCGGGGCCCGGCGATCCGCGCCGCAAGTTCGATGTCACCCACATTTGCCACGAGTCCCCAGAAGCTCGCGGGCTCGGCCGCTGCCTCGCTGGCCTCGAGCTGCGGGCCGACGACCTCCAGGATTGCCTCGCCGTGGCGGAAGAACGCTTGACGCAAGCCGCTCGCCGTCTCGCGGGTGCGGCGCAGCTTCATTCCCGCGCCCGCGATCGCCGCGAGCGTGCGTGCGAAGTCCGGCGTCCCAACGACGACGTGATCGAGACTGAACGCGCTGTTCGGATGTGGCGGCGGAGGCGGGGCGGCGGCCATTGGCGTCTCTGGGAGCCGGATCGTCGGCAGACCATCGACCGGGCCGCTCCCCGGCGAGCCGCTCAGGGTCCAGCACACGATGCCGGTCCGGGCCTGTGCGCCTGCGCCTTCGAGCCTCAGTGTCGTGGCGCCGAGCCGGCAGCAGCCGCCCTCGTCAACCAGGAAACCGAGATCGCGCCAGCGCCCGGGGTCGTCGGCGATCTGCAGCGTGTCGATCCTCGCGCCCGCCACGGCTTACGCGATGTTGATCGCCGCAGCAACGCCGACCGCGACGAACACCCCCGCATAACCCCGATAACCCGAGAGCAGCAGCAGCGCAGCGGTGACGAGGCAGACCAGAACCGTCACGATCCAGGCGACGCGTTTGAGCGGCATGGAGACATTCTGGCGTGCCCCGGGGTGCCGCGTCGAGAACCGTCCCCCGGCGCTGTTATGTTGCAGCCATGATTGGCGCTGCGCTCGCGGTCTGCTGGGTGTGACGAAGGCCGCGCTTGTCGAACGGGTCGCGGCCGAGACGCAGCTTTCGCGCCGCGATGCTGCGTGCGCGGTGGAGGCGGTGCTCGCGCTGATCGAGCGTGAGCTGCGCGGCGGCGGCCAGGTCAGCCTGGCCGGCTTCGGCAAGTTCCACACAGCCCGTCGCGGCGCGCGCGCCGGCGTCCACCCTCGGACCGGCGAGCCGATGACCGTGGGCGCAACCACCGTCCCACGCTTCACCGCGGGCTCGGCGTTGAAGAAGGCCGTGCGGGAGCTTTGAGCTTCGCCGAGGTGCTCGCCGCCAGGGTCGCGGGCCGTGAATCGCAGATCGTGCTCGGGCTCGACCCAGCCGCGGGCAACCTGTGGCCGCAGGCGGACGCCGACGTGGCCACACACTGCGCGGCGCTGATCGCGGCGGCCGGGCCAGCGTGCGTTGCGGTCAAGCCGCAGCTTGCCTGCTTCGAGCGCCTCGGCGCGGCCGGTTGGGATGCACTGGAGAGGACGATCGCCGCGGCACACGATGCAGGGCTGCTCGTGATCGCCGACGGCAAACGCGGCGACGTCCCGGTCACCGCAGCGGCCTACGCCGACGCGCTCTACCGGCTCGGCGCGGACGCCTGGACGGCGAATCCGCTGCTCGGACGCGATTCGCTCGCGCCCCTGCTCGATGGCGGCGCCGGCGTGTTTGTGCTCGTGCGAACGTCCAACCCGGGCGCGGCCGACATCCAGGATCTCGAGCTGGCCTCGGGCGGGCCGCTGTGGGAGGAGCTCGCGCGGATCGTGGGATCGCTCGGCGAGGTCGGCAGCAGCGGCTTCTCCCACGTCGGCGCCGTGGTCGGAGCGACGCAACCCGGACACCTGGCACGCGCACGCGAGCTGATGCCCGCAACGATTTTCCTGCTCCCCGGGGTCGGCGCGCAGGGCGGGAAGGTGGAAGATCTCGCGCCGGCCTTTGCATCCGGTAGGGCCGGCGGCTTGGTGAGCGCCTCGCGATCGATCGCAATGGCGCACGTCGAGCGCGGCGGCACGCCGACGGGAGCGGCCCGCATCGAAGCCGAGCGCCTGCGCGAGCTCGCCTGGGGACTGGGGTGAAGGGCCGGGTTGCGCTCGCCGCGCTCGCTGCGGGCCTGGCGGGCCTCGCCGCTCCTGCTGCCGCCAGCGCCGTGCCGGCGATTCGCGCCCCCGCAGCGTTCCTGCTCGAGCGAGACACCGGGCGGGTGATCTACTCCCGCAGCCCCCATCAGCGGCGGCTGATCGCAAGCACGACCAAGTTGATGACCGCGCTTGTCACGCTGGAGCGAGCGCGGCTCGGGCGGACTGTAACGGTGGCGCCGTACGTTGCCGGTCCCGGCGAGTCGACGGCCGGGCTCCGAGCCGGCCAACGCGTGACGGTGCGCGACTTGCTCAGGGCGATGCTGCTTGCCTCGGCCAACGAAGCGGCCCATGCGCTAGCGATCGACGTGGCGGGCTCGCTCGGCGCGTTCGTGGACGAGATGAACGACCAAGCGCGCGTGCTGCATCTGCGCGACACCCACTACGCGACACCGGTCGGCCTCGACTCCCCGGGCAACTACTCGAGCGCAGCCGACCTCGGGCACCTCGCGGACGTGCTGCTGCGCGACCGCTTCTTCGCCGCCACCGTCGACCGCGCCGGCGCGACGCTGCCTAGCGCGGGCAGTGTCCAGGTGGTCAACCGCAACGACCTGGTCGGCCGCTACCCGTTCGTGATTGGCATCAAAACCGGACGCACAGACGCCGCGGGGGATTGTCTCGTCGGCGCGGGTCGCCGCCGCGGCGCGACGATGATCAGCGTTGTGCTCGGCGAGCCGAACGCTGGCGCACGCGACCGCGACACGCTGGCGCTGCTGCGCTATGGCCTGTCGATGTATCGCAGAGCGCAGCTCGTCCGCCGAGGGCAGGCCTACGCAAGCGTCCCCGTTGCCGGGGCCCCCGCGGTGATGCTGCGTGCAGCACGCGGCGCGTCAGCGGTACTGCGCGTCGGGCGCCGCGCGACACTCCGCGTCGTGGGCCTCGCCGCGAGTGTGGCTCCCCCGGTCGCGCGGGGCGCACGGCTCGGATTCCTCGACGCCCTCGCCGGCGGTCGCGTGATCGCCCGGGTGCCGCTTGTCGCAGCACGGGCGGTGCCGCTGCCGGCAACGACGATCCCACCGTCAACACCGGCGACCCCCACTGCGACGCCCCAGGGAGTAGCCTGAGCGCATGATGAGGCGGAGGTAGGGAGCTTGATCATCACCGTGACACTCAATGCGGCGATCGACAAGTCGCTGTCGGTGCCGAACTTCCGCATCGGCCGTCGTCATCGCACCGTCGAGCGGCGCACGCTCGCCGGCGGTAAGGGCGTCAACATCGCGCGGACGCTCAAGACGCTCGGCCAGCCCGTGATCGCCACGGGCTTCCAGGGCGGCCCGACCGGAACCCAGATTGTCGAGCAGTTGACCGGCGAGGCGATCCTCAACGACTTTGTCCGCATCGGCGAGGAGTCGCGGACGAACACCGCGGTGCTCGATCCGACGAGCGGCGAGCAGACGGAAATCAACGAGCAGGGCCCGGCGATCACCGCGTCCGAGGTTGACGCGTTTCGCGACAAGCTGCTCTACCTCGCGCGGGGAGCGGCGATCGTCGTATTCGCCGGCTCGCTGCCGCGCAATGTCGACGAGGAGTTCTACGCGACGCTGATCCGCGAGCTGCGGAGGCTCGGCGCGGTTGTGATCGTCGACACCGACGGCGACCCGCTGCGCCACGCTGTCCGCGCCGAACCGGACGTCGTTTCGCCGAACGTGCTCGAGGCCGAGGAACTCGTCGGACACGAATTCGAGGGCGACGAGGATCGCATCGCGGCCGTCAGCCAGATTGCTGCCCTCGGCGCACGCGAGGCGATCATGACCAGCGATGACGGCTGCTTCGCGACCCTGCTGGTCGATGGTGTGCCCCGCCTCCTGCGAGCCCACATCGAACGGCGAGAGGCGATCGCGACCGTCGGCTCGGGTGACGCCTTTCTCGCCGGCTATGTCTCCTCGCGCTACTCGGGCGCCGCGCCCGAGGAATGTCTGCGCTTCGGCGTTGCCTGCGGAGCTGAGTCCACTCGACGGCTCGGAGCCGGGCTGATCGACCCGCGCGAGGTGCAGCGGATGCTCGGCGAAGTGTCCGTGGCGCAGGTGGCGCTGCCGGCTGAAGTCGCGTGATGAGAAAATCGCCGCGCTGAGCGGGATCGCGCACACCGGGGCGGCCGCGGAGCGCTGATATCCTGTGGTGAGGTTGCTGCCAGTCCCCCAGCGGGAGCGGCGCAGTCTTTTCGTCCGCCGCGAGACCTAGGATTGCGCAATGGAAGTAGAGATCGGCCGCGGCAAAAAGGCCCGGCGAGCGTACGGATTCGACGACATTGCGATCGTGCCTTCCAGGCGCACGCGCGATCCCGACGACATCGATGTCAGCTGGAAGCTCGGGGACTATCGCTTCGAGTTGCCGTTGCTGGCCAGTGCGATGGACGGAGTGGTCTCGCCAGCCACCGCAGGCGTGATCGGGCGTCTCGGCGGACTCGCTGTGCTCAACCTCGAAGGGGTTTTCACCCGCTACGAGGACGCCGAGGAGCAGCTCGAGCGGATCGCTGGCCTGCCAAAGGAGCTGGCGACGCGCGAGATGCAGGAGATCTACAAGGAGCCGGTCAAGGCCGAGCTGATCTCCCAGCGGATCGCCGAGATCAAGGCCGAGGGGGTCGTCTGCGCTGCGTCGCTCACGCCGCAGCGGGTACGCACCTACCACGAGCTCGCGCTCGAGGCCGGGCTGGACATCCTCGTGATCCAGGGCACCGTCGTTTCCGGCGAGCACGTCTCGACAACGAGCGAGCCGCTCAACCTCAAGGAATTCATCCCGCAGCTGGATGTGCCGGTGGTCGCCGGGGGCTGTGCGTCCTACCACACCGGTCTGCACCTGATGCGCACAGGCGCCGCCGGCGTGCTGGTCGGCGTTGGGCCCGGCGCGGCCTGCACGACCCGCGGGGTACTTGGCATCGGCGTGCCCCAGGCGACTGCGATCGCCGACGTGGCCGCAGCTCGGTCCACGCACATGCTGGAGACCGGCGACTACGTGCAGGTGATTGCCGACGGCGGCATGCGCAACGGCGGCGACGTCTCGAAGGCGATTGCCTGCGGCGCCGACGCCGTGATGATCGGCTCGCCGCTGGCACGTGCCCACGAGGCACCGGGACGGGGCTTTCACTGGGGCATGGCCACGTTCCATCCGACGCTGCCGCGGGGTGCGCGCGTCGCCACGACACAGAACGCGACGCTCGAGGAGATCCTGGTCGGGCCCGCGCGTGAGAACGACGGCACGCTGAATCTGATCGGGGGCCTGCGCACATCGATGGCGACCTGCGGCTACAAGGACATAGCGGAGTTCAACCGCGCCGAGTTGATGGTCGCTCCGTCCCTCCAGACCGAAGGCAAGTACCTCCAGCGCGACCAGGGCGTCGGCATGGGCGCCAACGGCAAGGCCGCCGTTCTGGTCAATGACTGAACCGTTGCGAGGAGACCAACGCTCCAGCGCCGCAGCAGCGTGAGCGACGCCCCCGTCGCGGCGACCCCCGTGCGTGCAGTGCGGGTGCCGCCCCCGACGGCCGTCGACGAGGTGGTCGTGCTGGACTTCGGAGGGCAGTATTCGCAGTTGATCGCGCGTCGGGTGCGCGAATGCGGCGTTTTCAGTGAACTGCTGCCGCACGACGTCGGCGCTGAGGAGATCGCGCGACGCGGGCCGAAGGGAATCATCCTCTCCGGTGGGCCCGCCTCGGTCTACGCCGACCAGGCGCCTCGGCTCGACCGCGCGCTGCTCGAGCTTGGGATCCCGGTGCTCGGGATCTGCTACGGGATGCAGCTGCTCGCGCACGAGCTCGGCGGCCGCGTCGAGCAGGCCGCGATCGGCGAGTTCGGCCGCTCTGAGCTGACGATTCTCGAGCCGGGACGTTTGCTCGCCGGTCTGCCAGAGAGCCAGCGATGCTGGATGTCGCACCGCGACAGCGTGCTCGCGCCGCCGCCCGGGTTCGTCGCTCTGGCGTCCTCGACGGGCTCGACCGTCGCCGCGCTCGAGAGCGTGGAGCGCGACATCTACGGCATCCAGTTCCATCCCGAGGTCGTCCACACACCGTACGGCCAGCGCATCCTGAGCCGCTTCCTGCACGACATCTGCACCTGCGCGTCGACCTGGACAGCGGCGTCGATCGTCGAGGAGCAGATCGAGCGGATTCGCGCGCAGGTGGGCGCCGGCCGGGTGATCTGCGGCCTTTCCGGGGGGGTAGACTCCTCAGTTGCCGCGCTGCTCGTCCACCGCGCCGTGGGCGACCAGCTGACCTGCGTGTTCGTCGATCACGGCCTAATGCGCAAGGGCGAGGGAGACCAGGTGATCGCCGCCTTCCGTGACAACTTCAAGGTGCCGCTGGTGGCCGTCGACGCCGAGCAGCGCTTCCTTTCCCGCCTCCGTGGGGTGAGCGAACCCGAGGCCAAGCGCAAGGCGATCGGCGCGGAGTTCATCCGCGTACTCGAAGAGGAGGCCGCAAAGCTGTCCGGGGCGCGCTACCTCGTCCAAGGCACGCTCTACCCCGATGTGATCGAGTCCGGCGGCGACGGTTCGGGCTCAGCGACGATCAAGTCTCACCACAATGTCGGCGGCCTGCCGGAGGACCTCGAGTTCGATCTCGTCGAGCCGCTGCGGTCGCTGTTCAAGGACGAGGTTCGCGCAGTCGGCACGGAGCTCGGCCTGCCGCAGCGGCTGGTATGGCGCCAGCCGTTTCCCGGGCCCGGGCTGGCGATCCGCATCGTCGGCGGTGAGGCGAGCCGGGAGCGGCTCGACCTGCTCCGTGACGCTGACCACATCCTCCAGGACGAGATTCGCAAGGCCGGCCTCTACCACGAGCTATGGCAGTCGTTCTGCGTGCTTCCTGACATCCGCACCGTCGGCGTCCAGGGCGACGAGCGAACCTACGGAAACGTCATCGTGATCCGAGCCGTCACGAGCGACGACGCGATGACCGCCGACTGGGCACGGTTGCCGTACGACCTGCTCGAGCAGATCGCATCGCGCATGATCAACGAGCTGCGCGAGGTCAACCGCGTCGTGCTCGATATCACGAGCAAGCCGCCGGGCACGATCGAGTGGGAGTAGCGCGTCGGGGCGGCCGTGTCCCGCGTGAGCGCCCCGTGGAGCGGTAGGCTGGCTCGCTGATGGCCGTCGAGGAGAAGGTCACCTTCTGCAGGATCTGCGAGGCGTTGTGCGGCATCGTCGCCACCGTCGAGGACGGGCGCGTGATCAAGCTGCGACCTGACGAGGCGCACCCGCTGTCGCGCGGGTTTGCGTGCCCCAAGGGAATCGCAATGACGGAGATCCAGAACGACCCTGACCGCGTGCTGTATCCGCAGCGACGCCGCTCAGACGGCGAGTTCGAGCGCGTCTCGTGGGAAACGGCGCTGGCTGATATCGGAGAGCGCCTGCGGCGCGTGCGAGACGCTCACGGCACGGAATCAATCGGCATGTACGTCGGCAACCCCTCAGCCTTCTCCTACGCGCATTCGCTTTGGGCGGCCGGACTTGCCAGCGCGCTGAAAACCAAGCACGTCTACGGCGCCGGCTCGCAGGATGTAAACAACCGCTTTGCGGCCAGCGCGCTGCTCTACGGCACGCCCCTTGTCGTGCCGATCCCAGACGTTCCACGCACCGATTTTCTGCTGATCGTCGGGGCCAACCCGCTGGTCTCGCACGGCTCCGTGCTGACGGCCCCGCGGTTGCGCGACGACTTGACGGCGATCGTCGAGCGCGGCGGGCGCGTCGTCGTGTGCGATCCGCGCCGCTCGGAGACCGCACGGCGCTTCGAGCACATTCCTGTGCAGCCGGATGCGGATGCCTGGCTGCTGCTGTCGATCCTCAATGTGATGTTCGGCGAAAATTTGGTCGACGAGCGCTTCCTTGCGAATTCAGCCACGGGGGCCGCAGAACTCGAGCGACTGGCGCGAGCGTTTCCAGCGGAGCGGACCGCCGAGCGGACGGGTGTCGCAGCCGCGCGCACGCGCGAGCTTGCACGCGACTTCGCCGGCGCCCGCAGCGCCGCCGCGTACGGGCGCACTGGCTCCTGCCTGGGCAGGTTCGGCACGCTTGTCGCCTTCCTGCTCGACGCCATCAACGCGGTTTCCGGCAACCTCGACCGCCCGGGCGGTGCTGTCTTCGGCCACTCCGCAGTCGCGCTCGAGAAGCTCGGCCGCCGGCTCGGTCTGGACAGCTACGACGAGCGTCGCTCGCGCATCGGCGGGTTTCCGGACGTGCTCGGAAACATGCCCGCAGCGCTCATCGCGCAGGAGATCGACACGCCCGGAGAGGGGCAACTCCGAGCCCTTGTCGTGAGTGCGGGCAACCCCGTGCTGTCCGTACCCGACGGGGTGGATCTCTCGCGCGCGCTGTCAAAGCTCGACCTGCTCATATCGCTCGATCTGTACGTCAACGAGACGGGGCGACAAGCCGACTACATCCTGCCGACCACCACGTTCCTCGAGCGCGACGACGTCCCGGTCGCCCTGCTGTCGTTCTACACCGCACCGTTTGTGCAGTACACCGAGGCGGTCGTGGCGCCAGCCGGTGAGGCCCGCGAGGAGTGGCAGATCCTGAACTCGATCGCAGGGGCGCTGGGGCTTACCGCATCGGCCTCAGGCGCGGCACGACTCGCCGGACGCTTCGGTCTGCGTGCCTCCCCGCGCACGTTGCTCGACCTCCTGCTGCGCGTCGGGCCGGACGGCGACCGCTTCGGGCTGCGGCGCGGCGGGCTCAGCCTCCGCCGCCTGAATCGCGCGCCACACGGTGTGCGCTTGTCCGAGTACGTGCCCACCGGCGTGCAGCGAAAGCGCGTCGTACACCGGGGCGGGCGCGTCCAACTGGCGCCCGAGCCGATCGCGGCCGAGGTGCGCCGGCTCGCCGCAGATCGGCCACCCAGCGCCCAATTTCCGCTGCGTCTGATCGGACTGCGTGAACTGCGCTCGCACAACTCATGGATGCACAACAGTCCCAAGCTGATGCGCGCCCGAACCGAGCCCGCACTGCGGATCCATCCGCGTGACGCCGGCGCCCGAAATCTGGCGGACGGCGCCCGCGCAACGATTGTCTCCCCAAGCGGCACAATCAGCGTGCCGGTCAAGCTGAGCGACGACATGATGGAGGGCGTCGTGGCGATGCCGCATGGCTGGGGTCACCGCGGCGGGTGGCAGATCGCCAACGCGGCTGGTGGAGCAAACGTCAACGACCTGACAAGCACGGCGCTCGCCGACCTGGAGCCGCTCGCGGGGATGGCTCACCTCAACGGCGTGCCGGTGCAGGTCCAGGGCGCGCTCTGACAGCACGGGCTCGCCGGGCGCCGAGCAGCGGGCCTCGCCGTTCCCTATCATCTGCCGTTGCGGCCGCGCGCCTGAGCGCGTGGCCTTTTTGCGCGATGAAGACCTACGTTGCCACCCCCACAGACAGAGATCGCGGCTGGTATGTCGTCGATGCCAACGGCAAAACGCTCGGGCGGCTCGCCACGCAAATCGCAGACGCCCTGCGCGGCAAGCGTAAGCCGACCTACACGCCGCACATCGACACGGGCGATTTCGTGATCGTGATCAATGCCGAGAAGATCTCGGTTACCGGCAACAAGCGTGCCAACAAGCTCTACCACCGCCACTCCGGGTATCCCGGGGGTCTGCGCACCCGCACGTTCGAGCAAATGCTCGAACGGCGCCCGGAGGAGATCATCCGCCTGGCCGTGAAGGGGATGATGCCTCGCAACCGCCTGGCTCGCAAGCAGCTCACCAAACTGAAGGTTTATGCCGGCGCCGAGCACCCGCACGTCGCCCAGAAGCCGCAATCCCTGGAGACGGCAGCCTAGTGTCAGACGAGCAGAACAACGCGCCGGACCAAGAAGCGACTCCGACCCCACCCGAGCCGGACGCGGTCTCCGCCGGCTCAGAGCAGGCGCAGCCGCCCGCCGAACCAGCGGCCGAACCAGCGACCGGGCCCGAGGATGCCGCTGGCGGCGACGAGCCGGCAGCGCCCGCCGGCCAAGACGCCGCTGACCCTGAGCCGGTCGCTACCGACGAGCCTGAGACCCCGCGTGTCAAGCCAGCGGTGCCGGGCGCCGATCTCGAAGTTGACATCGTCCCAGAGGGTGCAGATCCACTCGGTCTGCGCCGCTCAGAGGATCCGTACGCAGACTACGAGGATGCCGGCGAGTCGGTCGCCCCGCCCGAGGATCGGGTGGACGAGGTCGAGGTGGTCAGGCCGATCGAGCAGGTCGCGATCGACCTCGCCTCCGGCGCCCGCTACCGCGCGACCGGTAAGCGTAAGACCGCGATTGCGCGCGTCATCCTGCGTCCCGGCAGCGGCAGCTACACGATCAACGGCAAGGCGCTCGACGACTATTTCCCGCGGCCCACGCTGCGGCGCAACATCCGGCAGCCGCTCGAGACCGTTGGCTACGAGGAAAAGATGGATGTCGTCGCGCGAATGCACGGCGGCGGTATCTCCGCGCAGGCCGGAGCTTTGCGCCACGGAATCTCGCGGGCACTCCTCGAGGCCGATCCGAACCTGCGCGGTGAACTCAAGCGCCGCGGCTTTTTGACGCGGGACGCGCGGGCCAAGGAACGCAAGAAGGCCGGCCTGAAGAAGGCGCGCAAGCGGCCGCAGTTTTCCAAGCGCTAGATGTCCAGTATCTGCTGGCCGGTCACCGCGCAGCGCCGCGAGACACCGCACTAGGTGGCGCGGAAGCTATTTGGCACTGACGGTGTCCGCGGGGTCGCCGGCGAGCAGGTGACCGCCGAGCTCGCGTTGTCGCTTGGCCGCATCGCTGCGCTGCGCTCAAAGCCCTCGCGGCCCCGCGTGCTCGTGATCCGAGACACCCGCGAGTCGGGCGACATGCTCGAGGCCGCGATTGCAGCCGGGGTCGCCGAGGCGGGCGGCGACGTGCTCCTTGGTGGAGTGGTGCCCACCCCGGCGGCGCCCCTGCTGCTGCGCCGCTACGCGTTCGATCTCGCGATCGTCCTATCCGCCTCCCACAACCCCTACCGCGACAACGGAATCAAGGTCTTTGGTCCAGACGGCTTCAAGCTTTCCGACGCCGAAGAAGTCGAGATCGAGCGCAACCTCGCCGACGAAGGCGCCAGGGGCGGCCCGATCGGCCGCATCCGCCGCCTTCACGGAGCTGCCGAGGACTACATGCGTGAGCTTCACGTGCGCTTTGAGCACCTCGATCTCTCCAGCCTCGACGTCGTGCTCGATTGCGCGAACGGCGCCACTCACCGCGTCGGCCCGGAGATCTTCGCCCGTCTTGGCGCCAAGGTCCGCAGCCTCGCCGTAGAGCCGGACGGACGCAACATCAACGAAGGCTGTGGCTCGACACACATCACAGCACTGGCCGAGCATGTGGTGTCCGGCGGGCACGACATCGGCTTCGCGTTCGACGGCGATGGCGACCGCGTGCTCGCCGTTGACCGTGCCGGGGTGGTGGTCGACGGCGACGAGCTGCTCGCGCTGGCCGCGGTGCACTTGCGCGATGTTGGCCGCCTGCCCGGAGGCGGCGTCGCCGTGACGGTGATGACGAACTACGGCTTTCACACCGCGATGCAGGAGGCCGGCATCGAGGTCTTCACCACCGCCGTCGGCGATCGCTACGTACTCGAGGCCTTGCGCGAGCGCGGCTGGACGCTCGGCGGGGAGCAGTCGGGCCACGTGATAGACATGGGATTCGCTCCCTCCGGCGATGGAATCGCCACGGCCCTGCTGACGCTCGAAGCGCTCGCGGGCCGCGATCTTGTCGACCGCTCCGGGATGCGGAAGCTGCCCCAGCAACTGGTCAACGTGGGCGTCCGTGACCGGGGTGCGTTCGGGATGTCCGAGCTGGTGGCAGCCGCCGTCGAGCGGGAGCATCAAGCGCTGCATGGGCGTGGTCGCGTGCTCGTGCGCCCCAGCGGCACGGAGCCGCTGGTTCGGGTGATGGTCGAGGCGCCGACGGAGCTCGAGACACACGAGGTCTGCGAGCGCCTTGTGGAACTCGTGCGCGCGGAGCTCAGTTAGCTGCCGGCGCTTCAGCGGGCGTCGAGCGAGCCGCGCGGGTCTAGCGTCGAGCAGCCGCTGCCCTGAGCCGTGCTTGCGCTCTCCTGAGCGCACCGGTCTCCCGTGCCACGACCACACCGCTGCCACCGACGGCAGAGGCCTCGGACAGCACTCGCAGGCTCGACTGAACGGAACTGAGGCTCTGGAGTGCGGCCGCGCGACTGCCGCTGGACCCCCCAAGTGTCGGCGCCACCCTGGTCAACTCGTCAGGCGCCGATCCTGCGCGGCGCCCGAGCGCCAATACCATCGCGGCTAGCTGCGCGCTAGTGGGCGTGGGCTTCAGGCGCCGCGGCACGACGCGGCACGAGAAGCTCGGGGACGGCGGCTTCGATCGCGGCGATCTGGGCTCGCACGTCTGCCAGTGTCGGTGCATGAGGCGCGGTGGGAGCGCCTCGCGGGCGGCCGGGACCGCCGGTGCTGCCGCCGCAACCCGCGCCTGGCAGGCCAAGCCCTGCTAGCAACCCCAATGAATGCCATTCGGGCCACGCCGCCAACGCTAGCGCGATCGCAACACAGGGCTTGCCCGGCTTCGCAGACCCGCTGGTAAGGTCGCCGCTGATGTGTGGAATCGTTGGATACGTCGGCTCGAGGCCCGCGCAGGAGATCCTCCTCGCCGGTCTTCGCAAGCTCGAATACCGCGGCTACGACAGCGCTGGGATCTCGTTGATCTCCGAGGGGGAGATCCATTCTGTGCGCGCGGTCGGCAACCTGGACAAGTTGCAGGAAGCCGTTCGAGCCTCCGAAGCGGGGGGTGTGGCCACGCTGCAGAGGCCCGCGATCACCGGCATCGGGCACACGCGCTGGGCGACTCACGGTCGCGTCTCGGCAGAAAACGCGCATCCCCATTTCGACACCGGCAACCGCGTGCACGTCGTTGTCAACGGCATCGTCGAGAACTACATGCAACTCAAGCAGGGCCTGATCGAGGCCGGCTGTGTGTTCACCTCCGAGACCGACGCCGAAGTCATTGCGCATCTCATCTCACAGCGCTACGACGGCGATCTGGTGGGCGCCGTCCGCGCCGCCTACGCCGAGCTCAAGGGCCATTACGCATTCGTCGCGATGGCCTTGGATGAGCCCCAGCGGCTCGTTGGAGCCCGCAAGGAGTGTCCGCTGATCGTGGGCTGCGGCGAAGGCGAGCAGTTCATCGCCTCTGCGGTGCCCGCGTTTCTGGCGCAGACACGCCGCATCCAGTACATCGAGAACTGCGAGATCGTCGTCCTCACTCCCGCAGCGGTCGAGTTCATGAGCGCCGACGGCGATCCGATCTCCCGCGCCGTCGAGGAGGTCGACTGGGACCAGGAGACTGCCGAGAAGGGCGGTTACGAGACGTTCATGCTGAAGGAGATCCACGAGCAGGCCGACGCGGTCGCCGAGACGATCTTCGATCGCACCTCACGCGCGACCGGCGTCGATCTCGACGATGAGGGTGCACTCGACGAGCGACTCCTGGCCGATGCCAAGCGGATCATCGTGGTCGCGTGCGGCACCTCGTATCACGCTGGCCTGATCGGCCGCTACGCGATCGAGGAATGGGCGCGGCTGCCGGTTGAGATGGATGTCGCATCGGAATATCGCTACCGCAATCCGGTTGTCGGACCCGGCGACCTCGTGATCGGGATCTCTCAGTCCGGGGAGACCGCCGACACGCTCGCGGCGATGCGGCTCGCTCGCTCACGCGGCGCCACGGTGCTGGCGATCACCAACGCAATGGGATCGCAGGCGACGCGCGACGCCGACGGTGTCCTGTTCACGCGTGCCGGACTGGAAATCGGCGTGGCCGCAACGAAGACCTTCGTGTGCCAGGTCGCCGTGATGTATCTTCTCGCGCTGCGCCTCGCAGAACTGCGGGGCACCTTGCCCCCGGCGCGAACCGCCCAGCTCGTCAGTGAACTGCGCCGGCTCCCCCACTGCATCGATCAGCTGATCGAGACGTGCGAAGCGCGTGTGGACGCCATTGCCGAGCGTGTCTGGCAGTCGCACTTCTTCCTCTATCTCGGCCGCCACGTCGGACTGCCGGTGGCGCTCGAGGGGGCTCTGAAGCTCAAGGAGATCTCCTACATCTCAACCGACGCCTACGCCGCTGGTGAAATGAAGCACGGTCCGATCGCGCTGCTCGACGAGCAGACCCCGGTGGTCTGCGTCGCGACCGATTCACCGGTGCTCGAAAAGATCGTCTCCAACATCCAGGAGGTGCGCGCCCGCGGCGCCAACGTGATCGCGATAACGACCGCTGGAAGCGACGTGATTGCAGCGCATGCAGACGCCACGCTTGAGGTTCCGGCCACGGATTGGATGCTGCAGCCAGTGCTCGCCGTGATCCCACTGCAGCTGCTCGCCTATGCGATCGCGCGCAAGCGCGGGCTCAACGTCGATCAGCCACGCAACCTCGCAAAGACGGTTACCGTCGAATAAACAACGCGCACCTCTCGCGGATAGCATCGAGCCGATGATCGGTATCGACATCCTGGAGATCGATCGCCTCGAGCTGGCGCTGGCTCGCCGGCCGCGTTTGGCCGAGCGCCTGTTCACCGAGGACGAATTGGCCTACGCGCGGTCCCACGCTAGCCCCGTCAAGCACCTCGCGGCGCGCTTTTGCGCCAAGGAGGCCGTCGCGAAGGCGCTGTTGCTTGATCTGCTCAGACCGCAGGAGATCGAGGTCCAGTCGAGTGGCGGGGCACCGCGGATCGTGCTTCACGGCCGCACGCGCGACGCCGCCCGAGGCGCAGTCGTCGAGCTCTCGCTGACTCACTCACGCGGGATCGCAGCGGCTGTTGCGGTGGTCCGATGACGGCATGGCTCGATCCGCTCCCCGACGCGCAGGAGATGCGCGTGACCGACCGATGGGCGACTGAGCAGCGCGGGATCGCCTCGATCGAGTTGATGGAGCGCGCCGGGTCCGGTCTTGCTCGGGTGGCAGCGGAACTTGCGCCCGAAGGCCCCCTCTCAGTGCTCTGCGGCAAGGGCAACAACGGCGGCGATGGGTTGGTCTGCGCGCGTCTCTTGCGCCAGCGCGGTCGGGACGTCGAGGTGCTGATGTTCGGCGAGCCCGCCGCCGGCAGCGACGCGCACGTCAACCTCGAGCGGTTGCCCGGCGCTGCACCCACTGGTGGGTCGCGGGTTCGCTCGGACGGCGGGCTCGTGATCGACGCCCTGCTCGGCACCGGGTTCGCCGGGGAGCTCGAGGGGGAGCTGCGAGCCGTGGTCGAGGCTCTCGCCGCGGCTGGCGCAAGCGTGCTGGCGTGTGACGTGCCGAGCGGCGTGGATGCCTCAACCGGAGAGGTTCACGGACCGGCGGTTCGCGCGCGCGCGACCGTGACGTTCCACGCCGCCAAGCCGGGCTTGTGGATCAATCCTGGCAAGGAGCACGCCGGCGATGTGCGTGTCGTCGATATCGGAATACCGCCCGGGGGCCCCGCGCACCCGCCGGTCGGCCTGATGCGACGCGCGGCGCTGGTGGGGCAGATCCCGCGCAGACAGCGCGACAGCAACAAGTTCGTCAGCGGCCACGTGATCGTCGTGGGAGGGTCGCCGGGCCTCACCGGAGCGCCGTGCATGGCGGCCGAGGCCGCCATGCGGGCGGGCGCCGGGTACGTCACGGCCTGCATTCCGGCCTCGCTGTCGCTGATCTTCGAGACACGGTTGCTTGAGGTGATGACGCTTGCCCTGGAGCACCACGACAGCGCGGGTGTCGACTGCGTGCTCGGCGCCCTCAAGGCGGGCTCGGCGCTCGTTCTGGGCCCGGGGCTGGGGTCCGAGGCCGGCGAGTTCTCGCGCGAGCTGGCCGCGCGAGCCCAGCGGCCGCTGCTGCTCGACGCAGACGGCCTGAACGCCCACGCCGGTCAGCTGGCCTCGCTTCGCTCGCGGACGCATCCGACGGTTCTCACACCCCACGATGGCGAGCTTGCGCGGCTGCTCGAGCTCGAGACGCACGAGGTCGCCGCGCGCCGCCTGACCCACGCTCGCGCGGCCGCGGACCGAGGCGGCGCGGTCGTAGTGCTCAAGGGCGACGACACGCTGGTGGCGGAGCCAGGCGGGAGGGTGGCGGTGAGCCCGGGTGCATCTCCAGCGCTCGCGACCGCTGGAACAGGCGACGTGCTGTCGGGCGTATGCGGGGCAATGCTCGCGAAGGGTATGGAGCCGTTCGAGGCGGCGTGCGCCGCCGTCACGCTGCACGCCCGTGCGGGCCGACACGCCGCCGAAATGCACGGCCCGGACGGGGTGATCGCCTCGGATGTGATCCAAGCGCTGCCGCGGAGCCTTGCGTGAGCCGCGCACGGGCGCTCATCAACCTCGCCGCGATCGAGCGTAACTGCGCCCGGCTCAAGCCTTCGGGCGTTGAGCTGTGCGCGGTGGTCAAAGCGGATGCCTACGGCCACGGCGCCGTGCCGTGCGCACGCGCGGCGCTGGCCGGTGGCGCGACGTGGCTCGCCGTGGCCGCCGCGGCAGAGGCGAAGGAGCTGCGCGACGCGGGCATTGACGCCGCGATCCTCGTGATGGGCGCGCTCACCCGAGCGGAGCTCGAGCAGGCAGTTGGCTGCCGCGCGGACGTTGTGGCCTGGACCGAAGAGCTGATCGCTTGGGCCTCCGCTAGCCGCGGCGGAGGCGCGCGGGTCCACGTCAAGCTCGACAGCGGCATGGGCCGTCTCGGCACGCGCGATGTCGAGCTCGCCGATCGGCTTGTGGCTGCGATCGAGCAGCACCCGAAACTCGAACTCGGCGGCTTGATGACGCACTTCGCGACGGCGGACGAGCGCGGCGACGGTTTTTTCGCCGAGCAGCTGGAGCGCTTCAGCGCCTGGACGGCGCGGCACCCGCAGCGCTTCGCACACGCGGCAAACAGCGCTGCCACGCTGCGCGAGGCGCGGTCGCACTTCGGGATGGTGCGCTGCGGCGTGGGCATCTACGGCCTCGACCCGTTCGGCCGCGACGGCGGGAGCGGGTTGGAGCCCGCGCTCGAGCTCGAGTCCTGGGTTGCGGCCGTGAAGCCCGTCGGCCCAGGAGACTCCGCGGGCTACGGTCGGCGGTTCGTCGCAGACCGCCGCACCATGCTGGGCGTCGTTCCAGTTGGCTACGGCGACGGTGTTAGGCGCGGCCTGACAAACAACGCCGACGTGTTTATCGACGACCGGCGGCATCCCCTGGTCGGCACTGTGAGCATGGACAACGTCACCGTCGATCTGGGTCCTGACACGCGCGTCGAGGTCGGCGCGCGCGCGGTGCTGCTGGGCGGCGGTGAGATAACAGCGGAGGAGCTGGCCGAGCGACTCGACACGATCAACTACGAGATCACCTGCGGTGTTGCGGCACGCGTCCCGCGGACTTACCACCGCGACGGACTGGGCGCATGAGGCGCATGAGCGCTGGCCTCTCAGCAGCGCGTGCCGCACTGGTCGGTCGGCGGGCGTGGCTCGTTGGGGGCGTGGTCCGCGACGAGCTGCTCGGCCGCCCGAGCGCCGATGACTTCGACATCATCGTCGAAGGCGACGTCGAGCTTGCCGCGAGGGCCGTCGCCCGCGAAGCACGCGCTGCGGTCTTCGAGCTCTCCGGCGACTGGGGATCGTGGCGGGTATCGGCGCGTGATGGCGCCTGGCAGGTCGACCTCTCCCCGCTGCGCGGGGGGACACTCGTGGAGGATCTTGCGGCGCGCGACTTCACGGTCAATGCGATTGCCCGCGAGCTGGGCGGCGGCGCTCAGCTGATCGATCCATTGTCCGGCGCCGAGGACCTGCAAAGGGGGATTCTGCGTCTGGCGGCGCCCGATGCGCTGAGCTCCGATCCAGTGCGGGCGCTGAGGCTTGTCCGCTTTTGCTGTCAGCTCGACATGAGTGCGTCACCCGAGGCGTCGCGGGCTGCGCGGCTCGCCGCGCCCGGGCTGGCGAGGGTCGCACCGGAGCGTGTGTTCGCAGAGCTGTGCTCGACGATCACTTCCGCTCGTGCGGTGCAGGGGGTGCGCATGCTCGGCGAGCTCAACCTGAGCGCGGTCGTGTTACCCGAACTCGACGCGCTTGCCGGGGTCGCTCAGAATCGCTTCCATCACCTTGATGTCCACGGACACACGCTGGAGGTGCTCGACCGTGTGATCCGGCTGGAGGCTGAGCCCGCCGAGGTCATCGGCGGGCAGCACGCCGAGCAGGTGTCGGCCGTGCTCGCACAGCCGCTCGCAGACGGGCTCACACGCGGCGGCGCGTTGCGCTTCGGCGCGTTGCTTCACGACGTCGCCAAGCCACTGACCCGCACGCAGCTCGCTGCCGGACGCGTCGGGTTTCCCGCGCACGACGAACGCGGGGCCGACGTCTCGCGCCAGGTGTTAGGACGCTTGCGAGCCAGCGAGCGTTTGCGAGGCCACGTGGCTGCGCTTGCAAGGCATCACCTGAGGCTCGGCTTTCTCGTCCACCACGCGCCGCTCGGACGTCGGGCGATCTATGCATATCTAGATGCCTGCGAGCCGGTCGCGGTCGATGTCACGCTGCTTTCCTGTGCGGATCGCCTCGCCACGCGCGGCGCCGACGCTGAGCGCTCCATTGCGCGGCACCTCGAACTCGCCCGCGAGCTGATCGGCCCGGCGCTGCACTGGCAGGCGGCAGGCAGGCCGAGTCCGCTGCTGCGGGGTGACGCGCTTGCGGCGGCCGTGGGGATCCCGCCCGGCCCGCGGCTCGGGGACCTGCTGGCACAGCTCGAGGAGGCACAGTTCGCGGGCGAGATCACAAACCGCGAGCAGGCGGTCGAATACGCTCGCGCGCTCATCGCGTAGGCTGAGCCTCAAATGAACGGATGCATCTTTTGCAAGATTGTTGCCGGCGAACTGCCGGCCACCGTGGTCGAGCAGGACGAGCGCACGATCACCTTCATGGACATCCAGCCCGCCACCAGCGGCCACGCGCTCGTGATCCCGCGAGCGCACGCTGACGACCTGCATGGAGTCCCGCCCGAGGATCTCGCGGCCTGCGCGATCGCCGCGCAGCGGCAGGCTGCGCGAGCGGTGCGCCGGCTCGCCGCAGACGGGGTGAATTTGCTCAATTCCGCGGGCGCCCCAGCGTGGCAGACCGTGTTCCATTTTCACATCCATGTGATTCCGCGCTACGCCGCGGATCCGCTGCGCCTGCCGTGGACCCCGGCCCCCGGTGATCTCGAGGAGATCGCCCACGTGGGGGCGCAGCTCCGCAAATGAGCAGGCAACCGACACGCCTCGAGCGAGACGGCCCGCTCGCTGTGCTGACGCTCGACGCACCGCCGTTGAACCTGTTCGACAGCGCGATGCTCGACGGCATTCGAGGTGCCGTCAGTGAGCTCGAGACCCGGCCCCCGCGCGGGTTGCTCGTGCGCGCCGAGGGCCGCGCCGTTTCCGGAGGCGTGAACGTCAACATGTTTGATGGCCTCAGCGTCGAGCGGGCCGCTGCGCTCTGGACGGACCTACTGGTGCTGATTCACCGCGTCGAGGCGCTGCCCTTCCCCACCGTTTTCGCAGCGCACGCGTTGTGCCTGACGGCGGCCTTCGAGCTGTCGTTGGGTTGCGATCTGCTGCTTGCGGCGGAGTCGGCGAAGTTTGGGCTTGTCGAGACGGTTGTCGGGTTGACGCCGGCGATGGGCGGCACGCAGCGGCTTGCCGAGCGCGCCGGCCCGGCGCGCGCGCGAGAGTTCGTGATGACGGGCGCCCTATATGACGCCGCCACACTCGAGCGCTGGAACGTCGTCAACCGAGTGCTGCCCGACGAGGGGTTTGACGAGGCCGCGCGCAAATTTGCGGCGAGGCTCGCGAGCGGTCCCACGCTCGCCCACGCGGCGACGAAGGCGATCGTGCGCGCCTACCTGGACTCCGGGACCGTCC
This sequence comes from Solirubrobacteraceae bacterium, assembly GCA_050997675.1. Lineage (GTDB taxonomy): Bacteria > Actinomycetota > Thermoleophilia > Solirubrobacterales > Solirubrobacteraceae > Palsa-513. The sequence continues at coordinate 23,928 of JBPCQX010000195.1, forward strand.
ACGGCGCTGACGCGGCCGTACCGGAGCTCGCCGGCGCTCTGTTCGCGACCGACGATCTGAAGAACGCCGTGCGCAGCTTCCTCGACGTCGGACCCGGCAAGGCGAGCTACGAAGGTCGCTAGGCATCGGTTCGCTGGAGCGCACGCACCGCGAGTGCCCCGAGCACGAGGATCATCCCGAACATGGACACCAGCGCCGGCCAGGTGCCGGCCCAGGTCACGCTGCCAATGAACCCCTGACGAATTCCTTGGAGGACGTGCGTTACAGGATTGATGCTCGCGACCGTTGCAAGCCAGGGCATGAGCAGACGGTGCGGAGCGTACGAGGTCGTAAACAGCGACGCGACAAAGCCGCCCGTCTGCATCAGCGGTGCGGCCTGCTGGGTTCGAAAGTGCAGCGCGATGATGATCGCAAAGCAAGCGATCGCGGCCGCCATGCCCATGACGAGCACCCCCGACAGCAGGATCCCGACGACGCCCGGGAACTGAACACCGAGCAGCAACGAGACGACAAGCAGGAAGCTGGCCGGGAGCAAGCAGCGGAGGGTTGCTGAAGCGACGATTCCGGCGAGCAGCACGGGGCGCGGCGTGGGGCACAGCAGCAGGCGGTCGAACCAACCCTGTTCGATGTCTCGGGCGAGGTTGACGCCGGTCGCTGCACCCGTGAAGCTGGCGGCCTGGAGCAGGCCCACGGGCACGATGAAAGCACGAAAGGAGTGCGCACCAAATCCCGGTATGTGCGCCGCACTGCCGAACACGCTGGACAGGCCGAGCATGAAGATGGTGGGCGCGAGCACGCCGGGAATCGCCGCGCCGGGTACCCGCAGGATCTCGTTGAGTGCGCGCTTCACCAGCGCACCTATGGTACGAGACGCGCTGCTCATGCTTCGCCCAGCCGTCCGCGCAGCGCCAGTACCGAAAGCGTGGTCGCGACGACGGCAATCCCCCCCGCTGCGAGAAACCCTTGCACTATCGGCGTCCAGTCCACCGAGTGGATGATCGGCGAGCGGATACCGTCGGCCACGTAGGAAAGCGGGTTGTAGCGAGCGATCTCCTTCACCGGCGAGCTCAGCAGGTTGCGTGGGAAAAAGGCCGAGGAGACGAAGAGCACGACGAACACCAGCGGGAAGATCCCCTGCACCGTCGAGGCGTTCTTTGCGCGCAGCGCGAGCATCACTCCGATCGCCCCGAACCCCATGCCGGCGAGACCGCCAATCCCGACGGCGAGCAGCGCTCCTGGCACGCCGCCGCGAATGTGGGCTCCGAAGATCAGCCCCAGGACGAGGAAATAGGCCACCTGCACGAAGGCGATCGCGGTCGCCGCGGCAAGGCGGCCGAGTACGATCGCGATCCGCGGGATCGGGGCCGCGACCAGCCGATCGAAGAAACCCCCCTCGATCTCGAGTGCTACGGCGATCCCGGCGCTCACGCCGCCCAGCAGGAGCGACTGAGTGATCGCGGCAGCGAGCTGGAAGTCCAGGAAGGGCGCCTTGGGGAAGCCGGGCAGCTGCGTCGAATGCGACAGGCCGCCGACATTGACCGCCAACAGCAAGGAGGGGAAGATCACGAGCGGAGCGAGGAACTGCGGTCTGCGCAGCACGTTTCGCAGCGCGCGGCGGGCAAGCGCGAGAACGGCGCGGCTCACGCCTCGCCCTCCTCCTCAAGGTGCTGGCCGGTCTTAGCGAGAAACACGTCGTCGAGCGTCGGCTCGATGACTTCGAGCGACGCGACGAGCACCCCCGCCTCGTCGAGCGCACGCACGACCGGAGCGATCGCCGCTGCGCCCTGCCTGACCGCTACTGACACGTGGCAGCCACCGGACGGCGGGCGCAGGGCGCCGAACTGTCCGAGCACCTCGCGGGCGCGCTCGACTCCGTCGGTGCCGGCGAGCGTAACGTCGACGTGTGGGCTGCCGACCTCTGCCTTCAGCGCATTGGGCGTTCCCTCGGCGACAATCTTGCCGGCGGCGATGATGCCCACGCGGTCGGCGAGTTGGTCGGCCTCCTCGAGGTACTGCGTGGTCAGAAAGACGGTCGTGCCGGCACTCTTGAGATGGCGCACCTCCTCCCACAGCGTGATCCTGGACGCGGGATCGAGGCCCGTGGTGGGCTCGTCGAGAAACAGCACCTGCGGTGAGTGGATCAGCGCCATCGCCAGGTCCAGCCGTCGGCGCATGCCGCCCGAGTAGGTGCCGACCCTTCGGTCCTGGGCATCGAGCAGGCCGACGCGTTCGATCAACTCGCGTCCGCGGTCGCGCACCGCGGTTGGCGGGATGCCGTGCAGCGTCGCCTGCAGCTCGATCAGCTCGCGCCCGGTCATCAGCAGATCGAGCGCGGCTTCCTGCAGAGCCACTCCAATGTGGCGACGCACCTCTGCGGGTTGGGTGGCCACGTCGAATCCAGCGACGCGAGCACAGCCCGCCGTCGGCCGCAACAACGTCACCAGCATCCGCACCGTCGTGGTCTTACCGGCGCCGTTCGGTCCGAGAAAGCCGTACACCTCCCCCGGGGCCACCTCGAGGTTGATACCGGCGACCGCTTTGAGGTCGCCCTTGAACTCGCGCTCGAGTCCCTCGACCTGGATGGCGGCGCTCATTCGGCGCCTAGTCTATTCCTACCCGCCACGCGACTTTTTTGGCGGGAGCGCTCTGTTGGGAGCGCGTTGGTGTTGAATGTGACTATGCGAAAAGCCAACATAGCCACGCTCACGGGCCTCGCGGCTCTCCTCTTGCTGCCCGCTCTCGCCTTTGGCAAGCTGAGCGAAACCGGGCTTACACGGGCTCAGATGCAGGCCTCAAACGGGATGCCGCTGACGCCCAGCTGTCCGAACAATCCGTGCCTCGCCGTCAGCCGCACGACGGGATTCCAGATCAAGGTCGGAGCCGAGCGCAACATGTTTGTCGTGCCGCGCAGCGGCTCGATCGTTGCCTGGACGATCAATCTCGGCAAACCGAACAGGAGGCAGATCGCGTTCTTCAACGCCAACGAGGGCGGCGCGGCATCCGCCGGGATCGCTGTCCTGCGCGGCGGTCGAGGCCTTAGCTACGCGCTCCGCGCGCAGAGTCCCGTGGTGCCCTTGGAACCCTACTTCGGCGTCAACGCCCAGTTTCCGCTCGCCACATCGATCCCGGTGAGGAAGGGCGACGTGATCGCCCTGACGGTTCCGACCTGGGCGCCGGCACTCGCACTGGGCTTTGGCAACGACACCTCCTGGCGCGCCAGTCGGCCGAAGTCCAAGTGCACGGATACAGCCACCCAAGCCGCGCAGAGTGTGATCGGTCAGGCGGCCCAGTACCCGTGTCTGTACCGGACCGCGAGGCTCGCCTACAGCGCGACGCTGATCTCCACGCCGTAGCCGCCGGCTGCCAGTTCGGCGACGCTCAGCAGGCGCCGGGGTTCTGCTTGCAGAAGTTCTGAAACTGCTTGGTGGAGCCACCGGCGCCTCCGGTGGGGGCGGTGCCCCCGCTGCCGGAGGAGCTGCCGCCCGACGAGCCGGAGCCGCTCCCCCGACCCGAGGAGGAGGACGAGCCGCCGGTCTGGGCGCCGCCGGAGGAGGCGGAGGACCCGCTGCCGGAACCGGGGGATGATGATGAGCCGCCGGACTGCGACGCCGAGCCCGTGGTGTCCGTGGATGCACCGCCCGCTCCGCTGGTGTCGGTCGATGTCGTGTCAGTCGAGGTCGTCGTTGCGGTGGTGGCAGTCGTGTTGGTCGCAGAGCCGGCTGAGTCCAGCGGCGATCCGGATCCGCTCGGCACGGTCTGGTCCGGTACGGACCGCGGCACGACGTCGGCCACATGAGTGCCCCCGCAGGCCGTGAGCACAAATCCGCTCAACAGAGCCGCGGCGCCGGCACCGACCCTCGCGACGCGCAGCTTCATCAGCTCTCCAGCGGGCCCATGCGCCGACCGCAGGTCGGGCAGTCGTTGAGATCCTTTTGGGCTAGCTGGGTACACCACTGACAGAAGCGCAGGTGCTGCACGGCCCATGGCAGCTTGGATCTGGACGGTGCCAGTGGCAGCAGCTTGCCGACCACCTCGAGCTCCTCGCCGGTCTCGCGATCCACGTAGACGCTTTCGGGTTCGGCTTCGATGATGATCTCGCGGCCTGTGGAAGGCGCGCGCAGGCGGAAGCGCTGTTGGCTGCTCATCGCCGGAGACTCTATCGCGAGCACACCTCGTAGGCTGGAGGGGGTGCGAGTCCTGATCTTCCACGGCTACCTGCTGGGCGGCACCGGCTCCAACGTCTACAACGCTCGCCTGGCTGCGGCACTCGTGCGTGGCGGCCACGATGTGCATCTGCTGTGCCAGGAGCGTGCCCCGCAGGAACATGCGTTCGTGGACGCCACGGGCGATTGGGACAGCGGGGAGTTGACGATCCGCACCCTGCGCTTGCCTGTCCGCTGCACGGTCTACCGTCCGGCGATTGGGGGGCTGTTGCCGGTGTACGTCGAGGACCGCTACGCCGGCCTCGAGGTCAAGACGTTTGCGGCCTGCACCGAAGATGAGCTGGAGCGCTACATTGCCTGCAACGTCGCCGCAGTTGCTGAGGTAGCGGAGCTGGTCCGCCCGGACGCCGCGCTGGCAAACCACCTCGTGATGGGGCCCGCAATCTTGCGGCGCGCCGGTGTTGGATGCGCGGTCAAGGTGCACGGGAGCGCCCTCGAATACACGGTTAAGGCTGACCCCGCGCGGTTCCTCCCCTACGCGCGCGAGGGGTTGGCAGGAGCCAGCGGAGTGCTGGTGGGCTCCACACACACCGCACGGAGCCTGTGGTCAGCGATGGCTGATCAGGGGCTGGAGGAGCGCACCCGCCTGGGTCCGCCCGGGGTCGATGTCGAGGAGTTCTTTCCACGTGCAGACGCGGTCCTATGGCCGCTTGTGCAGCGTCTGCGCGCCGAGCCCCCGCCGCCAACGGGAGCCGACGCGTTTGCGCGTGACGGCGCGGCGGCCGCTGAGGCGCTCGCACGCCTTGATCTCGGGCGCGATCGGGTGGTCGCCTTCACAGGCAAGCTGATCGTCTCCAAGGGCGTCGACCTGCTGCTCGCCGCCTTTCCGCGCGTGCTTGCGCGGGTACCGCGAGCCCGACTCGTGATCGTTGGCTTCGGTGCCTACCGCTCGGGCCTCGAGCGTATCGTGCAAGCCCTCTCCGACGGCGACTTCGCGGTCTTGCGCTCGCTGGCTGCTGACGGGCGTGCGGTCGAGAACGGGCCGCGCGGGGAGTTGTGGATGCTCAGCGCCTTTCTCGATCAGGTGGAAAGTGATCAGGAATATCTGCGGGCCGCCGCGCGGCTGCGTGACGCGGTGGTCTTCACGGGCCGCCTCGAACACGCCGAACTCGCGCAGCTCCTGCCGGCCTGCGAGGCGCAGGTCGTGCCGAGCACGTTTCCGGAGGCTTTTGGGATGGTGGCGGCAGAGGCCGCGGCCTGCGGTGCGCTGCCACTGAGCGCGGCCCACTCCGGGCTGCTCGAGGTCTCAACGGAGCTCGCCGAGGCCGTTCCCGAAGAGGCAGCCCGATGGTTGTCTTTCGAGCTGGGAGTGGGCGCGGTCGATCAGCTTGCGGGCAAGTTGATCGCTTGGCTCGAGGCGCCGGCGGAGCTGCGGCAGCGCACGCGTAGCTCGCTTGCACGTGTCGCGCGCGAGCGCTACTCGTGGGATCGCGTGGCTGAGCGCGTACTGGCTGCGGCGGCCGGTCGGCTCGACGAGCTGCCACGAGCCTGAGAGAGCCTCCCGCCGCCTGCTCGGATAGAGTTGCGCGGCCGATGAGCTGCCGAGGAGGAAAGCATCTGTTTGCGACGCTCGGGGCCTGCGGTGCCTTGCTCCTCGTCCTCGGCGGCTGCTCGATCAAGCGCGGTGCGAACGTCGATCTCGTTGCGGGCAAGCAGCAGTTTGTGGGCAAATGCGGCGTCTGTCACGTCCTCTCTCGCGCCGGAACGAAGGGCATCGTCGGGCCGAACCTCGATGACGCCTTCCGCAACTCGCTGCGGGTGGGACTCGAGCGCAACACGGTGCGCGGGGTCGTACACCAACAGATTCTGTTCCCCGAGATCGGAGGCGTGATGCCGGCCAAGCTTGTGCGCGGCCAGCAGGCCACCAACGTCGCGGCCTATGTCGCCGCCTCGGTCTCCCGCGGCGGTCAGGACACGGGCTTGCTTGCCTCCGCGGTGTCTCAGGCCGGCGGCGGAAAGCCTGCCATCGAAGCTGCGGGGAAGCTCGAGATCGACGCCGACCCGTCGGGCCAGCTTGCCTACGTCACAAGCAAGGCGAGCGGTACATCGGGCCCGGTAACGTTGACGATGGCCAACAAGTCGGGAACGTCTCACAACATCGCCTTACAGCAGGGGACGAGCGGTCCGCTGCTGGGCGCCGGCGCGATCGTCTCCAGCGGCACGTCGACCGTGACTGCGAAGCTGAAGCCTGGCACCTACACCTACTTCTGCCAGGTCCCCGGCCACCGCCAGGCCGGCATGTTGGGGACGCTGACCGTGAAGTAGGTAGGCAGGCTTGAGCGGGTCGCTCCGCGAGTAGGCGCAACCTGATCGTCGGCTACCTCTGGGTCATGCCGGTCGGCACCGCCCAACACCCCTCTCCCCGACTGTTTCCCGCCTCATTTCCGTGCTCTACGGTGCGGGCTTCGCGCTGACGCTTGACGAATTCGCCCTGTGGCTGAATCTGGAGGATGACTACTGGACGGACAAGGGGCGGGAGAGCATCGACGCGGTGGTGGTGTTCGGCTCGCTGCTTGGGCTCAGCGCCCTCGGTGGACGCGCCGGTCCGCTTCGCTGAGCGCGTCCAAGAGGAGTTGTAGGGCGCGACTACAGTGCGCGCACGATGACGACGATCGCCGTCAGCGCCAGGAACACGAGCACGACGTAGACGAGGAAGCGAAAGGCCTCACCTTCCGAGCGCAGCGGGTTCAGCATCTACAGCACGTAGACGGAGAAGAACACGACGATCCACATCACGTCGACGAAGTGCCAGTAGATCCCCGGCACCTCCACGCCCCTGTGTTGTTCGGGGCTGTAATGGCCACGAAACGACCGGACGCAGACCATCGCGAGCAACGTGAGACCGATGAAGACGTGGGCGCCGTGGAGGCCGGTGATGCCGTAGAAGATCGTTCCCTGGGCGGAGTCGTGGGGGGCAAAACCCAGATTTGCGTATTCGTTGATCTGGATGAACAGGAACGTGACCCCGAGCAGGAACGTCGACAGGATTCCAGCCTTGAGCCCGGCCCGATTGCCTGCCTTCAGCGAAGTCTCCGCCCAGTGAAGTGTTGCCGAGGATGAAATCAGGATCGCGGTGTTGAACGCTGCGACGCCGACCGGAATGCTGGTGCCGGGTGCGGGCCACGGGTCGCCTTGGACGATGCGGATGAAGAAGTAGGCCGTGAAGAAAGCTCCGAAGACCATGATCTCGGAGATGATGAAAAGCAGCATCCCGAGGAGCGCCGGCTCGACCCGCGAGGAGCGGTTGGCCTCCGGAGGCCCGTGGTGTGGCTCCTCATGGGCGGCGTGGGTGATCGAGGCGGCTTCCACGTGTCTCCGATCAGCTCGTGGGAACGGTCGATGGTTCGGCAACCACGTGGTCGACCTCGCAGGCCGCGTACTTGCGCACCCGTTCGATCAGGTCCGCGCGGAGCCACCCGGATTTCGTCGCAGGCAGGGTGGAGATCACCACTCGACCGACGCGAAAGAACTGGAGCGCGTTCATCGTCGCGGTGAATGGATCGGGGTCGCCGATCAACCCTGAAGCGAGCAGCCCATCCTTGTGCATCGTGTCGAGCACGGTCGCAAGCCTGGTGCGGGCCTCCCCGGCCGCGGCTCCCTCTCTGGAGCTCTGGGGCACGACGACGATGAAAAGTTGATCTCCGGCCTTTGCGGCGCGGGCCTTGAGGTCCTCGTGGAGCGCGTCACTGGTGGCTGTCTGCGCTGCCACGACGAGAGTCACGTCGAACGGCAGGCCCTCTGCGTCGATGTCGCTGACGACGTGTTGGACGGAAAGGCCGGACGCCTCGGCGACGCGGTCGATGAGATCGCGCCGCATCCATCCGGAGGCGGTTACCGGAAGTGTGGAGATGATGATCTCGTCAGGGGTGTGGTCGCCGATTGCGTCGAGCGTGGCCGCGAACGGGTCGGCGTCTCCGACCTCGCCGCTGGCCTCGACGCCCTCTTCGTGGAGGAACGAGAGGGCCAGGTCGAGACGCACCTGCGCGGCGTCGTGCACGGTCTCTGCGTAGATCACAGACCCGTGTCGCGGACGGTTCTGGGGCACGACGATACGCACGTTGATCGCCCCGTGAATCTTCGCGCGCTGGCGGATCGAGTCGAGCAGGCGCCGGCCACCGATCGTTTCGTTTGCGACCACGAGGATCTCGGTCATCACGCGCTCCTAATCATGGTGAGCGGCCGATGTGGCGACGGCGCCCGCGGGCGTGGGCTGGATCTCCGAGCCGCCGCGGAAGACTCCATGCACGGCCCCGGGGACGCCGTACTCGTACGGCCCCCCGACGACTGTCGGAATTGCGTCGAAGTTGAAGATCGGGGGAGGCGAGGAGACCTGCCACTCCAGCGTCAGGGCACGCCACGGGTTGCCGGACGCGCGCGCGCCGTTCCGCCAACTCGAAATCATGTTGTAGACGAACACGAGCGTCGACAGACCGATCGCAAAGCTTGCGAGCGAGATGATCAGATTCCAGGTCGCGTATTTCGTCGCGTAGTCGGCGACCCGGCGGGGCATGCCCTGAATCCAGATCAGGTGCATCGGGCCGAAGGTCACATTGAAGCCGATGAACGTCGTCCAGAAATGGATCTTGCCCAGCGTCTCGTCGAACATCCGTCCCGTCATCTTTGGGAACCAGTAGTAGACGCCCGCAAAGATCGTGAACAGCGAGCCGCCGAACAGCACGTAGTGGATGTGCGCCACGATGAAGTAGGTGTCCGATACGTGCAGGTCGAACGGCACCATCGCAAGCATCACGCCCGAGATGCCGCCGAGCGTGAACATCGTCAGGAATCCCAGCGTGAACAGCATCGGGGTGTCCAGGTGCAGCACACCTCGCCATAGTGTCGCGAGCCAGGAGAAAATCTTGATTCCGGTTGGCACCGCAATGATCGCGGTCGTTATCGCCATCGGGATTCGGACCCACGCCTGCATGCCGGAAGTGAACATGTGGTGCGCCCATACTGTGAAGCCGAGCACGACGATCGCGAGCAGCGAAAATGCCATCATCCGGTAGCCAAAGATGGGTTTGCGCGACTTCACGGCGATGATCTCGCTGACGATCCCAAACCCGGGCAGCATCATGATGTAGACCGCCGGGTGGGAGTAGAACCAGCAGACGTGTTGGTACATCAACACGTCGCCTCCTCGGCCGGCCTCGAAGAAGTTGAATCCAAGTGCTCGGTCCAGCAGCACGAAGAACTGCGACGCGGCGATGAACGGGGTTGCGATCACCACCAGAAGCGAGGTGGAGAAGTTCGCCCAGACGAGCAGCGGCATGCGGAAGAAGCTCATCCCGGGAGCACGCATCGTGATGATCGTCACAAGAAAGTTGAGCGCCGTGGCGATCGACGACGCGCCGGCGAACTGCACCGCGAGCGTGAAGAACACCTGACCTATCGGCGCAGACGTCGAAAGCGGCGCGTAAGCGGTCCATCCCGACGCGAACGAGCCGCCTGGCGCAAAGAACGAGCCGAGCATCATCACTCCGGCGATCGGCAGAAGCCAGAACGAAAGCGCGTTGAGCCGTGGAAACGCCATGTCTGGGGCGCCGATCATCAGCGGCAGGACGTAGTTTGCGAGCCCGGCGAACACGGGGATCACGAACAGGAAGATCAACAGCGACGCATGCACGGAGAAGAGTCCGTTATAGGTGTTGGCATCGACGAATTTGGCCCCCGGCTGCGCCAGTTCGGCGCGCACCAGCATCGCAAAGAGTCCGCCGATCAGCAGGTACACGAAGGAGTGAACCGTGTACTGGATCCCGATCACCTTGTGATCGGTGTTGACGCGGAAGTAGTCCTTCCAGGTCTTTGCGCCGTGGCTCGAATGATCCTCGGCCTTGGTCGGCTTTCCGGCCGCCCAATAGAACCAGTAGTCGAAGGCGCCGAGCCCGACGAGGAAGAACAGCGGCGCGATGATCAGCGCCGCCTGCAGAACCCCTTCGCCCTTGATCACGTGGTTGTAGCCGGAGAGCGCGCGAATGCCCCCGACCAGCAGGTAAGCGAACGCAATGCCGACGGCGATCATCCAGCCGCCGCGGAGTAGCCCCGGGGCCCTGAGCCTGGCAGCCATCAGCGTCGCTCCTTCATTTGTTGGTCACTTTCGCGAGATACCGCACCAGCGAGTTCACCTCGTCGTTGCTCAGGCTCTTGGAGAAGTTCCCCGGCATTATGTTCGCACCAAAGCCCTTCTCGATGTAGGCGTTCGGATCGACGATCGATGTGCGGATGAACGCGGCCGACTTGCGCTTCAGGAATTTGTCGAGGCTCGGGCCAATCGTGCCCGTGGTCCCGGCGTCGGCAAGGGTGTGGCAAGCACCGCAGCCGGCGGAGCCGGTGAAGACCTTCTTGCCGGTCGCAGATAGCTGATCGGCGCTCGCGCCGGCGGGCAGCGTTGAGGAGGCGCCGCGCTGCGCCATCCAGGCGCTGAAGGCCGCGGGAGTCACGACGTGGACCGTCGAGCGCATCACCGAGTGCCCGAGCCCGCAGAGTTCGTTGCAGACGATGTCGTAGCTTCCCAGGCGCGTCGGCGTGATCCGGTAGGTCGTCGTGATCCCCGGAACGGCGTCCTCCTGGATGCGAAACGCCGGCACCCAGAACGCGTGGATCACGTCACTTGAGCGAATGTTGAACTTGACGGATTCGCCCTGTGGCAGGTACAGCTCGTCGGAGACGACCCGCGTCGCGCCGGGGCTTGCGGCGGGGTACTGAAAGGACCAAGCGAACTGCTGGCCGTTGACATCGACCTGCATCTCGCGTGCAGGCTTGTGTTCGATGTCGCCCAACACGACAAAGGCGTACACGACGAGTGCGGCAATGAGGGCCGACGGGCCCGCGGTCCAGATGATCTCCAGCCGTGTGTTGCCGTGGATCGGCGGCCCGTCGAGACGCTCCTCGCCGGGCCGCATCCGAAAGCGCACGACCGAGAAGATCACAACCGTCTCCACGAGCACGAAGACCGGCACGGTGGCGATGATCAGGACGTTGTAGAGCGTGTCGATCTTGTGCGCCTGCGAGGAGGCCTGTGCGGGGAACCAGTCGATTGCCAGGCCGGCGGCGATTCCACCCAGTGAAACCACGAGTCCGATCAGCAACAACTGCACGAGCGAGCGCCGATCCACGGGCGGACGGTGGGGTGCGTTGTGCTCCTTCGCCTCCATCTGCCGCGGCATCCTATTGCGAACGTCGGGCGGAGCGCCATCCGGGGCCGCGCACCGGTTGCAAGCGGCGCGAGCAACCCTTAGATTGCCTTGAAGGTTGCAAGCGAGGCGGAGGTGGCCCGATGGAAGTCGGAGCAGCGATGAGCAAGCTGGTGCTAACCGTTGGCCCAGGCCACACCCTGCGCGCCGCAGCTCGGCTGATGGCCGATCGGCACGTCGGAGCGGCTGTCGTGCTGGATCCGGATGCGGCCGGATTGGGTATCGTCACGGAGCGCGACATCCTGCGCTCGGTGGGCGGCGGGGAAAATCCCGACCACGAGCTCGTTTCGGACCACCTGACAACGGAGCTCGTGTTCGCGACGCCCGAGTGGTCGCTGGAGGAGGCAGCGGCGGCGATGGTACGCGGCGGCTTCCGCCACTTGATCGTGATCGACGGCGGTGAGGTCGCCGGGATGCTCTCCGTGCGCGACGTCGTCCGGGTGTGGACAGATGACGGGGCGAGCTGTGAGGTTCCCGCGGGGCCTGTTGGCGTGTGAGCGCTGGTGACCGCGCGCGTGGCGCGGGCCGGCGCAGCGAAGCGCTGCCCGCAGCGGGGCGGCGCACCACCGCACGGCGGGCGCCGCAGGAGAGCCTCGTCGCCGCAGCCGTTTCAGTGTTCGGCGGGCAGCTCGTCGATGTCCTCACGCGTCGAGCGCACCCAGCGGATGAGGACGGGAATTGTGATCGCGAGCCCGATCGCGGTGATGATCAGGCTGATCGTCACGCCGATCAGCGACAACGTCAGTCCGACGGCGAGCATCAGCGGCAGGATCGACGGCCCGGGAATGTGGATCTCTTCGCCGGCCGGCGGGACGTCGGGCTCCAGCGGACTCATTAGGAGATGTACACCGCCGCGGCGACGAAGGTCATTCCGAACATGAACATCGAGAACGCTCCAACGATCAACGCGGTGCGTAGATTCTTGCGGGCCAGCTGGCGGGTCATTGTCTCTCCAATGCTATAGCTGGGCGTCGAGCACCATCACTGCGAACAGTGCGGCCAGGTAGGCGAGCGAAAAGAGGTAGAGGCGCAGGGCTGAGGCACGGTCCGCCCGCCTGTAGAGTCGCACGGCGCCTGCGACGAAGGCAAACCCCAGCAGCATCGACGAGACAAGGTAGACCGGGCCGAAACCGCCTGCGCAGAACGGGAGCTGGGAGACCGCGTAGAGCAGCAGCGAGTAGAGCAGGATCTGGCGTCGGGTCTCCCGCTCGCCGCGCACGACGGGCATCATCGGCACGCCCACCTTTGCGTATTCCTCCTTCATCAGCAGCGACAGCGCCCAGAAATGGGGGGGCGTCCAATAGAAGACGATCGCAAACAGGTACACGGCTGTCCACGACAGGCTCCCGGTGGCTGCGGCCCAACCGACCAGCGGCGGAACCGCGCCAGCTGCCCCGCCAATCACGATGTTCTGCGGCGTGCGTCGCTTGAGCCAGATCGTGTAGACGCCGACATAGCCGGCGAAACCCGACAGTGCGAGGCTCGCGGCGAGCAAATTCACGGTCAGCGAAAGCTCCAGGAACGACAGGACGGCGAGCGAGCAGCCGAAGATCAGCGCGGCCCGCGGTGAGATCCTGCCAGCCGGAATCGGTCGGCTAGCCGTGCGCTCCATCTTGGCGTCGATGTCGCGATCCCAGTAGTGGTTGACGGCGCCCGCTCCGCCCGCCGAGAGGTAGCCGCCGAGGCAGGTGAGCAGGACGAGCCAGGGAGACGGCGTCGCGGCGATGTACATCGTGCAGGTCGTGGTGAGGAGCAGCAGCGACTGCACCTTTGGCTTCGTTAGCTCGAAGTAGTCGGCGAGGATTCGCCGCGTGGCCCTGAGCGGGGGGGCGGGTACGGCTGCTAGGGCGGGGGCAGGTTTCATCTAGACGGGAACTCGCTCGTGTATGCCAGCGGCCGCTGCGCTGCGGCGCTCGACCTCGCGGCGGATGTCCTTCATCGGCTCCACCGAGCGCACCCGCGGCAGGAGATCGAAGTTGTTGACGGGGGGCGGGGAGCTGGTGAACCACTCGAGTGTGTTGGCCTTCCAAGGGTCCGGCCCGGCGATCGCGCCCACCTTCAGCGAACGCACGACGTTGATCACTGTGAGCAGGACGCCGGCCCCAAGGATGAACGAGCCGACGGTGGAGATCTGGTTGTACAGCTGCAGGTGGCCGACGTTGTCGTATTCGTAGACCCGGCGCGGCATCCCGTCGAGTCCGAGCGAGTGCTGAATTAGGAACGTGACGTTGAAGCCGATGAAGATCAGCGCAAACGACCACTTTCCCATGCTCTCGCCGAGCATCCGGCCTGCCATTTTTGGAAACCAGTAGTAAATCCCGGCGAAAATAGTGAAAACGGAGCCACCGACGAGCACGTAATGCAGGTGCGCGACCACGAAGTAGGTGTCGGTCAGCTGCCAGTCGACCGGGAAGATCGCCAAAAACACCCCGGTTATGCCTCCGATCAGGAACACCGCGATGAAACCCACGCAGAACAGCAGCGCCGTGGTGAACTCGATCGTGCCTCGCCACAGCGTGCCGATCCAGTTGAAGATCTTGACCCCTGTCGGCACGGCGATCAACAAGGAGGAGATCATTGCGAAGATCAGCACCACCACCGGGGTTGGGGTGGAGAACATGTGGTGCACCCACGTCAGCAGCCCGAGGAACCCGATCAGGATCGTCGAGGCAGCGATTGCCTTGTAGCCGAAGATCGGCTTGCGCGCGAACACGGGCAGAATTTCGCTCACGATGCCGAACCCGGGGAGCACCATGATGTAGACCTCGGGGTGGCCAAAGAACCAGAACAGGTGCTGCCACAGCATCGGTGAGCCGCCCTTGGAGGGGTCGTAGAAGGACGTGCCGAAATGGCGGTCCGTCAGCAGCAGGGTCACGCCTCCGGCGATCACGGGGATCGCGACGATCAGCAAAATGGCGTAGGTCAGGATCGACCAGACGAACAGTGGCAACCGGGACCAGCTCATGCCCGGGGCGCGCATGTTGGCGATCGTCGCGTAGAAGTTGATCGCACCGAGCACTGAGGAGATACCCGTCAGGTGGATCAGGAAGATCCAGGCGTCCACGCCACCGCTCGGCAGGTATTGCGAGGACGACAGGGGCACCGTCGCAATCCAGCCACCCTCCGGCGGCGAGAAGAAGAGCGATGCGTAGAAGACGATGCCGCCCGCGAGGAACAGCCAATAGGACAACGCATTCAGACGCGGGAAGGCCATGTCGCGGGCGCCGATCATCAGCGGCACGAAGTAGTTTCCGAGCCCGGCCATCATCGGGACGACGAAGAGGAAGATCATCGTCGTCCCGTGCAGCGTGAACAGCTGGTTGTAGACCTGTGGCGTGACCAGGTTGTTGTCTGCGACGCCGAGCTGCAAGCGCATCAGCAGCGCCTCGACGCCGCCGAGCAGGAAGAAGGCAAACGTCGTGACGATGTAGAGGATGCCGATCTTCTTGTGGTCGCTCGTCGTGAGCCAACTCGTCCAGCCCGCGGGATCGCGGTCCGCTCGACGGGCGACGATCTGGGGCACCGGAGTAGCGCTTACAGTGGCCATGGGCTCCTCGTCACGGGTTTTGCACCGACTGGGGGCCGGTCTTGGAATTCAGGCGCGTGCGGGAGGCCTGGGCCGCGGAATTCGCCGCTGCGATGTCCGCCTTGCGCTGTGCGAGCCATGCTTCGAACTGTGCCGGCGCCACGGCGCGCACGTCGGCGATCATGCGGGCGTGGTTGCGTCCGCACAGGAATGCGCACTGGCCGCCGTAGATGCCGGGCTTGGAGATCTTGAACCAAGTGTGGTTCGTGTAGCCAGGCACGGCCTGGAACTTGCCGCCAAGCTGCGGAATCCACCAGGAGTGCACGACGTCCTGGGCGTTTATG
Organism: Solirubrobacteraceae bacterium; assembly: GCA_050997675.1. Classification (GTDB taxonomy): domain Bacteria; phylum Actinomycetota; class Thermoleophilia; order Solirubrobacterales; family Solirubrobacteraceae; genus Palsa-513. The sequence continues at coordinate 39,214 of JBPCQX010000195.1, forward strand.
TCCAGTGTCACTGTGGTGTTGGTCGGAACGACCATCTCCTCGTAGGCGTAGGGGTTGTCGAGCCCGTCGGCGCGCGAGCCCCCGGGGTAGGTGTAGCGCCACAGGTACTGCTGGCCGTTGACCTTGATGTTGAGCGACCTGCCGTTCGGCGGCAGCTCGCGCTCAGTTGTCGCATACAGCACGCCGCCGGCGCTGCTGCTTGCCAGCCCATAGCCGTTCGGCCCGGAATTGGGCGGCGTGCGGATTGTGTTCAGCTGGACGAACGTAATCACGGCCAACACGAACAACACCACCGCGGCCCCGACGGTCCAGCCCAGCTCCAGGTTGGTGTTGCCGTGGATCTGGGCCGCAGCGGCGCCCTTGCGGGCGCGGAACTTGAAGCACGCGTAGAGCAGTGCGCCCTCGACGAGCACGAAGATCACGATCGCGATGTAGAGCGTGATGTTGTACAGGCCGGCGATGTGGTCGGCATTCGGCGAGCCGCCGGACTCCGGCGTGATGATTCCTGCGCTCGCCGCGGGCGCGATCAGCAGCGAGCCGATCGTCGCCGGAGCGGCCCCGAGTAAAGCGAGATGTCGACGGTTGCGACGCAACGCGCGGGGATTGTATTCAGGAGCCGCCGAACTGCGCCGGTCTCTTCTGCATGAATGCGAGAACGCCCTCGAGGAAATCACCGCTCCCTGCCATCTCCTGCTGCACGTCGGCCTCCAGTTCGAGTTGCTCCTCGATCCGCGAGTAGAGCCAGTTGTTCAGCTGGCGCTTGATCGCTGCGTATGCCCTGGTGGGCCCCGCCGCGAGCCGCTGCGCCAGCTCCTCGGCGCTCGCGTGGAGCTCGTCGTCCGGGTGCACGGCGTTGATCAGGCCCCAGTCGAGCGCGCGCGAGGCCGGGATGCGCTCACCTAGCATGGACATCTCCAGCGCGCGGGTGAAGCCGATCCTGCTGGGCACGAACAGCGACGAGCCGCCGTCGGGCACGAGGCCGATATTGACGAACGCGAGCAGGAAATACGCGCTCTCGGCCGCGAGAATCAGGTCGCACGAAAGGGCGAGTGAGAGGCCGATTCCAACGGCCGGTCCGTGAACGGCGGCGATCACCGGCTTCTCCATCGCGCGAATCCCGCGGATGATCGGGTGGTAGCGCTCGGTTAACGTGGTGTGGACGTCGACGTGCCCCTCGGGCGTGCGCTCCTCGCGACCCGACATGTCCTTCAGGTCGGCGCCGGAGGAGAAACCGCGTCCGGCGCCTCGGATCAGCACGGCGCGCACCCCGGGGTCGGCGCTGGCGCGCTGCACGGCGGCCAGGAGATCCTCGCCGAACTGCCTGTTCCAGGCGTTGAGCGCTTCGGGGCGGTTGAGTTCGACGACGGCGACAGCTCCCTGCTCGAGAACTTCTACGGTCTTGGCCTGGCCGCTCATCCCGCGTGATGGTATGCGCTCGGGCGGCGCCGCGCAGAATCGGAGCCTGTCGTGGGCGCCCGGCGGCTGCCAGGCGCCACGGCGCCCTCGTCGCAGCGAGCGCGGATACGCTCCCCTCGTGAGTCGCCCGGTGGTTGGCATCTGTACCGCGCTCGAAACCGCGCGATGGAGCGTGTGGGATCAACCCGCGATGCTGTTGCCGCGCAGCTACGTGGACGCACTTCAGGCGGCTGGCGCGATGGTTCTGATGCTGCCGCCCGACCCACGTCTGATCGACGAGGCGGGCGAGGCGCTGGAGCGGATCGATGCGCTGGTGCTCGCCGGCGGCGCGGACATCGATCCGCGCTTCTACGGCGCTGAGCGCGCGGCGGCGACGACTGGCACGGTGGCCGAACGGGACGCCGTCGAGATCGCACTCGCGCGCGCTGCGATCGCGCGCGATCTGCCGCTGCTCGGCATCTGCCGCGGGATGCAGCTGCTCAATGTGGCCTGCGGCGGGACCTTGGTGCAGGACCTCGAGTCCGACCTCGGCCATCGCCGCGCACTCGGCACCTTTGTGGGCAGCGACCACGAGGTAGACCTCGTCGATGGCTCGCTGGCCGCCCAGGCAGCAGGCGAGCTCTGCCACAACGTCAAGTCACATCACCACCAGGCGGTTGACCGGATCGGAGCGGGACTGATCGTCAGCGGGCGCGCAACGCTGGACGATCTGGTGGAGACCATCGAGATGCCGGAGCGACGCTGGGTGTTGGGAGTGCAGTGGCACCCGGAGGCCGATGCGCTCAGCGCGATCATCGGCGCACTCGTCGCGGCGGCAGCGGCGCCGCGCGAGGCTTGAGTCGCGTCCGCGCGGGCTCTTATACTCGCGAAAGCCCTTGCGCCTGTCCAGGCCATCACGGACGGTAGTCCTTGCCGCGCTGCTCGCGGGCGCTTCGCTGCCGCTGATCCGTCGCCGCGTCGGACTTCACCCAGCGCTCGTCATCGGCGGGGCAGCGGCGGCTCCTGTTGCGCTGTGCGTCGCCTTTCCGCGCTCGCGCGGACGCGACGTGGCCGTGTGTGTGATGCAGATGTGGGCCTACGTGGCTGCCTACAAGATGCCCAACGACGATCCGGCTGTGCTCGGGCGCCGGGTCCACCTCGACTACCCGATCCGGCTCGACCGCGCGCTCGGCCTAGGCGAGTTGCCAACTGTGCGCCTCCAGCGACGGCTCGCCGACCATGAGGGTTTCACGGTGCACGAGAAGATCCTCGTCTGGGCGCACTGGGTCTGGTTCTTCGTACCGCACGGCACCGCGCTGTACGTGCTGCTGCGCAGACCCGGGCAGTTCACTGCCGCGGCGACGCGAATCTACGCGACCTTTGACTGCGGCGTCCTGTTCTACTGGCTGCTGCCGACCGCACCGCCGTGGTATGCGGCTGAGCGCGGGCGGATTGGCGAGATCCACGACACTGAGCACCCACCGACGCGACGCATCATGGTGGAGTACGGCGAGAGTTTCTGGCACGAGGGTTGGGGCCCGCTCTACAGTGTCCTGGGAGGAAATCCGGTTGCTGCGATGCCATCTCTGCACTTTGCAACGTCTGTCATGGCGGCGAGAGTTCTCGCCGAGACGGGACCTGTCGCCGGCGCGTTCGGCGCGCTGTACGCAGCGACTCTGGGGTTTGCCCTCGTGTACCTCGGCGAGCACTACGCGGCGGATCTGATCGCGGGCTACGCGCTGACGGAGGCCGTTCGGGCCGGGCAGCCGATCGCGGGCCCGCCGCTGGCCTCAGTCGCGCGCGCGATTGAGGCACTCGGGGGGAGCTTGCGATGAGCGAGGCGGACCGGACGGCGAGGCGGCTGGCGCGGTTCGGGCGCACCCAGATCGGAGGCGTGCCGCAGCCAAGCGACGACGAGGACATGCCGCGCGTGCACATGACGCGCGACAGGGCGATCTTCTTCGGGTTGTTCGTGGCATCGGCGATCGCGCTGCTGTACTTCGTGCTGCCACATCTGGCGGGTCTGCGCAAGACATGGGATCAGGTCGACCGCGGGAACCCGGCGTGGATTGTGGGTGCAGGAGCGCTCGAGCTGCTGTCCTTCGGTGGCTACGTGATGCTGTTTCGCACGGTCTTCCTGCGCGACTCCCGACCCGGCCGGATCGATTGGGCCACCTCCTACGAGATCACGATGGCGGGCCTTGCGGCGACGCGCCTGTTCGCGGCGGCGGGCAGCGGGGGGGTGGCGCTGACGGCGTGGGCGTTGCGTCGTTCGGGGATGGAGCGTCGCGCTGTCGCGAGCCGGATGGTTGCCTTCATGACGATTCTGTATGGCGTTTACATGCTGGTGCTGGTGGTGGTCGGCATCGGACTGCGGACGGGCCTACTTCCCGGCGGCGGCTCGTTTGCAATCACGGTGCTGCCGGCGACCTTTGGGGCGAGCGCGATCGCACTGATGCTCGGAATGTCGCTGCTGCCGGCCGATGTCGAGCGGCGCCTCGAATCCTGGTCTCGCCGCGGCGGCCGCGGCGCCAAGATCCTTGCCCGGCTGGCAACCGTGCCGGCGCTCGCGGCGTCCGGGGTCCGCGGTGCGCTTGCGATCGTCCGCGAGCGTGACGTCAGGGTGCTCGGCGCGCTGGCTTGGTGGGGCTTCGACGTCGCGGTGCTTTGGGCGTCGTTTCACGCCTTTGGCGCCGCGCCGCCGTTCTTCGTCATCACGATGGCCTATTTCGTCGGGATGCTGGCGAACGTACTGCCGCTGCCGGGGGGAATCGGCGGCGTTGACGGGGGAATGATCGGCGCCCTGATCGCTTTCGGCGTCGATGGGGGCCTCGCCGTCGTGGCAGTGCTCGTGTATCGGGGCTTCTCGTTCTGGCTGCCGACGATTCCGGGCGCGATCGCATATTTTCAACTCCGGCGGCGAGTGCGCGGATGGACCGCTGAGGCTTCGCCGCCAGCACGGTCCGCGGTGATACTATAAAAAGGAAAGTAATGGAGAACGTAATCATCATCGGCAGCGGTCCCGCGGGCTACGCGGCAGCCCTTTACACGGCGCGCGCGAACCTGCGCCCGATCGTGATCGAGGGCTTTGCGTGGGGTGGACTGCTGCAGCAGACGACGGACGTCGAGAACTACCCGGGCTACCCGCAGGGGATCGAGGGCCCGCAGATGATGCAGGAACTGCGCGACCAGGCAGAGCGGTTCGGCAGCCGCTTCGAAACGGACATCGCGAGCCGCGTCGAGTTGTCGGCGCAGCCGGGGGGCTTGCACCGCGTCTGGATCGACGAGGAGGAGTATTCCTCGCGCACCGTGATCCTGGCGATGGGAGCCGAGCACAAAAAGCTTGCTGTGCCGGGCGAGGAGGAGCTGGCGGGCCGCGGCGTGTCTTACTGCGCGACCTGCGACGCGGCCTTCTTCAAGGAGCGCGAGACGATCATCGTCGGCGGTGGTGACTCGGCGATGGAGGAGGCGATCTTCCTCGCCAAGTTCTCCTCCAAGGTGACGATCGTCAACCGGCGCGACGAGTTCCGCGCCTCCAAGATCATGCTCGAGCGCGCGCGCTCGACGGACAACATCGAGTGGCTCACGCCGTACACGGTCGACGAGTTCGTAGCGGGCGAAAGCGGAGCGCTTGGCCACGCCGTGCTGCGCCACAGAGGCAGCGGCGAGACGCGTGGGTTGCCGATGTCGGGCGCCTTCATTGCGATCGGCCATGAGCCGCAGTCGGCGCTCATCGTCGGCCAGATCGACGTCGACGCCAACGGCTATGTGGCGGTCGACGGGCGCTCCACGCGCACCAATCGCCCTGGCGTGTTTGCGGCCGGAGACCTGGTCGATCACACCTATCGCCAGGCGATCACCGCGGCGGGCAGCGGCTGTCAGGCGGCGCTCGACGCGGAGTGGTATCTGCGCGATGTCCCGGCCGCGGCGGACACTCTTGCCGCCGAGAGCGCTGCGGCGGCCTAGCTGTAGTTCCTGAGGAGGTTGTTCATCCGGGCCTCCTTGGATGCTGAGTGGTGTCGAAGCCATCAGCCCAAGGAGGACACCGGATGAAGCTGCACGC
>JBPCQX010000222.1:0-8157 GCA_050997675.1 Solirubrobacteraceae bacterium
TAGAGGGTTCTCGTCATTTTTTGGCGTGAGGTCTTCCGCAGGTGCCTTGTGTTTTGGGGTCCGCTAGAAAAGCCCCCCGCGGCCGCTATTGCGCCGACCACGAGCAGCGCCAGGAGGAAGGCGATCACACGGCCCGCGGCGCCCTTGCGCTCCGCCTGTGGCGCGGCGGCGGCGGGGACCGCGCGCGGCTGGCGCGGCTGGCGCGGCTGGCGCGCCACAACTGGCGTGGCCCGCGCCGACGGGCGCTCGCGAGGCAGGACGGTGGTGGCGGACGTCGGCGGGGGGACCACTGCGGAGCCTTCGCCAGGCCTGATGCCGTTGGCTCCGTCCTCGAGTGCGTGGGCCATCTCCTTCGCGGCGGCGTAGCGCTCCTCGGGCTCGATCCGCAGCGCCACGGCGACGGCATCGGCCAGCTCGCTGGTCACGCCGGCTACCAGTTCGTCGAGACGTGGCGGTCGCTCATTCTGCTGCTTGAGCGCGAGTTCGGTGAGCGATGCGCCCTCGAACGGAAGCCGGCCGGCGAGCAGCTGGTAGGTGACGACCCCCAGCGCATAGATGTCTGCTGCGGGCCCGGCCTCCTCGCCGCGCCCCTGCTCGGGGGCCAGGTATGCGGCGGTGCCGAGGACTGAGCCGACCTGCGTGATCGAGGACTGCTCGGTCGCCTTGGCGATCCCGAAGTCAGCGAGCTTGACGCCGCCATCGTTGGAGCGCAGCAGGTTCCCCGGCTTGACGTCGCGGTGTACGACTCCCTTGCGATGGGCGTAGTCGAGGCCCTCGCAGGCGCCCAGGATGATCGTCAGGGTGTCCTCGACGCCGAGCCAGCCGCGCTCGCGCAGGATCTCCGCGCCGCTCTGGCCTTCGATGTACTCCATGACGATGTAGTGGCGTGCCGATGCCTGGTCGAGGCCGCTGTCGAACACCTGGACGATGTTGGGGTGGATCAGGCGCGCTGCGGCCATTGCCTCGCGCTGGAACCTGGAGACGAAGGTCGGATCCTCCGCGAGGTGCTCGGCGAGCAGCTTTACCGCGACGTAGCGCTCGAGGCGGGTGTCGAACGCCAACTGCACCGTGGACATGCCGCCCATGCCCAGCCGGCCCTCGAGCCGGTAGCGACCGGCGATCTCCGAGTCGGCGCTCATTGGCCGCCGCCGGGAACGGGCGTCCCGCCATTGTCTGGTATCGGAGGCGTCGTCGTCGTGTCGGTCGGTGGGGGCGTCGTCTGCGTGTCCGTGGTCGTTGTCGGAGTTGTGGCGGTCGTCGTGGTTTGGGTGCTCGTCGTCTGCGTGCTCGTCGTGGGTGTCGTGGTCGCTGTGGACTGGGTGGACGCGGTGGACTGCGTGGTGGCCTGGGCGCACTCGAGCGGTGCCCGCTGGGCCAGCGAGTTGACGCCCTGACGAAGCCGGCTCTTGAGGCCCGCGTCGGTGGCGGCGGGCAGCGCCGCCAGGTCGCTCCGCGCCTTCTGCACTGCGGCGGTGGCGCCGCTGCAGTCGCCGGAGGACACGGCGCTGGCGACGCTGTCAAAGTCGTTCTGGAGCGGTCCGGCGTTGCCGGAGGAGATCAGCTTCGAGTTCGATCCGCAGGCGATCAACAGAGACGTACAGACGCCGAGGATCCCTGCGAGCAGCATTTTCATTGGCCGTACTCCAGTCGCTCGGCCAGGGAGTCTGGCAAACGCGCGGCCCGGATCGCTGCGGCAGCTCCCGCGATGTCGTATTCCGTGCGGCAGTAGCGCGCGGTCCAGGCGCTCGTGTCGAGCAACAGCCACGCTGCGCGGGAGTCCCCGTCGCGGGGCTGGCCGACGCTGCCGGGGTTGAGGATCCATTCGCCCGCGGCAACGTCGAGCTCGCTGCCAGCGCGGCGTGCCTCGCCGGTGGCCGGAGCGCCTTCGGGGCGCTCGAAGGACAGCGCCACGTGCGAATGGCCGACGAGACAGACTCGCTCCGCCTGTGCGTCCAGACAGAGCTCTGCGAGCAGGGCGGACAGCACGTACTCCCAGATCGGGTCGCGTGGGCTTGCGTGGTACAGCCCGACGGATCGCTCGACGCTCGAGGTGTCCAGGCCGCGGAGGAAGGCCATGTTCTCCGGCGCCATCACCTCTTGAGTCCAGCGCGCAGCGATCCCCGCGCCGCGCGAGAACTCGTCGAGCGGAATATCGCCGGTGACCGCGAGATCGTGATTGCCGGCGAGGCAGACTTCGGCTGACTCCCGAGCGAGCTCCACGCAAGCATCGGGGTCGGCACCGTAGCCCACGAGGTCGCCAAGGCACCAGACCTCGTTGACGTCTGCTTGGGCGATCTCGTCGAGCACCGCCTCGAATGCTTGGCGGTTGCCGTGGATGTCGGACACGATCGCCACTTTCACAGGGAGATGATCTTTACAGCACAATGCGCTGTGTGCCCGCCCGCGTTGCCGCGTCCCGTCTCGCTGTTGCTGCGGGCGCAGCCGCTCTGCTCGCCCGGGCGCTCACGCCCCGGGCGCCCGCAGGGAGCGTGTCCGCGGCTGCCTGCGAGGAGCACTTCAGCGCGCAGGAGGTGCGGCGAGCGCGGCGCTTCGGACGTCCGCAGCTTGGTCTCCATGTGGCGCGCCTGTTGATCGAAAGTGCGGTCTGTCTTGCCGCCGTAAAGCGCGATCGAGGGCGCTCGATCCGCTCGCGGACCGCTGCAGGCGCCTCCGGCGCGGCGCTGATGCTGGCCTGCGAGCTCGCACCGCTGCCACTGTCGGCAGTGATGAGGCGCCGTGCTGTGCGGGCGGGTCTCGTCACGCAGAGCTGGTCTGGCTGGGCCGCGGACATCGCCCGGAGCGCGGCGATCGCCGCGCCGCTCGCCGGGGCCGCCGCGGTGCTCGGCCGGGAACTGGTGCGGCGACGCGGCGATGGCTGGTGGTTGCCGGCGGCGGCGATCGGGCCAGGCGCGGCCACGGCACTCACGTTTGCCAGTCCATTGCTGCTCGACCCGCTGTTCAACGACTTCACGCCGCTCGCTGACGGTGCGCTGCGAGATGACGTGTTCGAGCTCGCACGACGTGCCGGGGTGCGGCTGCGCGGGGTTTATGTCGTGGATGCGAGCCGCCGCACGACGGCCGCCAACGCGTACGTCAATGGGCTGTGGTGGTCGAGGCGGGTGGTGCTGTTCGACACGCTGCTCGAATCCTTCACGCAACAGGAGACCAGGCTCGTTGTCGCGCATGAGCTGGCGCACGTGCGTCACCGCGACGTGCCGCGCAGCCTGCTGTTCCTCGCGCTCTCGGCGCCCGGGGCGATGTGGGCCGCGGCGGCGATCGTGCGCGCGAGCGGAGGAGCGGGAATCCCCGCACTTGGGGCGGCGCTCGGCGTCGTTCAGGTACCGCTCGGGATGCTTGGCAATCGGATCTCCCGCGCCGTCGAGGTCCGCGCCGATCTGTTCGCGCTGGAGCTCGCGGGAGGCGCCGCGGACTTCATCTCGTTCGAGCGGCGAATTGCGCTCCAGAACCTGATCGATCCCGACCCGCCGCACTTGCTTCAAAGCTTGCTGGGCACGCACCCGACGACGCTGGAGCGCATCGGGCTGGCCGCAGCGTTCACGGCGCCGCCGAAGGCGGCTCGGGGTCCTCGTACTCCGGCAGGTTCTTGATCCCCTCACGTGCCTGCCAGCGAGAGAAGTTGTCCTCCATCGCGTCGATCAGCTCGCGCATGAAGCGTGCGGAGATGTTGACGCGGGATACGACGACGCCGGGGATCTCAGGGGTTTCGACCTCGTGATCGACACGGGCGAATGTGACTGTGAACTCGTAGTCGGAATGGCTCACGTTCGCGAAGTTCGCGTAGACCCCGCCCATCATCTCGGGTTGGAGGTGAATGTTGATGTGGCGCTCCTCGGGGGGTGGCTCTTCGTTCATCGCGGGCTAGTATCGCAGCCGTGCGCCTGCTCGTTGTATCGGTCGGACGCCTGCGCGCGCCTTACGCCGATGATGTGGCCCACTACGAGAAGCTGCTCTCGCGCTACGTGCGGCTCGAGACACTCGAGCTGCGCGACGCCAGGGTGCTGCCGCGCAGGCTCCCGGTCGACGGGTTCATCACGCTGCTGGACGCCGGCGGGGCGAGCTACGACTCGGTGGGGTTCGCGGGCTTCCTGGGGGCGCGGCGCGACTCTGGGCAGGATCTGACGTTCGTGCTCGGCGGCGCTCATGGTCTCGAGCTGGCCGGCGCCGAGCATCGCCTGTCGCTCGGGCCGATGACGCTGCCGCACCAGCTCGCTCGCGTCGTGCTGCTGGAACAGCTATACCGGGCGCACAAGATCATTCTCGGCGAGCCCTACCACTACTGACGCGCGCAACTCATGAGCCAGCGACCACTGCACGCCCCGCTGCTGCGCAACCGTCGCGAGCTGCTTGTTTTCGTCCGGCGCATGACGACGCTCGCGCTACTGCTCGCGGGTTTGATCGCGGTGGGCGCTGTTTTGCTCTCGCGCACGGAGGGTCGCGACGTCTGGTACGGCTTCCAGCTCGCGCTGAACACGGTCTCGACGGTGGGCTCGCTCCCCTACCCGCACGACACTGCGGGGCAGATCGTCGTCGTTGTGCTGACGATTCTGGGCGTCGGTACGCTCTTTTACGCAGCGGTTTCGGTGACGGAGTTCTTCGTCGCCGGCCATCTCGGCGAGCTGCTCGCTCAGCGCCGGACCCAGAAGATGATCGACTCCCTCACCGACCACCACATCATCTGCGGCTACGGTCGCGTGGGCCGGCAGGTTGCACGCGACCTGCGCGCGGCGCAGACCAAGTACGTGATCATCGATCAGAATCCGGCCAACAGGGAGCTGGCGCAGGGGGTGGGCGTGCGCTACATCGATGGTGATGGCGCGGACGATGAGGTGCTGCGGCGGGCCGGGATCGCCAGGGCGCGGTCGATCGTCGCCTGCGCCGACTCTGACGCGGAGAACATCTTCATCACGCTCACGGCACGCGAACTGCGCTCGGACATTGTGATCGTGGCGCGCGCAAGCGTTGAGGACTCGGAGAAGAAGCTCAAGCGCGCGGGCGCCGACCGGGTGATCTCGCCTTACAAGTCCAGCGGCACGGAGATGGCCCGGCTCGCGCTCCACCCGCAGCTGGCTGGCGTCGTGGATGTTGACTCCGACTACCGGATGGAGGAGATCGTCGTCACGGCCGGCTGCGAAGGGGCGTCGCAGACGATCGAGGACATTCGCGGCGGCTCGCTGATCGTCGGCGTGCGCCACGAGGACGGCTCGTTCGTGCCGCAGCCCCCGACCGACACGATCCTGCTCGCGGGCGATGTGCTGATGGCGCTGGGCACGCCGCGCACGCTTGATCGCCTCGAGCGCCTGTTTCTTCCCGCGCCCGGTCCGTGAGCGCCCTAGCGGAGCTGCACGCCGCGATTCGGGCAGGCTCGCCGAACGCGCGCCTGGAGCGCCCGGCGAAGGTGGAGTTTGGCGACTACTCCTCGAATGCCGCGCTGCTCGTGGCAAAGCGATCCGGACGCCCCCCGCGTGAGGTGGCTGAAGAGCTCGCGCTCTCGTTGCGCGGCCATCCGGGCGTGGAGCGCGTGGAGATCGCCGGGGCTGGGTTCCTCAACATCTTCCTTGGCGACGACTGGTATGCCGCGGCGCTGGAGGGCGCGCTGGCGGACCCGGGGTTCGGCGGCGGCGGCTGCGGTGCTGCGGCCCGGGAGCGGATCGACATCGAGTTCGTCTCGGCGAATCCAACCGGGCCGCTGACCGTCGCCCACGGACGCCATGCTGCCTACGGCGATTCGCTCGCGCGCATCCTGGCGTTTCACGGCCACGAGGTCACGCGCGAGTTCTATGTCAACGACTACGGCAGCCAGGTCCAGCGCCTCGGCGAGTCGGTGCGCGCGCATGCACTGGGCGAGCCAGTCGCCGACGATGGCTACAAGGGCGACTACGTCGCGGGCCTCGTGTCGGCTGAGCGCGCGCGTGCGCTGAGCGTGGAGGAGGCGGCGGCGGAGGCGGTGCAGGCGTGCCTAGCGCGCATCCGGGCGACGCTGGAGCGCTTTGGGGTCGGCTTTGACGTCTGGTTCTCCGAACGCTCGCTGCACGACTCGGGGGCTGCCGCCGCGGCGCTTGACGCGCTTGGCGATGCCGTCTACCGCCACGAGGGAGCGCTGTGGCTGCGCACCACTGCGCTTGGCGATGACAAAGACCGCGTACTCGAGCGCTCGTCCGGCGAGCACACCTATTTCGCCTCAGACATCGCCTATCACCAGGACAAGCTCGCTCGCCGGTACGGGCGGCTGATCGACATCTTTGGCGCCGATCACCACGGCTACGTGCGGCGACTGCGCGCGGCGTTCGAGTTACTGGGCGGCTCGCCGGATGCTCTGGAGCTGGTGATCCTTCAGTTTGTCCATCTCGTGACGTCCGGTGAGCGCGCGGCGATGTCCAAGCGCGCCGGTGAGTTCGTCACGCTCGACGAGCTGCTCGAGCAGATCGGCGCTGATGCCGCCCGGTTCTTCCTGCTCCAGCGCTCGCACGAGACGACGGTTGAGCTGGATCTCGACCTCGCCGTGCGAGAGAGCTCGGAAAACCCTGTCTACTACGTGCAGTACGCCCATGCCCGCATCGCCTCGATGCTGGCTCGCGCGAGCGGCGGCAGCGGCGGCGGCGGCAGCGGCGCAGGTGGAATGCCGGTCGGCGCGCTGCACCCCTCTGAGCGCGCCCTGATCGCGCGCGTGCTGGCCTTCCCGGGTGAGGTCTGTGAGGCGGCGGAGCGCCGTGCCCCGCACCGGATTGCGGCCTACGCGCTTGAGCTGGCGCAGGATTTCACGGCGTTCTATCGCGACTGCCGTGTTGTGGGATCCGAGCAGGAGGCCTTTCGCCTCGATGAGTGCCGCGCAGCGCAGCGGACGATTGCTGCGGCGCTGGAGCTGCTCGGCGTGTCCGCGCCGCAGGAGATGTAGTCGCGGGCCGAGTTCAGTGCTCGTAGCGCGCTAGGTCGGCATCGAGCTGCTCGGACTCCTGCGCGCTCACCCGCGGCGTGCGCGAGGGAGCGGCGGCCGCGGTGGCGGTGCGCCGGCGCCAGCGCGGCAGCGCAACTGCCAGCGCGCCCAGCAGCGCGAGCACGAGTGCGATTGGCGCGAGATAGACGACGAGGTCGAAGCCGCGGCGCTGCGGCAGCGCGATCACGTTGGGCCCGTACTGGCCAACCAGGTCGCGCTTGATCTGGGCGCTGCTCTCGCCGCTCGCGATCAGCCCGCGGATGTAGGCTCGCTCGCGTTCCGCCTGGGGAGACTCGGCGATCGCCAGCGGCACGCCGCAGGTCACGCACATCACCTGCTGCTCGAGATCGGTCAACGAGGCCCGTTGAGGCGGCGCAGCGATGGCTGCTGTCGGCGCGAGCCACGCCAGTAGCAGTGCGGCGGCGATCGCTGCGCGGCGAGGGTTCATTGCTGTTTGGCTTGGGCGATCGCACGGTCGAGGAACGCCTGCTGCGTGATCTGGCCGCGGCTGATCGCGACCACGCGCCCGTGCGGATCGAGCACGAAGGTCTCGGGCAGCGCCTTGGTGCCGTACTTTTGGGCGAGCGTGCCTGACGAATCCCGCAGGCTCGGGTAGGTGATCTTGTGGGCGCGCTCGAACTGGAGCGAATCCGGCGTGGCGTCCTCGAAAGCCACGCCGAGTACGGTGCCGCCAGTTGCGGCCAGTTGCCCCTGCGTGCGCTCGAGCAGGGACGCCTCGGCGGCACAGGGGACGCACCACGAGGCCCAGAAATTCAACACGACGACATGCCCGCGATACGAGGCGAGCGAGCGCTTGGAACCGCTCGCCCCGAGCGCCTGCAGGGACGCATCGGGAGCGACGGGCCGCTGACCGGCGGCCACGGCGTTGTCGAGGGAGCGGTTATCGCCCTGTCTGGTCAGGCCGAAGACGAACAGCGCGACGAGCGCGGCAGCGGCGGCGATCGTGGCGGCGGGGCCGAAAAAGCGCTTCACCGCTGTAAGGGTAGATGGATAACATCCCCGCCGCTGCGGGATTAGTTCATCGGTAGAACGCGAGCTTCCCAAGCTCGAGAGACGGGTTCGATTCCCGTATCCCGCTCTCGCAGGAGGCCCTGCAGCCCGCGCCGCGCCCCACTCGCGACGCTTGCCGTGGCCCCAACGGGGAGCCGTCGGCCCTCACGCGTTCACAACCATGTGTTTTTCCG
>JBPCQX010000003.1:0-38565 GCA_050997675.1 Solirubrobacteraceae bacterium
CTGTGCCTTTGCCGTGTCCCCCGAGCCCGGCGCCCGGATCCTCATGCGAGCGAGCCGAGTCCTGCGCGCGTGCGTGCCAAGCCGCGGCGCCGACGATCGCGAGCGCGATCAACAGGGCTGCGATAACGGTGCTCACGGCTTGCGGTCCCCTCGTGGCGGTCGGCCGCGAACGCGGCACACCTGGGTTTCATCGGTTGGTCGACGAGCCGACCCACGCGCATCTTGGGGGCTGCTGAATGGAGTCCCCCGGCTGGGGGCACGACAGCGCGCGATGCCTCGATCGCGCAGGTGAAGATTGTGGCTATTTGCGAATGATTGTGTTGACCAATGGATGGGGTCGCAGGGGCAAGATGTTCGTGAGGCGTTTCAGGTTTTCCGTGTCAGCCGTTCGTAAGGCGTGCGGTCTGTTCGACTCCTCGATCGTAGTACTGCCGCCCCGCTCGCGCAAGCGAGAGGCGGCGTCGGTGGCCGCAGGCGCGTCATCCGGCCCGCTCGAGGCGACGCACCGCCTCGTAGGCGAGGTCTGAGTCATATCCGCGGCGCAGCAGGAAACCAAGCGCTCGTGCCCGTGAAGGCTCGTCGCAGGGTCGCTCACGAAGCCGCGAGGCGAGCAGGGACACGGCGGCGTCGAGCTCGTCGTGGTCAGCTGCCCCGTCGAGCCGCTGCGCGATCGTCGCCTCCGCCACCCCCGCCCGCGTAAGCGCGGTGCGAATTCGCCGGGTTCCCCAGCCGTCCAGGCTGCGGCGATCCTCCACGAGGCGCCGAGCAAAGCGCTCGTCGTCCACGTACCCCTGCGCGGCGAGCGTCGAGAGCACTTCGCGCACGAGCGAGGCCTCGAAGCCAGCACGCTCCAGGCGCTCGCGCAGCTGCATCTCGGTGTGATCGCGTCGCCCGAGGCGGCGATAGGCGAGCTCAAACGCCTGATCGAGCAGCGCGCGGCGGGGCGGCGTCGCGTCCGGGGACTCGGCTGTCGAAGTGACCGCGGCGAGCGAGCCCGGCGCGAGCGGCTCAGGCGTGAAAACCTCCTTCAAGCAGCACGCTCCGCAGGCCGTGGAGCCGGTGTGGCGCGTGGAGCAGCCGCGGGGGGAGTTGCAGCTGCTCCCCCGGCGGGCGAAGCAGCAGCCGTGGTGGGCGCTCCGTCAGCGAGCGACGGAGCCGACGTGCCAGCGTCTTCGCCTTCCTCGACCCGCTCGATCGGCGTGACCAGGTCCTTGCTGAGGTTCAGCGCAGCGTAGATGCGCTCCTCGATCTCCTTGGCCATCTCAGGGTGCTCCTCGAGATAGGCCTTGGCGTTGTTGCGCCCCTGCCCGAGCCGCTCCTCCTTGTAGGAGAAGAACGACCCCGACTTGCTGACCACGTCGTGTTCGATGCCGAGGTCGATCAGGCAGCCCGAGGTCGAGATCCCCCTGCCGAACTCGATGTCGAATTCCGCCTGGCGGAACGGCGCAGCGACCTTGTTCTTGACGACCTTGACGCGGACACGGTTGCCGACCGCCTCAGTGCCGTCCTTGAGCGTCTCGATCCGGCGAATGTCAAGCCGCTGCGAGGAATAGAACTTCAGCGCACGGCCGCCCGGCTGCGTCTCAGGCGAGCCGAACATCACGCCAATCTTCTCGCGGATCTGGTTCGTCAGAATGCAGAGCGTGCTCGTGCGGTTGAGGTTGCCGGCAAGCTTGCGCATCGCCTGAGACATCATGCGCGCCTGCAAACCAACCGTCTGGTCCCCCATTTGTCCCTCGAGCTCCGAGCGCGGCGTGAGCGCCGCCACAGAGTCGATCGCAACGACGTCGACCGCTCCCGAGCGCACCAGCATGTCGGCGACCTCCAACGCCTGCTCGCCGTAGTCAGGCTGGGAGACGAGCAGCTCGTCGATGTCGACCCCGATCGCCTTCGCATAGAGGGGATCCATCGCGTGCTCGGCGTCGATGAACGCGCACACGCCACCGAGCTTCTGCGCCTCGGCGAGTACGTGATAGATCAGCGTCGTCTTACCAGAGGACTCAGGGTCGAAGACTTCGACCACGCGCCCGCGCGGGACACCGCCAATGCCGAGTGCGATATCGAGCGAGAGCGCCCCGGTGGGAATCGCCGCGACGTGCACCTGCGCACCCTCGTCTCCCATCCGCATCACGGTACCCTTGCCGAACTCGCGTTCGATCTGGGTCAGGGCGCCCTGAAGCGCTGCGTCGCGGGCTTTTGCCGCCTTTTCATCAACAGTCACGGGCATGTCTCTCAAAGCTCCTTGCGCTGGTTCGGGAGCACTACGTTAGGTATCGCCCCGGACGGAACGCTTCGACTGCCGCAGGGAATGCCGCGCACTCCGCACCACCTCACATAACGTCCGCCTCACCCGTCCAACGGATATGCCCACGCGCGAACACGATCAACAGCGAGCCGCAGCGCCCGACCGCGCCACATCGAGGCTGACCGCCAAACGAGCCGCCGTGCCGCCCCCGTTCGAGCACGTGATCGAGGAGCTCGGACCACAGCTGCTGCGCTTCTGCTCAGCCCAGGTCGGCATCCAGCGGGCGCAGGACGTCTTCCAGGAGACGATGCTGGCGGCGCTGCGGGCCTACAACGACGTGCGCGATCCGGCCGCGATTCGCTCGTGGCTGTTCTCGATCGCCGCGCACAAGGCCATCGACTCGCACCGCGTGAGAGCGCGCGCACCGGAGCCGGTCGCCGACCCGCCCGAGCCGGCGCGCCGCGCAGTAGACGACATCGCGCTGGTCGACGAGGCGCTCTGGCAGCGTGTCGGCGCCCTGCCCGACAAGCAGCGCCAAGCAGTCGCACTGCGCTTCCTCGGCGATCTCTCCCACCGCGAGATCGCCGAGGTGATGCAGGTCAGCGAAGCCGCCGCACGGCGCAACGTGTTCGAAGCCCTGGAGCGCCTTCGCGGCGGCAGCAGCAGCAGCAGGCTTGCCTCCCCCCCACCAACGGCAAAGGGAAGTGCACCGTGATCAGCAAACAGAGCAAGACTGCGCGAGCGTCAGACAAGGACGCTGGCAGCACGACCGTCCAGCTGCGCGAGCGCCGCGGACCCGACCCAGAGACGTGGGCCCGGATCCGCAGCCAGCTCGCCGATCGCGCCGAAGCGCAAGGATTGATCGACGTGGCGATCGAACTGCACGACTCGCCGCTGGGGCGGATCGTGCTCGGCGCGACGGCGCAGGGACTGGTGCGCGTGGGCCTCCCCAGCGAAAACGAGGACGCCGTGCTCGAGGAGCTTGCAAAGCGCGTCTCGCTGCGCGTGATGCGCTCCCCGCGAGGCATTCTCACCGCGGCTCGCAGCCAGCTGGAGCTCTACTTCACCGGCAACCTGCGAGGAGCGTTTGACCTGCCGCTCGACTGGCAGCTGACGCACGGCTTCCGCCGCGAGGTGCTGCACGCGACGGCCCGCATCCCCTACGGCGAGACGTCCTCCTACCGCCAGGTCGCAGCGGACGCCGGTCGCCCGGCCGCAGTACGGGCAGCCGGGACCGCGCTGGCGCAAAACCCACTTCCGATCGTTGTACCGTGCCACCGCGTGCTGCGCAGCGACGGCAAGCTCGGCGGCTACGGCGGAGGACTCGCCGCGAAGGTGCAGCTGCTCGAACTCGAGCAAACCAAGGCGCCATGAGCGCCGGGCAGCTCACGCCGGCGAATCGCGCTCCCCGAGCACCACGTACCGCCGCAGCAGATGCAGCGCGACAGTGGTTGAGCGGTCGCGTACGTCGGCACGTGCTCCCGGCAGATCCAGCTGCCGGGTCAGTGCACCCCCGTCCGGGCCACAGATACTGAAGCACACTCGCCCCACGGGCCTTTCCTCCGTGCCGCCCCCGGGGCCCGCAACACCCGTCACACCGATGCCGAAGCTCGCCGTCAGGCCCTGTCGGACCCCGGCCGCAAGCGACCTCGCGGTCTCGACGGACACAGCCCCGAAACGGTCGAGCACCTCGCTCGGCACTCCCGCTGCTGCCACTTTGATCGCGTTTGAGTAGGCGACGACGCCACCTGCGAAGTACTCTGACGAGCCCGCCAGTTCCGTCAGCCGTGCGCTCAGCAGGCCGCCGGTGCACGACTCGGCCACGGCGACCGTCGTTCCCGTGGAGCGCAGCGCGCGCGCCACCTGCTGATCCACGCTGCTGCCGTCATCGGAAAACAGCGTGTCCGCGTGGCGCGCGCGGACCACCTGTACAAATGCCGCGTACTGCGCGCTGGCCGAAGGCTCATAGCGTGTGACGATCTCGACCTCGCCGCGGCGCAGGCAGGTCGTGATCTCCATCGACTCGAGCGCCACGCCGGACTCCGCGGCAAAGCGCAGCGTCGCGGCGATCTCTGACTCGGGGATCCCGAACAGCCGCAGCATCCGCTGCTCATAGGAGCCCGCGCCCGCGATCGCCGCCAGGAACGCCTCCTGCCCAGCCGCGTCGCGCCACATCGGCTGCAGCTCGCGCGGCGGTCCGGGCAGCACAACCACCACCGGGCCCTTGCCCGCCCGCTGCGGCGCCACCACCAATCCCGGGGCGGTACCGACCGGCTCGAGCACGCACGCCCCGTCGGGAACGACCGCCTGTTTGCGATTCGACTCCGCAATCGCATCGGCGTCGAGCCCTGGCCAGCGGGACAGCAGTGGGCCGATGATCGCAGCGATCCGTTGCTCGAGCGCTTCATCGAGCACCATCTCGCGTTCGCAGAATTCCCCAACCACCGCAGCCGTCAAATCATCGGCTGTGGGTCCCAGACCACCGCTGGTGATCACGACGTCAACCCCAAGCGTGCGGGCAGACTCGAGCGCCGCGAGCATGTCCTCGGGGCGGTCGCCCACGATTGCAATCTGAGCGAGATCGACGCCCAACTCACGCAGCCGATCGCTCAGCCACGGACCGTTGCGGTCGCGCACCCGCCCCGTCAACACCTCCGTCCCGGTAACGACAATCGCCGCGCGGGCGCTCATGCGCAGGTCGGGCGCTTGCCGAGCGCGAGCACCTTGTGGCCCTTCGGCGTGATCTCGTAGCCAATCCCGTTCGAGCTCTGCGGCACCGCGATGTTCTTGCCGCCCGCGCGCAGCTTGACCGAGCCGTTGCCAAGTGTCAGTAGGAAGCGCTTCGCGCGATGTCCCGCCGCAGCTCGCACGCCCGGGGCGAGGATCTGGCCGTTGATCACCTTGCGCCCATCGCCGATCAGGCACACGTACACCGGAGCCGTGGGCGTGATGCGCACCTCCACACGGGTCGGGATTGGGACCGTGCGCCTGGGGAGTGTCACGGGTGGTGTCAGCGGCACGACGTGGCTCGAGGGCGTTGGCGTTGGCGTGTTGCCGCCGCCCCCACCGCTGCCGAGCACCGCCAGGATCACCACGAGCAGCGCCACGACCCCAGCAGCAATGCCCCACGGGGGGATCCGCGGCGGCCCCGGTGGGCGGCGCGCCGAGCGCCCCGCCGAGGTGTTGGAGCGGATCGGCTGCAGATCGATCTCCGACGGGCGCTCATGGCGTAGCTTGAACTCCTCCACGAGCAGCTTTGAGTCCAGCGCGAGCATGTCGGCATAGGTCCTCAGGAAGCTCTTGACGTACGTCGGCCCTGGAACGAGATGCCATTCCTCGCTCTCCAGCGCACGCAGGTATTTCGCGCGGATCTTGGTGCGAGCTTCAACGTCCGCGACATCGAGTTGTGCGCGCATGCGCGCCTCGCGCAGCATCGCTCCGATTTCCACGGCCATCAGACCAGCAGGCTACCTGCTGCGGGCAGCGGTTTGATCGGTCAGGGTTGGGTTGCGCGTAGCGCCGCGGCAGCCGATACCACGGTGGGCTCAGATGCGCCGGGGTTGCGTTCGGCAAGCGCCGCGAGCACACGGGGCAAGTCAGCTTCGGAAACCAGCACCGAGCGCGGCTTGCTGCCCTCGTAGCCGGAGATGATGCCGCGCCGCTCGAGCATGTCGATCAGGCGGCCCGCGCGGGTGTAGCCAAGGCGCAAGCGACGCTGCAACATCGAGGTCGACGCCGTGCCCATCTCGACAACCAGCGTGATCGCCTCGCCGAGCAGCGCGTCCTCGTCGGGGTCGAACTCATCAGCCGCCGCATCTTCTGTGTCGCCATCGCTCTCGACCTCCTCGAGCAGGTCCTCGCGCAGCTCCGGCTCGCCCTGAGCGCGCCAGAAGTCAGTCAACGCCGCGATCTGCGCCTCGTCGATATAGGCCCCCTGGATGCGCTGCAGGCGCGAGGAGCCGACCGGCGAGAACAGCATGTCCCCCGCCCCCAACAGCGACTCCGCGCCGTTCTGGTCGAGAATCACCCGCGAATCCGTCTGCGAAGAAACAGCGAACGCAATCCGGCTCGGCACGTTCGCCTTGATCATCCCCGTGATCACGTCAACCCGAGGGGATTGGGTTGCCAGCACCAGATGGATGCCAACCGCGCGAGCCTTCTGTGCAAGGCGGATGATCGAATCCTCGACATCCGCCGGAGCGACCATCATCAAATCCGCGAGCTCGTCGATCACGCACAGGATGTATGGCAGCGGCGCCTGGCCATCGCGCTCGGCACGCGACTTGTTGAGCTCCGCCAGGCTACGCGTACGGGCGAGACTCATCAGCCCATAGCGGCTCTCCATCTCACGCACCAGGTTTGAGAGCGCATTCGCCGCCATCCGCGGGCTCGTGATCACCGGTGTGAGCAGATGCGGAATCGACTCGTAGTGATTGAGCTCGACCTGCTTGGGGTCGACCAGCACCAGCCGAACATCATGCGGCGTGGCCCGCAGGAGGATGCTCGAGAGCATTGCGTTGACCGCGGCGGATTTGCCCGCACCAGTCGTGCCCGCCACCAGCATGTGCGGCATCTTGGCGAGGTCCGCGCCAATTGCCCGGCCCGCGACGTCCTTGCCGAGCCACACCGTCAGCGGAGACCAGTCCGCCGGCGGGTCCTGGAAGACATCGCCCAGACGCACGATCCTGCGCTTGGCGTTCGGGACCTCGACCCCCACCGCCTGCTTGCCGGGGATCGGCGCCAGGATGCGGATATCCGTCGCCGCCAGCGCATAGGCGAGGTCATCCTTGAGCTGAGCGACCTTCGACATCTTGATGCCCGCCGCAAGGCGCAGCTCGTAGCGCGTGATATGCGGACCAGCCACAGTGCCCACGACCGACGCCTGCACGCCGAAATGCCCCAGCGCCTCGACCAGCCGCGCCGCCGTCTTCTCCTGGCCCGCGGTGTCAGGCCGCGACTGCTCCGCGCTCGAGCGCGTGAGCAGACTCGCCTTCGGGAGCCGCCAGAGGAAGTCCGGGTCGTCCGTCGTTGCCGCCCGATAGCGCCCCTGCGGCGTGAGCTGCGGCTGCTCCGGCTCACCTGAGCCAATTGCCTCTTCGGCGCCACTCTGCTCGATCGCCCGATCGAGCGCCGCGTCCTGCTCAAGCAAGAGCGCTGCTGCAGCGTCAGTGTCGTCGGGCTCGCTGAGCCCTTCCAGCGCCGGTGCCTCAACATGCGTTGAGCGCACGATCAGCTCGCGCGCATGCTCGGGCTCGGGGGGCCGGAGCCCCTCAGGGCGGCTCACCGCGTACGGCACCGGGCCCGGCGCGCCGTTACGGGTCAGGGACATCGAGCGGGTGGCGTCCGACACCGTCTCACGCGCGCTGCGGACCGCAACTGCGATCGAGACGCCGCTCAGCAGCGTGACGCCCGCGAGGAGCAGGAAGACCGCGAGAATGTGCGCGCCCGTCGTTCCGATCAGGTGCGAGGCCGCCCAGTACTCAGCTTCGCCAAGGATGCCCCCGTGATGCTCAAAGAACGATGGCTGCCAGAAGCCGGGCCGCACTCCGGCCGGCGCAACCCCCAATGTGTTTGCCGCCAGGGCAAGCGTGAGCGCTGCGAAGACGCACACCGCCCCGGCGCGAAACGGACGCATCGTGGGCAGCGCCGGGCGCATCACGAGCAGCACGCCGGCTCCCGCAAGCGCGATTGGGGCGCCGTAGCGGATCTGGCCCAGGAGCCAGCCGAGCGCCATGTCAAGCGCGTCCCCGGCGCGGCCGCCGTCCCAGCCAGCCCACAGCACGCAGCCGAGGAATACGCCAAGCGCGAGCAGTCCAAGCCCGATCACGTCAAAGTGGTGCTGCTCGAGGCGCCGAGAGCGTCTCCCACGCGTCTTGCGCTGCGGCGCCTTGCGGGCAGGCTTACGCCTGGCAGCCGGCTTGCGCCGCGCGGAGGGCTTGCGAGCTGGAGGCATCCTGATGGAGTTCCACGCGCGCCCCCGAGCCCCTGCCTGCGCCGAGGGGCGCTTCAACGGCAAGTAAAAATCCACGCCGCATACGCGCTCCGCCCAATAGCATCGCCAGCGTGGCCGATTTCGACCGTCCCCCACGCGTGCTGGTAGTCGAAGACGACACCGAGATCGCCGCCGTCCTCCAACGCACGCTGCGGATGGAGGGCTACGACGTCCGTATCGCCCCCGACGGCCCCGCCGCGCTCGACGAGTCACACGGGTTCATGCCCGACGTGGTGATCCTCGATCTCGGCCTACCGCGCCTCGATGGCATCGAGGTAGCCAAGGAGCTGCGCCGCGAGGACGACGTTCCGATCCTGATCCTGACCGCTCGAGACGCCCTGTCCTCGCGCGTCGAAGGCTTGGATTCAGGTGCCGATGACTACCTCGTCAAGCCGTTCGATCGTCAGGAGCTGCTCGCACGGCCGCGCGCCCTGCTGCGCCTGCGGCCGCCCCGCGGCAGCGCGTCGCTGCGGGTGGGTGATCTTTCGCTGAATCCCGACACGCACGAGGTCTCGCGCGGCGAGCGGGCCGTTGAGCTCACCCAGCGAGAGTTCGAGCTGCTCGAGTACATGATGCGCAACGAGCGCATCGTGATCTCGCGTCAGCGGCTGCTCGACGAGGTCTGGGGCTACGACCCGTTCTCCACCACGAACACGATCGAGGTCTTCGTCTCGAACGTCCGCCGCAAGCTCGAAGCAGCCGAGGAGCCGCGGCTGCTGCACACAATCCGGGGGGCTGGGTACGTTCTCCGCGCCTAGAGGCGGCGTCGAACTGCTGCGCAAGGCGGGCATGGCCGCCGTGCGACCGTTTGCCAAACTGCCGATCAGGCTCCGCTTGGCGGGCACCTCAGCGCTGCTGACGCTGTTCATTCTCTGTGTCTTTGCCGTGGCGATCGGGACGCTCACCTCTCGGCGGATCCGCTCGGACTTCTACCACCAGGTGTCGGCGGACGCGACGGAAGTCGGATCCCGCCTGCAGGCCAACTACGATCCCGCCAGTCGAGGTGTCGCCGTGACGCCGAAACTCGATCTGTTCGGCGCCCCCGAGCACACCCTGATGCGTGTCGTGCTCGCGGACGGCACCGTGGTCGCGCAAACCGGCAAGGCCCCTAACTTCGGGGCGCCCTTGAGCTCATCGATCAACATCGAGGGCTACCGCGTGGAGACGCGGCAGCTGCGAAGCAACATTGGCGACATCTTCCTCCAATACGCCCGTCCGGTTTCAGACCTCGGCTCCACGATTGCGCGGCTGCAGCTGTTCCTGATCGTTGGCGTGCTCGCGGGCACCGGCCTTGCCCTTGCAGCAGGAACGATGATCGCCGCACGTGCAATGGCACCGATCGCCGAGCTCACAGCCGCCGCAAGGGAGATCGAGCGCACGCGCGACCCCAGCCGCAGCGTTCCCCCTTCCCAATCCGAGGACGAGGTCGCCGAGCTTGGTCGCACGCTCGAGAACATGCTCCAGGCGCTGACCGACGCGCGCGCTGAGACGGAGACCGCACTCGAGCGCCAGCGCGCGTTCGTTGCCGACGCCTCACACGAGCTGCGCACGCCGCTGACCAGTGTGCTCGCAAATCTGGAGCTGCTCGAGGAAAGCCTGCGGGGCGAGGAGCGCGACGCCGCGCGCTCGGCGCTGCGCTCCTCGCAGCGGATGCGCCGCCTTGTCGAAGATCTGCTGCTGCTGGCGCGCGCCGACCTCGGCAGCACACGCGCACGGGCGCACGCGCAGCTGGATCTCGCGGACGTCGTGATTGAGGCGGCTGGGGAGCTCGAGCCGGCTGCGGGCGCCCATGTACTCACGCTCGACGCCGAGCCGACCCCGATCGTCGGCGCACGCGACGACCTACATCGCGTCGCCATCAACCTGATCGAGAACGCGCTGCGCCACACGCCGCCCGGGACCCACATCCGCGTCGCGACGCACACGGACGCCCGCGGCTGTGCGTGTCTCGTGGTCGAGGACGGCGGGCCCGGCATCCCCGACGAACTCCGCCCGCGCCTGTTCGAGCGCTTCGTGCGCGGTGGCGGCGATCGCGGCGGCTCGTTCGGCCTCGGCCTCGCAATCGTGCAGGCGGTCTCCGCTGCACACGACGGGTCCGTTTCGGTGGAGCGCTCCGCCTCGGGCGGAGCGCGGTTCGTTGTCTCCCCCCACCCGCAGGAGCGGCCCAACGAGCGGGCCGGAACACCGGCGATGCCGGTGCCCTCCGGCAGACTGGAGGGTGCCCGTGAGGAGTGAACCGCCAGGCGAGCGCCGAAGCGGAACTCAGACTTCGACGACGACGGGCAGCACCATCGGGCGGCGCTTCAGGCGCTCGTAGACGAGCTTGGCAAGATCGTCGTGCAGCACCTGCTGGAGCACGTCGGTCTCACGAATCCCGTCCTCAGCAGCACGGTCCAGTGACGCCTCCACGGTGGCACGGATCTCGTCGACGAGCCGACCGGCCTCGTCCATGAAGGGAACGCCGCGAAAGATCACCTCGGAGTCCGCGACGGAGCCGCCGTCCTGCTCGGAAATCGTCGCCACAACAATGAAGATGCCGTCGGCCGAGAGCATCCGGCGGTCGCGCAGCGCGCTGTCGGCGACATCGCCGATGTCAACGCCATCGACGAAGATCATCCCCGCCTGCTCGGGCTTTCCGAAGCTCGCGCCGCGCGCATCGATCTCCAGCGGCAGCCCGTTCTCGCCGCGGAAGATCGCCTCCGGCTCGACGCCCACAGACTCGGCGAGCTGGGAGTGCAGCTGAATCCGCTTGTAGTCGCCGTGGAACGGCATCACATACCGCGGCTTCGTCAAATTGAGCATCAGCTTGATCTCCTCCGCATACCCGTGACCCGAGGCGTGAATCGGGGCATCGCGGGTCGTGATCACATCGCAGCCGATGTGGTACAGGCGGTCGATCGTCTCGTTGACAGCGCGTTCGTTGCCAGGAATCGGCGTGGCTGAGAAGACCACGGTATCGCCGCTGTGGAGCTTGACCTGCGGGTGGTCGCGGTAGGCCATCCGGCGCAGCGCCGAGAGCGGCTCGCCCTGCGAGCCGGTGGAGATGATCACAAGTTTGTGATCGGGGAAGGTTTCGATCTCGCGCCCCTGCACCAGCATTCCCGAAGGAACGTCGATGTGGCCGAGTTGGCCGCCGATCTTCACGTTCTTTCGCATCGAGCGCCCGATCAGCGCAACCTTGCGCCCGAGCGCCCCCGCGGCGTCGACGACCTGCTGGACCCGGTGGATGTTCGAAGCGAAGCTCGTCACGATGACGCGGCCTTCGGCGCGGGAGAAGACCTCCTCGAGATGCGGCCCGACGCCCGATTCAGACGGCGAGAAGCCAGCCCGGTCGGCGTTCGTTGAGTCGCCGCAGAGCAACAGCACGCCCTCTGCTCCGAGCTGCGCCAGCCGCGCAACGTCAGCCGGCACGCCGTCAACCGGGGTCTGGTCGAACTTGTAGTCACCGGTTATCAGCACGCAGCCGAGGTCCGTCGTCAGCGCCACGGCGCTGGCGTCCGGAATCGAGTGTGTCATGTGGATCAACTCAAGCCCGAACGGGCCGAGCTCGACGTCGACCCCCGGGTCCAGCTCGCGCAGCGCGACATCCTTCAGCTTGTGCTCCTCGAGTTTGGAGCGCGCCATCGCGATCGTCAGCCTGCCGCCGTACACGGGCGGGCGAACGTCTGGGCCAAGCTCGCGCAGCACCCACGGAAGGGCGCCCAGATGGTCCTCGTGGCCGTGGGTGATCACGATCGCCTCGATCTGCTTTGCGCGCTCGCGCAGATAGGAGAAATCCGGCAGGACGAGGTCGATGCCGACCATCTCGGGGGTCGGGAACCGCAGCCCGACATCGACGACTACGATCCGACCCTCGTACTCGACGAGCGTCATGTTCTTGCCGATCTCGCCGAGGCCGCCGAGCGGCAGGACCCGCAGCTTGCCGCTCATACGGCGCTCAACAGCCCGTGACGCTCCAGTAGCTCGCGGATCTCCGCTCGCTCGTCGTCGGAAGCCTCGACCATCGGCAACCGAAGGGCCTGGCCGCCGGGGAGGCCAAGAAGATCGAGCGCGGCCTTGACGCACGTTACGGGAGGCGCAATCGAGAACGCGCGGTAGACATCCTGCAGCGAAGCGTCGACCTCGGCACGCCGTGTTGGTTCGTCGACCATGGTGCGCATCTGCGGACCGAACACGTGGCTGGCGACGAGGATCCCACCATCGCCGCCGAAGTCGAGCGTCCGCGCGAGAACGTTGTCGTTGCCGGCGTAGATCCCCAGCCCGTCGACCGGCGCAAGGTTGTCGTCGTTGGCCTGCTTGACGTAGTCGATGCGCTCGATCTGGGCGAGTTCGGCGAGCAGGTCGTTGGGCATGTCGATGCCGGTACGTGTGGGGATGTTGTAGAGGATCACGGGCACCGCGGACGCCTCGGCTACCGCTTCGAAGTGGCGCACGATGCCGCGCCGGTTCGGACGGTTGTAGTAGGGGGTTACGGACAGAACCGCGTCTACCCCAAGGTCGCTGGCGCGCCGGGTGAGCTCCACGGCGTGGCGCGTGTCGTTTGACCCGGCACCCGCGACAACACTCGTCCCCGCGGGCCGCTCGCGCACCGCGAGTTCGATCACGCCCAGGTGCTCCTCGTCGCTCAGCGTCGCGGCTTCGCCCGTTGTGCCGCAAACGACAAAGCCATCGGAGCCGTTGTTCGCCAGGTGGTGCATAAGGGCGACAAACGCTGTCTCGTCGACCGCGTAGGAGCGGTCGAACGGGGTCACGATGGCAGTCAGGATCGCACCTAGCGTGGGCATGCGTGCAGTATCTCAGGCGAGGCAGCCAGCGCGAGGCTAGAGCGCGGTGGACCGGGCCTAACGATCGAGCCCCATCGCTCCGGGCCCTAGTCGAACAGCAGCGCTTCCAACCCCACGGTGACGCGCTCCGGCAGTCCCCCCACGCGCCGCACTGCCAGCAGCACCCCGGGCATGAATGAGCGCCGGTCGATCGAGTCGTGGCGGATGCTCAGCGTCTGGCCGATGTCACCGAGGATGACCTCCTGGTGGGCCACAAGCCCCGGGAGGCGGACGGAATGGATCGGGGGCTCGACGCCGTCGCCGCGCGCCTCCCCCATCAGCTTGGCGGTTCGGGCGGCGGTGCCGCTCGGCGCGTCGAGCTTTTTGTCGTGGTGCAGCTCGATGATCTCCGCGGCCGCCATGTGCGCTGCTGCCTCCGCCGCGAAGCGCATCATCAGCACCGCTCCGATCGCGAAGTTAGGCGCACAGAAGACGTTGACGCCGGGTGTCCCGGCGAGCTCCC
This sequence comes from Solirubrobacteraceae bacterium, assembly GCA_050997675.1. Taxonomy (GTDB): domain Bacteria; phylum Actinomycetota; class Thermoleophilia; order Solirubrobacterales; family Solirubrobacteraceae; genus Palsa-513. The sequence continues at coordinate 13,524 of JBPCQX010000003.1, forward strand.
CTACATCAAATCCGGTCGTGCCGATCACAGCGTGGACTCCCGCCTGCGCGCATGCGCGGGCGTTTTCGAGCGCGGTGTCCGGCCGCGTGAAGTCCACGACCACGTCGCAACCGTCCAGGATCTCTTCGAGCGGCGTGCCAAGCGCTGGGTCGGCACGCCCGGCCAGCTCGAGATCGCCGGCCTCGCAGACGGCCTCGCACACCGCCTCGCCCATCCGGCCAGCGGCACCTGAGACACCTACCCGAATCGTCGTCAAACCGACACCCGCATTGCATCCACGGCATGCTCGAAGGCGCCCTCGTCGGGCCCGATGCCGGCGGCCACGAGCGCGTCCGGAGCGTAGAGCTCGCTCGCGAGCTCTCCCACGAGCTCGCCGTCGACGTCGTCGATCCGTTCGATGATCTCGTCGATTGAGAGGATCGGCATCTCAGCCAACAGGCTCGAGCCGAGGCGGTCCATCCGCGCTGCCGTCGACTCCATCGCGAGCACCACGCGGCCCTTCAGGTTCTCCTTCGCGCGATCGATCTCGGCGGGCGCGATCGGGCCCTGCGCGACCCGTTCGAGTTCGCCGGCGATCACGCTCATCGCTTCAGCAAGGTTCTCCGGCCGCGTGCCGACATAGAGCCCGACCTGTCCGGCGCCCGCGTACAGGTTCTGAAAGGAGTAGACGGCATATGCAAGCCCGCGGCGCTCGCGCACCTCCTGAAACAGCCGCGAGGAGGACGTCCCGCCAAGCAGACCGTCGAGCACCCTCAGCGCAAAGCGGCGCTCGTCGTCGCGCGCGATCCCCGGGCCGCCGAGGCAGACGTGAAACTGCTCGGTGTCCTTGCGCGTGAAGCGCTGCGACCCGCTGCCTCGCCTGAGCGTGGGTGCCTGGACCACAGGGACCGGTGCGGCGGAGTCGCGCTCGACGGGGGTCGCCCGCTCGGCCCATTCCACCACCTGCTCGTGCTCGACGGACCCCGCCGCGGCGATCACGACACTTTGCGTGCCGTAGCGCGCCGCGTGGAAGCCGGCCAGCTGCTCGCGTCGGGCCCCGCCTACGACCGCCGCGGAGCCGAGGATCGCACGTCCAAGCGGGTGTGAGCCGAACACAGCGGCGCCGAGCGAATCGAACACGCGATCCTGAGGGTCGTCCTCGTACATCGCAATCTCCTCGAGCACGACCTCGCGCTCGGCGTCGAGCTCGCCGAAGCTCGGCCGCCAGACCATGTCTGCAATCACATCGAAGGCCCGCGTGAGGTGGCGGTCGAGCACCCTCGCGTAGACCGATGTGGTCTCCTTGCCGGTCCCTGCGTTCAGCTCGGCGCCCATTTCGTCGAAGATCTCGTCGATCTCGTGCGAGGCGTAGCGGTCGGTTCCGCGAAACAGCATGTGCTCGAGCAGGTGTGACAGCCCGGCTTCGGCCTCGGACTCCGTGCAGGAGCCGGTGGCGATCCAGAAGCCGAGCGTGAAAGAGCGCACCGCTGGCATGCGCTCGGTCACGAACCAGACGCCCGAGTCGGTCTCGCTGATCTGGTAGTCCTCGGCACTCACGAGCGCCTGCTGGGCTCGCTCATCGATCGCCGCCGCCACCGCTGTGCCGCGGGCGACCCGATCCACGCTGGCCGCCGTTGCGCCCGCCGCCGCCGCCTTCGCGCGGTCGCCGTGGGCCGCGATCGCCGCCGCCGCCACCACCGCCGCCGCCGCCCACACTGGCGAGGTCCTCGACGGACTTGCCGGCAACGTCGGGGTCGGTGGCGAGGCGCAAACCGATGCGACCGCGTTCACGGTCGACCTCAACTACGCGCACCGCGATCTCGTCGCCCTTGTTGAGCACCTCTTCGACGGTGTCGACGCGGTTTCCGGGTGAGACGTTCGAGATGTGCAGCAGGCCGTCTGTGCCCTTGGAGAGCTCGATGAAGGCCCCGAAGGTCGTCGTTTTGACGACCTTCCCGGCGTACTCGTCACCGATCTCGACTTCCTTCATCATCGTCCGGATACGCTCGACCAGCGCATCGGCGAGGTCCCCGTTTGCGGAGTAGATCAGCACCTGGCCTTCGTCGTTGACGTCGATCTGTGATTCGAACTCGTCGCTGAGACCGCGAATCGTCTCGCCACCCTTGCCGATCAGCATCCCGATCTGGGACGGATCGATCTTGACCTTCTCGATCCGCGGCGCGTACTGGGACAGCTGCTCGCGCGGCTCGGCGATCACCTCGGCCATTTTGCCGAGGATGAAGCTGCGAGCGGCATTTGCCTGCGTCAGCGCGTCGCGCAGGATGTCGAACGTGACGCCGTTGATCTTGATGTCCATCTGCAGCGCGGTGATCCCACGCTCGGTGCCTGCGACCTTGAAGTCCATGTCGCCGAGGTGATCCTCGACGCCGGCGATGTCAGTCAGGACGATGTAGTCGTCGCCTTCCTTGATCAGTCCCATCGCGATGCCCGCCACCGGTCGCTTGATCGGCACCCCGGCGTCCATCAGCGACAGCGATGAGCCGCACACGGAGGCCATCGATGAGGAGCCGTTGGACTCGAAGATGTCCGACACCACGCGAATCGTGTAGGGGAACTCCTCGATCGTCGGGATCATTGGCACGAGAGCGCGCTCGGCGAGTGCGCCGTGGCCGATGTCGCGACGTTTGACTCCTCCCATGCGGCCTGCTTCGCCGACCGAGAAGGGCGGGAAGTTGTAGTGGTGCCAGTAGTACTTCTTGGTCTCCAGACCGAGCGTGTCCAGGCGCATCTCCTCCTTCAACGTGCCCAGCGCGGCGACGCTGAAAGCCTGCGTCTGCCCGCGCGTGAACAGCGCGGAGCCGTGTGTGCGCGGCACCACGCTGGCCTCGATCGTGATGTCGCGGATCTCGTCCGCGGCGCGGCCGTCGGGACGCTTTTTCTCGACTGCGATGCGCTGGCGGATCGTCGCCTTCTCCAGCTTGTCGAACGCCATCTGCGCCTGCGCGCGCCGCTCGGAGTAGCCATCTGTTTCTGGCTGTCCGGCGTGCTGCTCGAGCACGCCTGCCTCGACCGCCTTCGTCGCGTCCTGGCGGGCCAGCTTGTCCTCGACCCTGGTTGCGTCGTCGAGCGCCTTACCGTGAGACGCCTTGATGGCCTCCAGCAGACCTGCATCGACCTGCGGAACCACGGCTTCGAGCTTGGGCTTGCCGGCCTTCTCGGCCAGCTCCCGCTGGAGCGCGCAGAGCTGCTTGATCGCGGCATGGGCGATGTCCAGCGCGTCGAGGATCTCGGCCTCGGGAATTTCGCTGGCGCCGGCCTCGACCATCAGGATCGCCTCGTCGGTGCCCGCGACGATCAGATCGAGCTCGGATGTGCCAAGCAGGTCGGCCTCATCGGGGTTGACGACGAAGTTGCCGTCGATCTTGCCGACGCGCACAGCACCAACTGGCGTGTGGATCGGGGCGTTGGAGATCATCAGCGCCGCTGAGGCACCGTTCATCGCCAGAATATCGTAAGGGTTGACGTGGTCGATCGAGAGCGGGATTGCAACGAGCTGTGTCTCGTTGCGCCAACCCTTGGGAAACAGCGGCCGGATCGGCCGGTCGATCATGCGCGCGGTCAGCGTGCCCTTCTCACCGGGGCGACCTTCGCGCTTGAAGAACGAGCCGGGAATCTTGCCAGCGGCGTACATCCGCTCCTCGACGTCCACCGTCAGCGGGAGAAAGTCGACATCGCGGATGTTGCCAACGACGGCGGTGCAAAGGACCATCGTGTCGCCGGCGCGGACGACCACGGCCCCGGAGGCTTGCTTGGCCATGCGGCCGGTCTCGAACGAGATCTCACGGCCGGCGATCTCCACGGAGACCCGGGTAACAGCTTCACTGCTCATTGTTTGATGCCTTCCTGTCCGCCCTTCGGTCGGCGGAGCTTGTCTCTTCTATTTTCCGAATATGAAGTCCATGCTAGCGGGCGGACCGGGATACAGAACTCCCCGCACCGCGAGCGTGGGTGCCTGAGCGACCCCGGCGCGCATTCCCCCCCGCAGATCGTTCTTGACCCTGACGGCTACCTCCGCCGAGCGGCGGCCCGACTCAAAGCGCTCGAGGTCCAGTCCCAGCGCACCCGCGTGAGCCCACAGGTCGGGATCCTCCTGGCGCCCGGGTTGCTCGAACAGCAGGTCGTGCAGCTCCCAGAAACGCCCCTGCTGCGCCGCGGCCTCGGCTGCGCACGCGAGCGCCACGGCGCGCCGGTGCTTGCTGCGCAGGGCGAAGTGGCGGAAGACCAACCGAACCGGTGCGCCAGCCTGCAAGCGACGGTGCGCGAGCGCGCAGCGCGGACAGGCAAAGTCGCCGTAGAAGAACACGAGCGGCGCGGCGGCCGGGCCGCGCACGTGATCGCATGCGAGATCCAGGGGCGGCACCGGCGCGCTGCGCAGATCGTCGGTCAAGCCTCACCGGCCGGTGGCTAGCGCTGGTCGCGATCGCGCAGCATCCGGACGCTGTCGTCATCGATGACAGTGCCGGAAGCGGGAACCGCGGCGAGTGCGTCGAAGATCAGGTTCGCGCCGGGCAGGTCGCCCGGGGAGTCGGCCTGGTAGCTCCACTCCACAACGCCGGCTGAATCGAGCATGACGATCGCGCGCTGTGGAAAGCCGCCTCGATGTAGCACCCCGAACGCTTCACACGCAGCGCCCTTGGGCTCCCAATCAGACAGCTGCTCGATTGTGACCCCGAGGCTCTCGCGGAAAGCGCGCTGGGCATGGACCGAGTCGCAGGAGACGCCGTACAGCCGCGCGCCCCGCTCGCCGAACTCGTCGAGTACCTCTTCGTACAGCGTCAGCTGTTCGGTGCAGATCGGACTGAAGGCAAACGGGTAGAAGACAAGCACCGTGTGGCGGACCTCGAGGCTCGCTGCGGTAAAGCGCTCACCGTCTTCCTGCTCGAGCGAAAAGTCAGGCGCGGCAGCGCCGGCGGCGATCACTACTTGCGCAGGCCCAGCGACTTGACGAGCGCACGGTAGCCCTCGAGGTCCGAGCGCTGGAGGTAGTTCAGGAAGCGGCGGCGGCGTCCGACGAGCATCAGCAGTCCGCGGCGCGAATGGTGATCGTGCCCGTGCGAGCGCAGATGCTCGGTGAGGTGGTTTATCCGCTCCGTGAGCATCGCGACCTGAACCTTGGTGCTTCCGGTGTCGGTCTCCGATGCGCCGTAGGAGGCGGCCAGCTCGCGCTTTCTATCCTTTGTGAGCGTGGTCATGAAGGGCCCGGGAGGCTAGCACGCTCGCATACCTCGCGCGCGCGGCGGACGTCGCCCGCCATCGCCTCCACCAGCGCGTCGAGCGAGTCAAATCGCCGCTCGCCCCGCAGCCGCTCGAGAAACTCGAGCCGCAGTTGCTGGCTGTAGAGGTCTCCGCTCCAGTCGATCAGGAAAGCTTCGATCAACTCGCCCCGCCCGGTCTGGAAGGTTGGCCTGACGCCCACGTTGACCGCCGCCGCCCGCCCATCTGCGAGACACGCATAAACGCCGTGACCCGGTAGCACCAGCTGCTCGTCGGGCACCATGTTCGCGGTCGGGTAGCCAAGCTCGCGCCCGCGCTTGTCGCCATGGACAACGGCCCCCCGCAGCTCGAACGCGCTCCCGAGCAGTTGCGCCGCGCGGACCACGTCGCCGGCGAGCACCAGCGCCCGGATGTGGCTCGAGGAGATCACCTCCCCCCCGGATTCCAGCAACGGCGCGACACGCGTCGTGAAGCGCTCGTCGCCGAGCAGCAGCGCCGGATCGCCCTGCGCCTTGTGGCCGAAGCGAAAGTTCTCGCCCACCGAGACGCTGCTTGCCGCCAGCGCTCCAACCAGTACATCGTCGACGAACTGGGTCGCTGACCGCGCGGCAAACGCAGCGTCAAACGTGATCACGATCATCTCCTGTACCCCCAGCGCAGCGATCCGCTCCGCCTTGATCTCGAGCGAGGTGAGCAGACGCGGGGTGTGCTGCGGCGCCACCACCGACGACGGGTGCGGCTCGAAGGTCAGAACGGTGTCGGAATCGCCGATCACCTCGCGATGGCCGAGGTGGACGCCGTCGAACGTGCCCACGGCAATTCGCCGCGGCCTGCGCTCAGCGTCGGGCAGCCGGGTCAGCTTCACGGCATCGAACAGTAAGGCTTCGGGCTTCGGTTGCGGCGCCTCAGCCCCTGAAGCCAACGATCGGCTTCAGGGCGCCGGGTTGATCCGGCCGCGGTTCAGCCACCGCAACCGCGGCGCCCGCGGGGTCCAGCAGCAGCGCCGCGCGATCGCCGCTAGCGAAAACTGCCACGCCATGCGCGGCTCGCTCGGCGTCCTCGGCTCCGAGCTGCACGGTCGGCATGAAAGCAGCGAGCCCCTCTGCCAAGCCAAGCACCGACGGCGCACCCTCCCCCGGCCATCCTCCGCATGCCGCAAACGGACCGATCGCCGTCCGCCGCAGCTGCAGGCAGTACGCATCGCCGAGATCGGCGATCAGGGAGCGCACGTAGGTGCCCGAGGAGCAAACGACGCGAAACGCCGCGCGGTCGCCTTCCCGCCAGAGCTGCTTGAACTCGTACAAGTGCACCGTGCGCTCGTGCGTTTCCACGTGCTCGCCGCGCCGCGCCCGCAGGTACGCCCGCTCCCCATCGAGCTTGACAGCCGAATGCGCGGGGGGACGCTGGCGGATTGCGCCGAGCGGCAACGCGAGCTCATGCGGTAGGCGTCCGGTCTCGGTGATCTCCCCCTCGGTGTCGCCAGTGGTCGAGGTCGCACCAAAGCGCGCGAGCACTTCATAGGTCTTTGGCAGCTCCATCACAAACCGTTGTGTGCGCGTCGCGCGGCCCACGAGCAGGACGAGCAGGCCGGTGGCGAACGGGTCAAGCGTCCCCGCGTGGCCGATCCGTCGCGTGCCCAGTGCGCGGCGAGCACGCGCGACCATCCCGTGCGAGGAGAGGCCCGCCGGTTTATCCGCGAGGATCAGGCCGTCGGTGGCCGGCGCGCCCGTCAGGGCAGCTGCGCCGCGAGCTGACCGCGCAACTCTTCGATCAGCGCCGGCAGCGTGCGCTCGGTGCTGAACCCTGCTGCGCGCCGGTGGCCGCCGCCGCCATGGGCGCGAGCGATGATCGAGACATCGACATCGTTGTCGGTCGCGCGCATCGAAACCTTCTTCTGACCTCGCTTCTCCTCGGCGAGCAGTTCGCGCACCAGGACAGCGCACTTCGTGCCCTCCACCGCTCGGAGCTGGTCGATGATGCCCTCGGAGTGGCTCTCCTCCGCGCCGGTGACCCGGTAGTCCTCCGCGGTCAGGAAGGCAACCGCGAGCCGACCGGAGTCGTAGCGCGAAACGCGCTCGAGCGCCCGCCCTAGCAACTCGAGCTTGGAATACGGGGTTCCTTCGTAGATGCGGCGATAGATCGCCGCCACGTCGACCCCCGCCTCGATCAACTCCGCGGCCATCCGGTGCGAGCGGGCGCCGGTGTTCTCATAAGAGAAGCGGCCGGTGTCGGTGATCAGACCAACGTAGAGCGCATCGGCGATCGGGCGCGTCAATTCGACCCCGAGCGGCGCCATCAGATCCCACACGACCTCTGCCGTGCAGGCCGCCCACGGGACCACGTGATCAACCGTCCCAAAGCGGGTGTTGTCATGGTGATGGTCGAGGTTCAGGAGTGGCTCTGTCTCCCGCAGCGCGAGTGCAGCTGTGCGGTCGATGTTGCCGCAGTCGAGGAAGATCGCGACGCGTCCATCGAGATCCTCGGGGATTTTTGAAACGAGCCCGTCGAGCTCGAAGAAGCGGTACTCGTACGGCAGCGGGAAGTCCTCCGCTGACATGTACATCAGCGAGTCCTTGCCGAGCGCTGAGAGGACGCCATGCATGCCCACCAGGGAGCCGAGCGCGTCGCCGTCAGGGCGCTCATGCGTCACGAGCACGAAACGATCGTTGCCGCGGATCGTGTCGAGCACCCGCTCGCGCGTTTCGACAGCCGGACTGGGCTCCGCGGCAGGTCCCGTCGCTCTCACGCCGCTCCGCCGTGAGGTTCCTGCTCCAACAGCAGCTCGTCCACGCGCATCGCGCGGTCCGTCGTCTCGTCGTAGAGAAACTCGAGTGCGGGCGTTCGTTTGAGCCGCAGTTCCGCGGCGACTCGCCCCTGCAGGAAGCCGTGCGCGTGGGCAAGTCCGGCGAGCGAATCAGCGCGGGTGTCCGACGGACCGAGAACGCTTACGTACACGCTCGCGTGCCTCAGATCAGAGCTTGTCTTGACGTCGGTCACGGTCACAAATCCAACTCGGGGATCCTTCATTTCGCCGGCGAGGGCATCTGCCAGCACCTGCCGAATCCCCTCATCGACCCGGCGCATGCGGTCGCTGCTCATCGTAGACGCTCAGGCGAGCTCGCGCTCGACCTGTCGCGTGGCATAAGCCTCCAGGGTGTCTCCCTGCTTGACGTCCCCATAGTTGGCCAGCACGATGCCACACTCGAAGCCGCTCGCCACCTCGCGCACGTCCTCGTTGAAGCGCTTGAGCGAGGCGACCGTGGTGTCGGCGACGACGGTGCCTTCACGCACGAGACGAACCCGCGCGCCGCGGACGATCTTGCCCTCGGTGACAAAGGACCCTGCGATTGTGCCGATCCGCGAGGCCTTGAAAGTCTGGCGCACCTCGACCTGGCCGAGCGCGTCTTCGACCTCCTCCGGCTCGAGCATGCCCTCCATCGCGGCGCGCAGTTCCTCGATTGCCTTGTAGATCACCGCGTAGGAGCGGATTTCGATGCCCTCGCGCTCAGCGGCTTGCCGGGCATCGCCGACCGGGCGCACGTTGAAGGCGAGGATCACGGCGTTGGAGGCCGCAGCCAGCATCACGTCGGACTCGTTGATGCCGCCGACGCCGCGGTGGATCACGTTGACGGAGACCTCGTCCTGAGGGAGCTTGGCGATCTCGTCTTCAACCGCCTCAAGCGAGCCCGACACGTCGGCCTTGAGCACCAGCCCAAGCTCCTTGACAGTGCCAGCCTGGGCGAGCCGGAAGACGTCCTCGAGGGAGATCTTGCGCCCGGAGCGCCGCGCGAGCGCCTCGGTCTTCAGGCGGTTTCCGCGCTCCCCCGCGAGCTGGCGGGCGCGCCGCTCGTTCTCCACGACGCGCACGAACTCGCCGGCTTCCGGGACCCCGTCGAAGCCGAGCACCTCCACCGGGTCTCCGGGCAGCGCGGTCTTCGTGCGCACACCGAGGAAGTCGTGCATCGCGCGGACACGGCCGAAGCTGGCGCCGGCGACAAGCGCGTCGCCGACCTTGAGCGTGCCGCGCTGGATCAGGATCGTCACCACCGGCCCGCGTCCGGGGTCAAGGCGAGACTCGATCACCGCGCCCGAGGCGTCGGCGTCGGGGTTTGCCTTGAGATCCTCGAGCTCGGTGACCACCTGGATCATGTCGAGCAGGTCGTCCAGGCCCTGGCGGGTCTTTGCCGAGACGTCGACGAACTCGACCTCACCTCCCCATTCCGCCGGCTGCAACCCGCGTTGGGTCATCTCGGTGCGCACTCGCTCGGGCTGGGCTCCCTCCTTGTCGATCTTGTTGACCGCGACGATGATCGGAACCTCCGCTGCGCGCGCATGGTCGATCGCCTCGTCGGTCTGTGGCTTGACGCCATCGTCTGCAGCAACGACGATCACTGCGACATCGGTGACGCGCGCGCCGCGTGCGCGCATCGCGGTGAATGCCTCGTGCCCGGGGGTGTCGAGGAAGGTGACTGCACCGCCGGCGTGATGCACCTGATAGGCGCCGATGTGTTGGGTGATGCCGCCCGCCTCTCCGGCTGCGACCTCGGTCTCGCGGATCGCATCGAGCAGCGAGGTCTTGCCGTGGTCAACGTGACCCATGATCGTCACCACGGGCGGGCGCACGACGAGGTCCGCCTCATCATCCTCGAACTCCGGCTCCTCCGTCGAGTCGTCCGCGGCGTGGACGATCTCGACCTTCTTGCCGAACTCCTCTGCCAGCACCCCGACCGCCTCGTCAGACAGCGTCTGCGTCAGCGTCGCCATTTCGCCGAGTCCCATCAGTTTCTTGATGATCTCCGGCACCGGAACGCCCAGGTACTCAGCGACGTCCTTGACCGTCGAGCCGGAGTTCACCCGGACCAGGTCCGTTGCCTCCATCGCGCTGTTGTCGATCGGCGCGATCGTGTCGTCGTAGGAGCCACGACGGCGGCGTCCGCGGCGCTGCGGTCGACGCGTCGGCTGGTTGGCCGGACCCTGGTTCTGGCGGCGCGAGGCCTGCGAATCGATGACCACGCGGCGCCGCCCCCCGGACGTGGCCCCGGCCGGCGGTCGCTCACCGGTGCGCGAGTCGCGCGTGGGACGGGCGCGCTGCTGCTCGGCTGCTGCGGCCTCAGCGGCATCGGCCGGCGGGGCCGGGGCCTGCGGCGCCCCGGGGACCGCTGCTGCGGGCTCGCCGGTCGGTGCAGGGGCACCATCGGCCACCGGCGGGGCACCGTTGCCGCGCCCGATCGCCTGCAGCACCGTGGTTTCGTCGACGGCCGATGCGGCGGCCTTGATCTCGAGCCCGGCAGCCTGCAGCCGCGAGAGCAGCTCGCGGCTTGTCATGTCCTGCTCCTTGGCGATCTCGTGGACTCGTTTCTTTGCCATCAGACAGCCAATTCTACGATCTCGGGGTCGATCTTCACGTTGCCGCGCAAAGTGCGCGCAGCGCCGCCGCGGCGAGCGGCGTCCGCCAGGCACGCTGCACGGCGATGGATGTACGCGCCGCGCCCCGGGATCCGCGCCGCCTCGTCAGCCACGGCGAGGCCCGGACGCTCGGCCGCGACGGCGAGCCGCAACAGCTCGCGTTTGGGGGCGCTCTGTCCGCAGCCGACGCAGCGCCGCTGGGGCCCTATGACGCTTGCCCTTCGGGGCGCTCGGTGGCGAGTGCAGCCGGGGCAGCGGCGGCCGGCTCGGCCTCGACTGCAGCGGCAGGCTCGGCCTCGACAGCAGCCGGAGCAGCAACGGCCTCGGCCTCGGCCTCGGCGGGCACATCAGCGGCCGCGCCGGGCTGCTCGGCTTCAGCGCTCTGTGCGGCAGCCGCCGGAGGTCCTCCGACGTGGTCGGAGCCGCTGTCCTGGAGTGCCTGGTGACTGTCGAGCCCGCAGTAGCGTGAGCCGGCGAGAGCGGCGTTGGGACAGCGACGGCCGGTCGACATGATCGCCGCGCAGCGTCCGCCGGTCTCCTCTTCCTCGTAGCCGTGCTCGGCTTCCTCGCTGGCGAACTCCGATTCGGACTTGATGTCTACTCGCCAACCGGTCAGGCGGGCGGCCAGGCGCGCGTTCTGGCCCTCGCGCCCGATCGCGAGCGACAACTGGTCGTCCGGGACGATCACCGTGGCCTGCTTGCCCTCGTCGTCGACCAGCACCTCACGCACGCGTGCTGGTGACAGCGCCTTGGCCACGAACCTCGCAGGCTCGTCGTTGTAGGGGATGATGTCGATCTTCTCGCCGCGCAGCTCGGAGACGACCATCCGTACACGTGATCCGCGCGGGCCGACGCAGGCACCCACCGGGTCGACCCCGTCAGCGTGGGAGATCACGGCAATCTTCGAGCGGTAGCCGGGCTCGCGCGCGACCCCGGCGATTTCGACAAGCCCGTCGGCGATCTCCGGGACCTCCAGCTCGAACAGCTTCTTGATCAGCTCAGAGTCACGGCGCGAGACGATGATGCTCGGCCCCTTCGTCGACGGTGAAACCTCCTTGATCACGGCCTTGATCCGCTGGGAGTGGTCGTAGCGCTCGCCGTCGACCTGCTCGGACTTGGGAAGCAGCGCTTCGACGCGCTCGCGCAGCTGTACCAGGGTGTAGCGGGAGTCGGACTGCTGGACGATGCCGGTGATCAGCTCGCCGACGCGGTCCTGATACTCCTCGAACATCATGTCGCGCTCGGCTTCGCGGATACGTTGCAGGATCACCTGCTTGGCGGTTTGGGCCGCAATCCGGCCGAAGTCGTCCGGTGTCACGTCGCGCTCGTCGATCTGGTCGCGGTACTCGGCGAACTTCGCGGGGTCGATCTCCGGATCCTCAGGCTCGCGCATCTCGCCGGTCTCCGGATCGACGGTGGTGCCCTCGTCAATCGTCTCGACGATCAGATGCGCTTCGAGGCGCTCGGGAATGATCAGCTCGATCACGCGGAAGTCAGCCGTCTCGCGGTCGATCTCGACGCGCGCGTACTTGGCCGATCCGGGTTGCTTCTTGTAAGCGGAGAGCAGCGCGTCCTCGAGCGCCACCATCAGCTTCTCCGGCTCGATCCCCTTCTCGCGGGCGAGCGCGTGCATTGCATCGAGAATCTCGTGTGACATGTCTCTACTCCTCGACGAGGTGGGATCGTTGGATTGCGCTGTAGGGAATCTCCACGAGGCCGCCTTCAGAGGCGATCGTCACGTCGCTGTCGGATGCGCCGACGAGCTCGCCAACGACGCTCCGCGGCGCCACCGACGAGCGCACCTTTGCACGGCGGCCGACGTAGCGCTGGAAGTGCGCAGGCCGGCTCAAGGGACGTCGCGGGCCCGGCGAGGAGACCTCGAGCGCGAACCGCTCGCGCAGGTCGCCGAGCGCACTTGTCACACGCTCGCAGAGCGTGAGGCTGACGCCGTCTGGGTGGTCGATGAAGATCCGCAGCGTGTCTGGCGCGGACTGCTCGACGAGCAGCACATCGACATCCGGATTGGAGGCCGAAAGGCGCTGCTCGATTTCTTGCTGAAGGGGGGTCATGGGCGTAAAAAAAGCGGGCTAGCGCCCACTTCCGGTACTGCTTCGCCAACGCACTGGCGCGGGCTCGAAAGCTCTAAGTCGAGGATAGCACCAGGCGCACACGCTCGACGGCGTCAAGCACGGCGACCGCGACCTGGCGTTTGCCGGTCCGCTGTACCCGCTGCTCGCCCTCCGGCGTCACGATCACAACCTCGTTCTCCGTCGAGTCGAATCCAACCCCGGGAGCCGAGATGTCGTTGACAACGATCGCGTCAAGGCGCTTGCGAGCGAGCTTTGCACGTGCCCGCTCGAGCGCTCCGTCGCCGTGCTCGGCGGCAAAGCCGACAAGCGTCTGACGGGCGGCGCGGCGCCCCGAAAGCAGCGCAAGCACATCCGTTGTGGCTTCGAGCTCCACCAGCAGCGCCGTACGCTCGGACTTCGAGATCTTGGCGTCCGAGGGATCCACGGGGCGAAAGTCTGCGACCGCCGCCGCCATCAGCAGCACATCCGCTCGCTCGAATTCGGCCTCGCACGCCGCCTGCAACGCCGCCGCACACCCCACGTCGAGGTAACGAATGCCGGGCTCCCTCGGCAGCGCGACATTTGCTGCGACAACCACGACGTCGGCGCCACGGGCGGCTGCCTCTGAAGCCAGCGCAAACCCCATACGTCCGGACGAGCGGTTGCCAACGTAGCGCACGGAGTCGATTGGCTCGCGCGTGCCGCCGGCTGTGACGAGCACCGTGAGCCCAGCCCAGCTGCCGCCACCCCCCACCGTCGCCTCGCAAGCCTGCAGCAGCTCGGCTGGTTCGGGTAGCCGGCCGACTCCCCACTCCCCCTTTGAGGCCAGCCGCCCGACGCCGGGCTCGAGCACACGCGCCCCGCGCTCGCGAAGCAGCGCGAGATTGGTCTGGGTGGCCGGGTGCTCGTACATCGCATCGTTCATCGCCGGCGCGATCAGCAGCGGGCATCGCGCCGCGAGCGCCGCGCTGCTCAGCAGGTTGTCCGCGAGACCGTGCGCGAGCTTGGCGATCGTGTTGGCGCTGGCGGGCGCGACTAGCAGAAGGTCCGCGTTCGCGACGAGTTCGAGATGACTGAGCGGCTCATGAGCGGGCGGTGTCTGGTCGGGAAAGGCCCCGCGCGCAGGATCGCGCTCCCACTCGGTGCTGAGCGTCGGGGCGCCCGTCAACGCCGCGAACGAGGCGGCGCCCACGAAGCGCTGAGCGGCCGGCGTCTGGATCACACGCAGCGAGTGCCCTGCCGCCGTCGCCAGGCGCACGAACTCGAGCGCCTTGTAGGCCGCGATGCCGCCGCTGACGCCGAGGAGAATGCGGGACATGGGGAACGCACCGTTGCAGTTGGGCGCGGCGCGCGCAAGCAGCGGAGCTGAGCTTGCGGCTCAGCGGTAGTGGTACTTCAGCTTCCCGGCAGCGACTTCCTCGAGCGCGATCGTGAGGTAGTTCTTCGAGCCGGTGTCGATCATCGGCGGCGGAAACTCATCAAATGAGCCCTCGCCGAGGTTCTGGTAATAGGAGTTGATCTGGCGCGCGCGCTTGGCGGAGACGATGACGCTCGCGTAGTTGGAGTCGACGTGGTCGAGAAGCTTGTCGATGCGGGGAGAGATCAAGGCTGCCTTTCGTGGAGTCCACCCAGTCTACCGCTCACGATCTCGTCCAACTCCTGAGCTGCCCGTTCGAGGTCGTCGTTGACGATCACCCGGGCGAACTCACCGCGCGCCGCGAGCTCCTCCTCGGCGACCCGCAGGCGCTCGACCACGGCGTCCGCGCGATCAGTGCCGCGGCCGACCAGCCGCGCCTTCAGCGACTCTAGGCTGGGCGGGGCGATGAACACCTGGAGCGCCTCGGGCATCGCCCCACGCACCTGCCGTGCCCCCTGTAGCTCGATCTCCAGCAGCACGTCCGCGCCCGAAGCGACGCGCAAGTCGAGCTCCGAACGAAGCGTGCCGTAGCGTCGGCCGGAGTAGGTGGCGTGCTCGACGAACTCGCCGGCCTGCACGCGCCGCTCGAACTCCTGGGCATCGAGAAAGTGGTAGTCGACGCCGTCTTGCTCGCCTGGGCGAGGCGCACGGGTGGTCGCTGAGACCGACAGCTCGATCTGCGGATGGCGCTCGCGCAGCAGCCGAATCAGCGTTCCCTTGCCGACTCCAGACGGCCCCGTGATGACGAACACGCGCGACACGCCTCGAGCCGATCGACGCCGGCGGAGGCCCTCCTGCGCGAGGTCGACCCCTTACGCCTGCGGCCGCTGTCGGCTCGCGCCGTCAAACCATAGGATCACGATTCATGAGCTACGCCAAGAAGAACCTCCGCGATGTGCCCGACCTGGCGGTCCAGCAGTAGCAGGACCACTGCGGCCGGTCCCGCGAGCGAGAAGCTCAGCGTCGCAGCAGCGAGACGAGTTCAGTGCGCTGGCGTTCCGACAGCCCACCGATCGTCTTCGAAGGCGAAATCCGGCAATGCGTCAGGAGCTTGTTGACCTTGACCCGGCCGTACTTCGGCACCGCGAGCAACATGTCGAAAACCTTTGCCGTCTCGACGTATGCCGGAGGATCGAGCAGCAGCGTGCGGATCGAGAAACGGCCGGCCTTCAGGTCGCGCTTGAGCAGCGCGCGCTGGGAGCGGATTTCGTTCGCGCGGGCCAGCGCATCCATGCGCTGATTGAGCGATCTCTCGGGTGCTGCGACCTGTTTGTGTAGCGTGTCTACGACCAGCGGCATGGGCGGCGAGTGTACCTACTCCCAGCGGCCTTGCAAGCCCAACGCAGCGAATTCATCTCAACCTCTGCTGGAGGTTTAGGTAGCTTCATGCCGCTTGACACTTTTCGGGTCCTTTGCAGGCCTTTTGACGGTGCGGCTGCAGCACTATCCCGCAATTTGCGGGGAAATCGTCTCCAACTCGGCGGCTACGCGCGTTCCCGCAGCGGGGTCGCGGAAGCTTTCTGTGCCGACCGCTACGAGCGTCGCGCCGGCGTCGAGAAACTCGCGCGCGTCAGCTCCGGAGGCGATCCCGCCCATCCCGATCACCGGCAGTGAGACAGACTCCGCCACGGCCGCGACCTGGGCGAGCGCGATCGGGCGGATGGCCGGCCCCGACAATCCGCCGGTGCCGCCCCCGAGCCAGCCGCGCCGCCCGTCGGGCAGGGCGCGCAGCGTGTTGATCAGCGACAGCGCGTCGGCCCCCGCGGCTTCAGCGGCCCGCGCGACCGCGGGCACGTCCGCCGTGTTCGGGGTCAGCTTGACGATCAGCGGCTTCGGCGTCAGCGACCGCACGCGCGCCACCAACCTCCCGAGCTCAGCGGGGTGGGCGCCAATGTCCAGCCCAGTCTTCACGTTCGGGCAGGAAACGTTGAGCTCGAACGCTGCGATCTCTGGCCGTCCAGCGAGACCCTCGAGCAGCGCGGCGAATTGATCGGCGCTCGAGCCCATCACGTTCGTGATCAGCGGTGCCGATGAGCCAAGGATTTTCGCAAGCCGCGGCAGGTCGTGCTCGAGGTACCCCGCCAGACCGCGGTTCGGCAGGCCGATCGAGTTGATCATTCCCGCCGGGGTCTCCCACAGGCGGTGCGGCGGGTTTCCGGGGCGGGGCTCGACCGTGATTGTCTTGGAGACAAACGCCGCGAACGGGAGCGCAAAACCCTCCCCAAAGACCTCGCGCGCCGCGATCGCATCCCACGTGCCGGACCCGTTGAGCACCCGATGGGCGAGCTCCAGGCCGCAGAAGGCGACGCTCACCCCGCGAGCTCCTCAGCATCGAACACGGGTCCGTCGATGCAGACGCGCCGAAATCCAGTGCGCGTGTCGACGACGCACCCGTAGCAGGCCCCGAACCCGCACGCCATCGGTGCCTCCAGCGCAAGCTGCGCGCGGACCCCGCGCGCCCCGCACAGCTCGGCCACCGCGGCAAGCATTGGCTCCGGCCCGCAGGCGCAGACCACGGCGGGCGCTGCAGCCCCATCGAGCTCCTCGCGCAGCAGTTCCGTCACCAGCCCGCGGCGGCCGACGGAGCCATCCTCCGTAGCCACCAAGGCGCCCTGCAGCAGCTCCGCCGCCGCGGCACACGCGCGATCGCGGAACCCGAGCACCACACGGGCGTCCGAAAGGGAGTCCTGCAGGATCGCCAGCGGCGCGGCCCCGACCCCGCCGCCGACAAGCAGCGCCGGCCCGCCTGAGTCCACAAACCCTTGCCCGAGCGGGCCGCACAGCCACAGAGCATCCCCGTCATCGAGCTCGCACAGGCGCCGAGTCCCGGGCCCGACGTCCTCAAGCAGGAACTGGAGCTCGCCCGCGGGCCCCACGCGCATCACCGACAGCGCGCGGGGCAGGAACGGACGCTCCCCGTCGCCGCCGCCCCAGCGATCGCGCGCGGCGAGCATGTAGAACTGTCCCGGGAGCGGCGGGGCATCGGCGCTGTAGGCCACCTGCAGCACCGTGTATGCCCCGACGCTCACCCGCCCCGACACGCGCGCCTCGCGGCGTCCGGCCGGAGCGCTCACGCGATTGCCTGGAGTGAGATCACGGGCGGCACCCCCTCGCGCGCCGCGCGAATCGCGCGCGCCGCGGCCAGCGCGCCCGACAGCGTCGTGATGCATGGGATCCCGCGGGCAATCGCCGCCCGGCGAATCTCCCAGCCGTCGGATCGGGCACCTGAACCCGTCGGCGTGTTGATCACCAGATCGACATCTCCCCGCTCGATCCAATCAACCACGTGCGGCGAGCCGGCCGCCACCTTGTTGAGCGTCTGTACACGCACCCCCATCCGCTCGATCGCCTGCGCCGTGCCCTCCGTCGCCACGATCAGAAAGCCGAGATCGCTCAGCTGCACCGCGATCCCGGCACCGCCCGCCTTATCGGAGTCGCAGACCGTGATGAACACCGTGCCGCGCGAGGGCAGCGACGCTCCCGCGGCCGCCTGCGCCTTGGCAAATGCGGTCTGGAAATCAGCCGCAATGCCCATCACCTCGCCCGTTGAGCGCATCTCCGGCCCCAGCAGCGAATCGGAGCCCTCGAAACGGTTGAACGGCAGCACCGCTTCCTTCACGCAGACGTGCGTCGAGCTCATCGGATCAGCCGGAAGCTCGAGCTCAGCGATGTGCGCTCCCAGCATCAGGCGGCAGGCCATCTTCGCCAGCGGGATGCCGATCGCCTTGGAGACGAAGGGAACGGTGCGCGAGGCGCGGGGATTGGCCTCGATCACGTACAGCGCGCTCTGGCCGTGGACGGCAAACTGCACGTTCAGCAGGCCCACGACCCCGAGCTCGAGCGCAATCCCGCGGGTGTGCTCGCGGATCTGCTCGAGCATCGCCCCGCCAAGTGAATGCGGCGGCAGCACGCAAGCCGAATCGCCCGAGTGAATGCCCGCTTCCTCGACGTGCTGCATGATCCCACCGATCCACACCTCCTGCCCGTCGCACAGCGCATCGACATCGACCTCGATCGCGTTCTCAAGGAAGCGATCGAGGAAGATCTCCCCCTCCGGTGGGGTGCGCTCGAGGTAGTCCGCGAGATCGTCCGTGGAGTAGACGATCTCCATTGCCCGGCCGCCGAGCACATACGAAGGACGCACAAGCAGCGGAAAGCCCACGCCAGGCGCCGCGCGCAGCGCCTCGGCGACGGAGCGGGCAATCGCGTACGGCGGCGCAAGGTAGCCGAGGCGGTCGAGCAGCGCGCCAAAGCGGCCGCGGTCCTCAGCCGCGTCAATCGAGTCGACGCTGGTGCCGAGCAATCTGATTCCCGCATCCCGCAGGCCCGCTGCGAGCCGCAGTGGGGTCTGGCCACCGAACTGCACGATCACGCCCTCTGGCCGCTCGACCGTTAGCACGCCAAGTACGTCTTCCAGCGTCAGCGGCTCGAAATACAGACGGTCCGAAGTGTCGTAGTCCGTCGAGACGGTTTCCGGATTGCAGTTGATCATCACCGCGTCGCGGCCCGACTCTCGCACGCACATCGCCGCGTGCACGCAGCAGTAGTCGAACTCGATGCCCTGGCCGATCCGGTTCGGACCCGAGCCGAGGATCACCACGCTCGCCCTCTCCCCCCGCTCGACCTCGTGGCGCGGCTCGCCGTCCGGGCCGGGACGCTCCCAGCCCGAGTAGTAGTAGGGCGTGCGGGCCTCGAACTCCGCCGCGCACGTATCCACCGACTTGAAGGTGCGCACCGACTCGGGCTCGAACGCATCCTCGAGCCGCGCAAACTCGCGCAGGAACCACGGGTCGATCTGCGTGCGGGCATACAGCTCGTCGACCCCTACGCCGCGGCTCAGGCATTCCAGTAACTCGTCGTAGCGCCCCGCTCCCGGGCGCTCCAGGTTCTCGAGCAGCTGCTCCGTCGAGCAGTCCAGCGTCGGCTGCGAGTCGAGCTCGCGCGAGCGCATCGCCTTGAGAAAGGCTTGCCCGAATGTGCGGCCGATCGCCATCGCCTCACCGACCGACTTCATGTGAGTCGTCAATGAGCTCTCGACACCGGCAAACTTCTCAAACGCAAAGCGCGGCCATTTGACGACGACGTAGTCGATCGTCGGCTCGAAGCTCGCCGGGGTTGCAAGCGTGATGTCGTTGACGATCTCCTCCAGTGCATAGCCGACCGCGAGCCGCGCTGCGATTTTCGCGATCGGAAATCCCGTGGCCTTCGAGGCCAGCGCGCTCGAGCGCGATACGCGCGGGTTCATCTCAATCACAACAATCTCGTCGGTCTCGCGATTGACCGCGAACTGCACGTTTGAGCCCCCCGTCTCAACGCCCACCGCGCGGATCACCGCAATCGCCTGATCGCGCAGCAGCTGGTACTGCTTGTCAGTCAGCGTCTGCTGCGGTGCGACCGTGACGCTGTCACCGGTGTGGACGCCCATCGGATCAACGTTTTCGATCGAGCAGACGATCACCACGTTGTCGTTGCGATCGCGCATCACCTCGAGCTCGAACTCGCCCCAGCCGATCACCGACTCGTCGATCAGCACCTGGCCAATCGGCGAAGCCGCAACGCCGCGCGCGACGATGCGCTCAAACTCCTCCTCCGTGCGGGCAATCCCGCCGCCCTGCCCCCCAAGCGTGTAGGCCGGGCGCACGATGCTCGGCAGCCCGATCTCCGCCAGCGCAGAGCGCGCCTCCTCGATTGAGTGTGCGATCTGCGAGCGGGGCACGCGCAGACCAACGCGCGCCATCGCGGCGCGGAACAGCTCGCGATCCTCCGCCGTCGAGATCGCGTCGTAGTCCGCCCCGATCAGCTCAACGCCAAAGCGCTCGAGGGTGCCATCCTCGCTCAGCGCCTTGGCGAGATTCAGCGCCGTCTGCCCCCCGAGTGTCGGCAGCAGCGCATCGGGGCGCTCCTGCTCGATGATCTGAGCCACCGGGCCCGGGAGCAGCGGCTCGACATAGGTTGCCGTCGCGAACTCCGGGTCCGTCATGATCGTCGCCGGGTTGGAGTTGACGAGGATCACCTCGTAGCCCTCCTCAGCGAGGACCTTGCAGGCCTGCACGCCTGAGTAGTCGAACTCCGCTGCCTGGCCGATCACGATCGGGCCAGAGCCGAGAATCATGATCCGGTGGATGTCCTCTCGCCGCGGCATCGCAGCGCTAGATCCGCGCCAGGAAGCGGTCGAACAGGTGCAGTGCGTCGTGCGGCCCGGGGCCCGCTTCCGGGTGGTACTGCACCGTGCTCGCCTGGACGTCCTTTAGCTCCAGGCCCTCCACGGTGCGGTCGTAGAGGTTCAGGTGCGTCAGTTCCGCCGCCCCGAAGTCCGTCTCCCAGCGGACCGGCTTGTCCGCGTCGATCGTCCGCGCGCCGCTGGGGCCAAGCACCGCAAAGCCGTGGTTCTGGCTCGTGATCTCGATCCTGCCCGTCGTCAGATCCTTGACGGGATGGTTCGCCCCGCGGTGGCCGAAGCGCAGCTTGTAGGTATCCAGGCCAACGGCGCGGCACAGCAGCTGATGGCCGAGACAGATGCCGAACACCGGCAGGCGGCCGATCAGCCCGCGCAGCTGCTGCGTGACATAGTCGAGCGCCGCAGGGTCGCCAGGACCGTTGGCGAGAAACACCGCGTCGGGGTGGCCGTCGAGAATCTGCTGCGCTGCGGTGCCGCTTGGGTGCAGCGTCAGGCGGGCCCCCCGCTCGCGCAGGTTGCGCACGATCGAGCTCTTGATGCCCGTGTCGAGGACCGCGATGTGCGGGCCCGCCCCCGGCAGCTCCGTTGCCGTTGCGGGTGTCACCTCGCGCGCCAGGTCAAGGCCGCTCATCTGCTGCTCGGCATCGATCATCGCCCGCGCAGCGCCCTGCTCGGTGCCCGCTGGGAACACGCCGCCGCGCATCGCTCCCTTGTCGCGTATGTGCCGGACCAGAGCTCGAGTGTCGACGCCGCTGATCGCAGGGACGTCGCAGTCCTCCAGCCAATCCAGCCAGCCCCGCTCAGCGCTCGGGGCGTCCTCGTCATTGCGCGCCGCCCGCATGATCACCGCGCGGGCGTGGACGCGATCGGACTCCATCGCCTGTGCGCTCGCCCCGTAGTTGCCGATGTGCGGGTAGGTGAAAGCGATCAGCTGTCGTGCATAGCTCGGGTCAGTCACGGACTCCTGGTAGCCCGACATCGCCGTGTTGAAGACCACCTCGCCAACAGCGGGGCGTGCGGCGCCGCAGGCGCGGCCGTCAAAGCGCGCGCCGTCCTCGAGCAGAACGAAGCTCACAGGATGAGCCTCTGGACTTCCTTGAACTCCGGCGTGCCCGCCGCGCCGAGCAGCTCGAACAACGCTGCCTCGGCGGTGGTGATCGTGGCGCCTGCCCGCTCCATTCTGCTCAGCGCCCGCTCGCACTCCTGCGCCGTGCGCGAGGACGTGGCGTCAGCCGCGACGTGAACTTCGTGTCCCCGATCAAGCAGGTCGTGGACCGTCTGGGAGACGCAGACGTGGGCCTCGATGCCGCACACGAGCACCTGCTCGGACGGGAGCTCGAACCCTTCGGCTCGCGCAGCGGAAAAGACCGTCTTGGGCAGCGGCGGGGCTGTCAGCTGCTCTGCGATCTCGGCCACGGTTGCCTTCAGGCCTTGCGGGTACTGCTCGGTTGCCAGCACTTCGAGGTCGAGGACGGTCGCGCCGCGGACGAGGATCGCGCAGCGCTCCACGATGCGGTCGAAGCCCTCGATCGCCGGGCGAAAACCCTCCTGCACGTCCACCACGAGCAGGGCTGCACGGGAGCGCTCGAGCAGGCTCATGCCGCGCTCAGCGCAAACGTGCGCTCGCGGTAGGCCACTGCGCCGGCGGCGAGCGTCAGCAGCACTCGGCCGCGCACCTCGCGTCCCGCAAAGCAGCAGTTCTCCGAGCGACTCTCGTAGCCGGACTCGCCGACCCTCCACTCCGTCGTGAGGTCGATCAAGGTGGCGTTTGCCGGCTCGCCAGGCGCGATCCGCGGTGTCGGCAACCCGAGCAGCGCCGCGCCGGCCGTGAGACGTTCGATCAGCGTCGCGAGCGGCAGGATGTCGGCGCTGTGGAGCACGGCGAAAGCTGATTCCAAGCCCGTCGTGCCCATCGGCGCCTGCTCGAACGGCACGTCCTTCTCATCGCGCGAGTGCGGCGCATGATCGGTCGCGACGCACTCGATCGTCCCGTCGCGCAGCGCTGCGACGAGCGCCTCGCGGTCCTCCGGGGCGCGCAACGGAGGGTTCATCTTGAAGCGCGTGTCGAGTGATTCAACCGCGTCGTCGCACAGCAGTAGATGGTGCGGGCTTACCTCGCCGCTGACCCGGGCGCCGCGGGCTCGCGCCGCCGCAAGCGCATCGATCGACGAGCGCGCCGAGAGGTGCTGGAAATGCACCCGCCCCCCCTCCTGCTCTGCGAGCAGCGCGTCCCTCGCGATCATCGTCGCCTCTGACGAGGCAGGGATGCCGGTGACACCGAGCCGCGCCGAAACCTCGCCCTCGTGCATCGCGCCGTGAGCCGAAAGCGTCGGGTCCTCCTCGTGCAGCGCAAGCACGCCGCCGCACAGGCGCTGGTACTGCAGCGCCCGGCGCAGCAGCCCCGCGGAGCTAACCGGGCGGCCATCGTCAGTGAAGCCGACCGCGCCCGCGTCGCGCAGCTCGGCCATGTCGGTCAACTGGAGGCCTTCCAGTCCGCGCGAGATCGCCGGCATGAAGCCGACCGGGATGCGGGCCTGCGCTTGGGCCTGGGCGATCAGTCCCCGCAGCAGCGCGGGGTCATCGAGCACGGGTTCAGTGTTCGGCATCGCGACGACCGCGCAGTATCCGCCCGCGGCCGCCGCACGGGTCCCGGTCTGCAGATCCTCCTTGTGCTCCTGGCCCGGCGTGCGCAGGTGCACGTGCGGATCGACGAAGCCGGGGAAGAGGTGCCGCCCCTCCCCGTCGATCAACTCCGCTCCGGGCGGTGCCTCGAGCGTGCCGGCCGGCGCGAGCTCTGCGATTGCGCCGTCGCGGATCAACACGTCGTGGTGGCCGTCGAGGCCGGCGCGCGGGTCGAGCACATGAGCGGCGCAGATCAGCAGCTCGGCAGGCTGCTGGAGCGCGGCGAACACGCGGGTGGGGGCCGATGGGCTCATGCGAGTTGGGGCTCGGGGGTGGTGCGGTCGGGCAGATCGGACTGCGAGCCGGCGAGCACCTCGTACAGCACGGCCATCCGCACGACAACTCCGGCGCTGACCTGCTCGCAGATCAATGACTGGGGGGAGTCAACGGCGTCCCCGGACAGCTCGACACCGCGGTTCACCGGCCCGGGGTGCATCAGCAGCTGGCGCGGTCCAAGCCGACGCGCGTCGATCTGGTAGTTCGCCGCGTATTCACGCAGCGACGGAACGTAGTCGCCGCGCATCCGCTCGAGCTGCATCCGCAACGCGTAGACGACGTCGGCCTCACGCACGCCATCGAGCGTGTGAACGACCTCGCAGCCGAGCGCCTGCGCCAGCTCGGCCGGGGCGAGCGGCGGCGGCCCGCACACCACGACATGGGCGCCGAGCTTCGTGAAGGCCTGCACGCACGAGCGCGCGACGCGCGAATGCAGCACGTCGCCGACGATCCAGATTGTGCGCCCGGCGAGCGATGGCAGGTGACGCGTCAGCGTGTAGACATCGAGCAGCGCCTGCGTCGGGTGCTGGTGCTTGCCGTCGCCGGCGTTGACGACTGCGGCTCCTGTCCAGCCAGCGAGCAGCTGGGGCGCACCGGCGTGCGGTGAGCGCACGACAATCGCATCGGGGCCATAGGCCGACAGCGTCGCCACGGTGTCGCGCAGCGACTCGCCCTTTTCGACCGAGGAGCCTGGGGCCTGGAAGTTCAAGACATCGGCGGAGAGGCGCTTGGCAGCGAGCTCGAAGGAGCTGCGCGTGCGCGTCGACGCTTCGTAGAAGAGGTTCACGACGAGTCTGCCCCGCAGCGTCGGCACCTTCTTGATCGGGCGCCCCGCGACCTCCGCGAACGCAGCGGCCCGCTCGATCAGATGCTCGATCTGCGGACGGTCAAGATCCTCAATTGAGAGCAGATGCCTCATCGCCGCGCCTCGCCGATCGTGACCTGATCCTCTCCGTCGAGCTCCACGACCCGCACGTTCACGCGCTCGCCGAGCGAGGTCGGGAGGTTCTTGCCGACATAGTCGGGGCGAATCGGCAACTCGCGGTGTCCGCGGTCCACGAGCGCTGCCAGCTGCACCCTTGCGGGGCGACCGTAGTCGAACAGCGCCTCGATCGCCGCGCGGACCGTGCGACCGGTGAACAGCACGTCGTCGACGATCACGATCGTGCGCTGGTCGAGCGGAAAGTCGAGCTGCGAGGAGTTGACGACCGGCTGCTCGGGCCGAGTCACGAGATCGTCGCGGTAGAAGGCGATGTCGATCTCGCCGAGCGGCGGGGCGCCTGCGTCCCGCAGGGCTCCGAGCTCCTGCTGGAGGCGCGCAGCGAGGTGCACTCCGCGCCGGTGGATGCCAACCAGGGCGAGCTCCGCACCGGCGGTGCGCTCCTCGATCTCGTGGGCGATCCGCACGATCGCGCGGCGCACTGCCGCGTGGTCGAGTACGACCTTCTCCGCTGCGATCTGCACTTCTCTGGTGTGTCCTTCCTGGCCTCGCGGGACCGGGTTAAAGGAGCGTTGCGCGCACTGTATCAGCGGCGCCGGATCCACCGGGCTGTTGACGTGGCAACGCGGGGAAAGCCGGTTCAGGCGCTCCGCTCGTGGGTCAGCTTCGCGGGCCCGCGCTCGGGAAACGGGATTTCGATCTGGTCGAAGTCGCGCGGCACCTCAGTTCGTTCGAACAACTCCCGCGCCTCCTCGCGCAACTCCGCGCCGGCGTAGCGGGCGGACAGGTGCGTGAGCGCGAGCAGGCGCACGTCGGCATCTGCGGCGAGTTGCGCGGCCTGGCGCGCGGTGCTGTGGCCG
>JBPCQX010000010.1:0-44231 GCA_050997675.1 Solirubrobacteraceae bacterium
AGACGCGCGCGCGACGGTGCGTGTGATACGGGAGGATTTGGCGACACGGGACTGCATTGGTGGGAGGGTGATGTGATGACCGACAAGAGGCAGCGCACCAACACGCCCGGGATTTTCAAGCGTGGCGGCCGGTATGTCGTCGTGTACCGCTACCAGGGCAGGCAGCACAAGGCGTTCGCGCCGAACATGGCGGCCGCGAAGCTGATCCGCGCGCAGAACGTGGCGGACATTAGCCGCGGTGAGTTCACGCCCGCTAACCGGCAGCCGTTTGGGGAGTACGCCCGCGCTTGGATCGAGTCCTATCGGGGGCGTTCGACGAAGGGGTTCAGGGAGTCCACGCGCGTTGGTTACCGTCGCAGCATGATCGACAAGGCCATCCCCTACTTCGACGAGCGCGGGCTGGCGCTCGGCCAGATAGAGCCGCAACACATCAAGGCGTTCATCGGCTGGCTTCTCGATGAAAAAGCACAGGGCAAGCGGCTGTCTTTGAGCACAGTCCGCGGGCACGTCGCCGCGGTGCGGGTGCTGTTCGCCACCGCAGTCGAAGAAGGCGCACTACGGGCCAACCCTTGCTACTCGGTGCGGATCACATCTGCGGAGGCGATCGTGCCGGACCCCGAGAAAGCGCGCCGGCCGCTCGAGGTGGACGAGCTGCGGCGGTTCCTCGAAGCGGTCGACCCGGACTGGACGCTGTTTTTCGAGCTGCTTGCGCATAGCGGGCTGCGGATCGGTGAGGCGACGGAGCTGCGGTGGAAGGACATCGCGTTCGGTGACCGCCCGACGGTCAAGGTTCGCCGCAACTTCTATGAGGGTGTTGTGGGGCCACCTAAGACCTCCTACGGCGTGCGGAACATTCCGCTGTCGCGTGGGCTCGCACAACGGTTGTGGGGCGCGCAGGGCGCACAGGACGCGCTTGTGTTCACCACGCCGATGGGTGAGCGCGCGCGGGACTACTGGATCAACAGGAACGTGTTGAAACCCGCAACCCAGGCTGCTGGTGTGCCGTGGGCGACGTGCCACACGTTCCGCCACACGTGCGCGTCGATTCTGTTTGCTAACGGCAAGTCGCCCAAGCAGGTGCAGGAATGGCTCGGCCACCATGATCCGGCGTACACCCTGAAGACGTACATCCATCTGATGGGCGACGGGCTCGGCGATGCGGACTTCCTCGACGACCTGATCCCGACACCCGAGAGGGCAACACCGGGGGCAACAAACGGGAGTAAAACAGGCGTAGATCGCCTGCGTGCCGTTTCCACGTAAACACTGCTTTTGCAGGCGCTTTCCTTAAGAGGCGTAGCGTCAGATAACCCCCGGTTTCAAATCATAATCCGCGTGTCGGGGGTTCGAGTCCCTCCTCCGGCATCATCAAGAGAACCCCGCTCAGACGCCTTTCACGGGGTCTGGCGGCTGCTGCGCTGGCTGGGTGGGGGCAACACTCGCCGCATACCACACTCGAGCGCCAGCACGTCCGAGCCGCGGGAGAATTCGCGGATGGCTAAGCCGTCCTTGTGGACGAGTTTTTGGTGCGCCCGTGCGCGCGTCGGGCAGCGCCGCGCGCTCTCAGCGGCGGCGGTGAGTGTGGCGCGGCCGCGTTTTGCTGCAGCCGCGGTAGCGGCGCTCGGTGGTGCGGCGGGCGCCCCGGTTGTCCACTGACGTGATCGTGATGCGGTATTTGGCCCGGGCGGGTGGGCGAATCTGGAGGCGGGCGGCGCCCTTGCCGAGGATGGTCTGGACGGGCCGGCCGGAGACCCTGACGACGGCGCGGACGATGTGGCGGCCGCGCCGGGCATGGAGGACGAAGCTGAGCCGGTCCGCGCAGCCGCGGCTCAGAGCACCCGCGCCCGTACCGGCTGTGCTCGGCACCACGGTCTGCGTCGGCGCGCCGCCGGGGCAGCTGGCTGTCACGTAGCAGCGCAGCGGCGGCTCGGCTGTCGTCGTGCCCTGCAGCAGACGGGCCGGGATTGGCGCTACGACACCGGCCTCGCCGCTGAGGAAACCGGCTGGCGTCACGTATGGCATCGCCCCGTCCACGCACGGCTGCGGGATCGCCAGGTGGTTGAGGTCGGGCAGCTGCCCGGGGTGCTGGATGGCCGGCATGGCCACGGCGTAGCCGCCTGCTGATGCGACGATGCCTAGATGGTCGGTGAGGTCGGCTGGGCAGACGTCCTGGATGGCCACGTTGAGCACGTTGGGTCCGGGCGGCAGCCTAGACAACCCACCATCGAAGTCTGGTGTGACAACGTCATCAAAGCGGGTGTAAATAGCGCTGTAGGCGATGCCGGGAAACGTTTGTTGACCGGAGTTCAACGCAGCCATAAAATTGGAGCCGATGGCCTGCTGCCAGGCGGCGGGAATGCAGGAGCCTCCTAAGCATGGGGCATTGCCGACGACGGAGCCCGTGTTGTTGAGCGGAGCTAGCCCGATCAGGCTGGCCACCATGGGCCGGATGTCGGGCCAAAAGCGCAGCGCCCAGCGCGGCAGCGTGCTCGCGCCTTGGCTCCAGCCCAGCATGACCACGGGCCGGCCCGAGGCTTGGCGGATCGTGCGCACGGCATGGACCACGTACTCTGCGGCGACCTGGATGTCGCCGTCGGTGTGGTTGGGCACCGTCACGGTGCAGTAGGGAATTCCCTGCGCCTGCAGCGCGGCTTCGTAGTTCCAAGCGAAGGCTTGATCGGGGTCTACCGTGGTGCCGGGAATCAGCAGCACGACGTCGCGCTGGGCGGCAGCCGGTAGCGCCGGACAGCTCAGCCCTGCGGCAAGCTGGGCCGCGGGAACATCGAGCGGCGGACCCGGCCGATCAACGGGGGCATACGTAACCGCGCCGGCGGAACCCGTCGTCAGCATGATCGCCGCAACCATCACGCCCAGCAAAGCAGCTTTCTCCCGCATCAAGCGCAACATACCAACACCCCGCCCCACCACGACGACCCCGCGGCCAACAGACCCGCCCCGTCAAAACCGGCCCGGCCCGGGCTTTCCTCGAAGGCAACACTTCCGCGGCTTCGGATCTGTAATCCTGTTACGTGGTGAGGAGAAGACGCGTCGTCTTGGGTGGGGTTGTCGCGCTGCTGTTCGCAGGAGCCGGCATGCCTGCGCGCGCCAGCGACTTCGAGCACCCCGCCTCCCAGGACTCGGCGCAGCAGTTTGCGCCGCTGAGCCCGCAGCGCCAGGACACACCAAACGACCCGGTGTACGACCAGGCCGAGCCCGACACCCAGCAGCCGGCTGGGGCGCGCTCGACCAACGTCTTTGACGAGCGCTTCGACCTGTTCGGCTTCCCGTCGCAGCTGACGAAGGGCGCCATCTACGCGGTTGGGCCCAACGCCGGCAAGCAACAGGTCTCCGGTTTCAATGCCGCAGGCGCCTGGAAGCTGACGCGCGGGCGCCCGGATGTGACGATCGCAATCCTCGACACCGGGATCAAGTGGAACAAGACCGAGCTGCGCACCCAGATCCACCTCAACACCGGCGAGCTCCCCCACCCCCAACATGACCGCAGTCTTTCGCTTGAGCCCGGGGGCCCACCATGCGGGACCTATGTCTCAGGCAGCTACGACGCCAACGGCGACGGCGCAGTCAACGTCGTCGACTATGCCTGCGACTCGCGCGTCAGCGTTAGCTGGCCGGGCCGGGCGGGCCCCGCGGGCCTCGTCACGGGACAGGATCTGATCCATGCCTTCGGCGGCTGCCAGGTCACAAACCATCAGCTCGGTGCCTGCGGCGGGCACTACGACAACGATGGCAACGGCTACGCCAACGACATCGCGGGCTGGAACTTCTTCGATGACAACAACGACCCGGGCGACCTCTCAAGCTACTTTGCCGCCGCAAACCATGGCAGCGGCCGCGCTGACGACGCCGCCGAGCGAGGAAACGACGGCAGCGGCTCGATCGGCGTCTGCCCCCGTTGCCAGATCATGCCGATCAGGGTCTGGGACACCTTTGTCGCAGACGGCAACAACTTTGGCCTGGGCATGTCATACGCATCCGACAACGGCGTGCAGGTGATCGAGGGGGCCGACGGATCGCTCTACCACTCCGCCTTTGCCGAAGCCGCCAGCCAGCACGCCTATGACCAAGGCTCGGTGCAGACCTACTCCGGTGACGACCTGAACACGGGCAACCACAACTACCCCGCCAACTATGGACACGCGATGCTCGTGCAAGGAACCGTGCCGGACACGGTCGGACTGGGCACGGCAATCCCGTCACCCCCAGCAGGGACCCCGGCCAACATCGTGCAGGCGCTCAGCACGCTGCAGGGCGTGGTGTCCAGCCTGGGCGTGGGCTCGAGCGTGCCGGTCTCCACCTACTTCCGCGGCGCCAACACGACGCAGTTTGGCGGCAAGAGCTCGATCTCGATGGAGGGTCCGACCGGCTCCTCCAACACCGGCAAGGCCTCGGGCGCCGCGGGCCTGCTCGTCAGCGCAGCGCTGGACAAGGGGATCACGCTGCGTCCAGACGAGACGCGGGCGATCCTCGAGCAGACCTCTGAGCGGGCGCTCACCGGCAACCTCGGCGCCGTTGGCATCCCCGACCCCGGGGCCGACCCGACCCTCCCGGCAGACCAGCAGTGGACGAGCCATTTCGGCTGGGGGCGCGTCAACCTGGGCGCCGCAGTGGCGGTTGCGCAGAGCGGCAAGATTCCGCCGCAGGCAGCGATCAACTCCCCTGATTGGTATGCCCCCGTGACCGGCAACAGCCTGCAGATCAACGGACTTGCGCAGGCCCGCTTTGCCACGGGCAAGAGCTTTCACTGGAAGCTCTTGTGGGGACCGGGTCTGGCGCCCAGTACCGCCAATCAGCTGCAGGTCGTGCGCGAGGGTGATTCCACCTCGAGCGTGAGCGACTTCGGCGCGATCGACCTGAACGCCGTGCGGGCAGCGATGGCCAACTACACGCCGCCACCCGACACCGGCGGCCCGATCTTCACACCGGGCGGTACCAGTCCCTATCAGGGGCAGTTCACCGTGCAGCTTGAGGTGAGCGGTGCGGGCATACCCACGACCGGGATAGATCGGCGCGTCTTTACGGCGCTGAACGACCCCACCCTGCGCAGCGGCTATCCCAAGCGTCTCGGTACGGGGGGTGAGGCGCCAATTCGCTACGCCGACATCAATGGAGACAACGTACAGGAGCTCATCGTGCCGACGGAGGACGGCAAGGTCCATGCCTATGAGCCGGATGGCAGCGAGCTCCCGGGGTGGCCGGTGCAAACCCAGGTCCAATCCTCAGCCGCCCAGCATCTCAGCTCGCCGGTCTTCGCCGGGGGCGTCCCTCCGCCGCGGGAGCCGCCGCGCGCACCGACCATCGTGGACCTGGCGGGAGACGGGCAGCCCGACGTCATTACCGCGGCCGGAAACCACATCTATGCCTGGCATGCCGACGGCAGCCCCGTGGCGGGTTTCCCGGTGTCGGGCGACCCCTCCTTCTGCGGCCCTGCGCTCGAGTCCCAGGCGCTTGGGCAGCGGCCCAAGTGCGGCTTTCTCGCAAGCCCGGCGATCGCCCGCCTAGAGGGGGCGGCAGCCGGCCCCGACATTGTTGAGCCAGGCCTCGACGGGCACCTCTATGCCTTCCGCGCTGACGGCACGCCAGTGCCGCACTTCCCCGTCCTCTTGCAAGATCCGGCGCCGGGCAACACGCAGATCGCCGAGTCAATCAATGACCCGGCGATCGTCGACCTCAACGGCGATGGCCGTGACGATGTCGTGGTTGCCACGAATGAGGAGTACGGCTCCTCCGGCAACACGAACGACCTCAACGTCGCCGCCTCACTGATCGGCGGTGCCACCCGCGTTTATGCAGTCAACGGCGCCACCGGCAAGTACTTGCCCGGATGGCCGATCGCTCAGCCGGGGATCATCCAGAACGTGCTGCCGCTGGTGGGGCCGGGCAACGACCCGGCCGTGGCAAAGATCGGCGGCAGCGAGCAGGTGATCTCCTCCTCCACCGGCGGCTCACTGATCGAGTCAGCGCCCAACGGATCAACTACCCGGACGCTGCAGCAGAACGCCTATGGGCCGGGTTCCAACGCGGTCGACAGGGTGGGCTCGCTCAACCTGTTCGAGGGCTCCTCGGTTGGGGATCTGCTGGGGATCGGAATGCCCGCCGTGGTCAAGTACCAGACGACACTGAGCGCGGCCGCTGACCTGCTCTTGGTGGGTCAGAACGTGCCCTACAACCATCTGATCGGGGCATTGGACGCCGCTACGGGTGCCCCCTTGCCGTCCTGGCCAAGGATCACCGACGACTACCAGTTCCTTTCCTCCTCGACGATCGCCAAGATGTCCTCGGCCGGCCTGCCGGCAAACCAGGTTCTTGCAGGCACGGGCCTTGGTCTGCTGCATGCCTATGACGGCGCCAGCGGCGCTGATCTGGCGAGCTTCCCCAAGGTGACGGGCGGCTGGCTGTTCGCGCCGGCCGCAATCTCGAGCGACGGCCGCCTCGCAGACATCACGCGCGAAGGCTTCCTGTTTGAGTGGAAATCAAGTCAGCCGGCATGCCAGAGCGAATGGCCCTCCTTCCGTCACGATCAGCAGGGCAGCGGCAACTACAACCGTGATGGAACACCGCCCGCCGCGCCCGCCTCCGGCACGCTCGCAAGCTCGGGCGCCTCGGCCTACCTGCTCAGCTTCACCGCGCCGGGCGACGATGGGTTCTGCGGCACCGCGGCCAGCTATGTGACGCGGATCGATGGCGTGCTGCGCGACCTCGGGACGGGACCTCCGGGGCCCGGTGGCTCGACATTCAGCAAGAACCTGAGCCTTCCCGCCGGTGCTCGAAAGCTCTCAGTCCAGGCACGCGACGCAGCCGGCAACCTTGGGCAGGCAGCGACATTCGATGTGCCCGCCGCGGGTGAGACAAACACTGGCGGCGGCTCGCCCACCGGCCTGCCCTCCGGCTCTGGAGGAAGCGGCGCGGGCGACGGTGGCTCGGGCGGCTCGCTGCTCCCCCCCACAGGAAATGGCGCTCGCGCGTGCGTTGCCGGCGCGCCGCGTTCAGGCTTCGTGCGCTCTGGACGCCATGGCAGGCAGCTGCGGCTGCGCGGCCATGCGCTTGATCGCTCCTGCGGACGCAGCGCGATTAGGCGCGTGCGGGTGGCGGTGGCGCTGCTGCTGCGCGGCGGGCGCTGCCGCTTCCTCCTGCCGGGCGGCCGCTTTACAGCGCCTGGCTCATGCCGGCGGGTGCGCACGCTGCCTGCGCGTCTGCGTAAGGCCGCGCCCGGGCGCAAGGCCACCTGGGCGATCAGCGTCGGGCGTCCCGTGCCCTCGGGGACCTACCGGGCCAGCGTCTACGCCGCTGATGCCGCCGGCCGCCAAGAGCGCCGAGGCCGACACGACACGGTTCGCCTCAGAGTCCGCTGAGCTGCCCACCAGCGGGGCGCGCGTCGCAGCCGCCGAGATTTGCCAGCCGGCGTCGAAGTGGGGGTTCTCCGCAGCCTCGCGGCGGCGAAGCGCCACGCCTGCCTAGCCGAAATGCCCCCAGCGCGTTGCGATGATGAGAAGCACACCGCCGATGGCGAGAGCGATTCCCGCGACAATCGTCCGTGCGGTGCCCAGCTTGAGCCGCGGGATCTGTGCGGCGGCCAGCCAGATGCCAGCGAACAGAACCAGCAGGAAGCCCACTTCGGCCAGGCGTCTGCCGGTCTGATGCGTGAGCGCAAAAACGACGGTCATGGCCCGCACGTGTTGGGCGGCGGATCGCTGTTGAAGCGTCCGGCCAGGGACGGCAGGGCAAGCGCGGCGAAGTCGGCAAGGCCCTGGATGTTTTCGAGGCCGAGCGGGTGTTTCATCATGCTTGCGCTGCCACGGGATCACTGCGGCGGGCCGGCACCGCCTCGAAGCGGTAGTCATCGAGGTTGTAGCGGGCGCTCCGCCACGCGGCTTCCAGCGTACTCGCCGGCCTGAATGGCGCGTCTCCGTGGACGTCGAAGTAGTAGCTGTTGGCGCCCTGGCAGGCGCCGTGGAAGAACACCTGTCGGTGGCGGCGCCCGAGCACCTGCTCGAAGTAGCGCCGGTTGGCCTCAGGAGTGATCTCGACTCGCGTGGCGTTGCGGCTGCGCGCGTGCCTGAGGCAGCGAACGATGTGGCGCATCTGGTTCTCGATCAGCGTGAAGTAGGAAGCGCCGTTGTATCCGTACGGTCCGAGGATCGTGAAGAAGTTGGGAAACCCCGGGACGCTCACGCCTTCGTAGGCCTGGAATCGGTTCTCGGTCCAGAAGCCGCTGAGATCCGCTCCACCCGCCCCCGCGACCGGAAACGGCGGCATGTTGCCGACCTCGAAGACCTTGAAGCCCGTGGCGAGGATCAGGACATCGATCTGATGCGTCGCGCCATCTGAGGTCTCCACGCCGTCCGGCGTGAGGCGACTGATCGGCGAGGTCACGAGCTGGACGTTGTCGCGGTTGAACGTGGACAGGTAGTCATTTGAGAAGCTCGGCCGCTTGCAGCCCAGGCTGTAGCTCGGCGTGAGCTTCGCGCGGACCCCGGGGTCACGAACCTGGCGGCGGAGGTGGCCGAGCCCGATCCTCTCGCCTCCTGATGCAAGCGGAAGCATGGATGCGTAGTGCGCCGCGAGCGGAAAAGTGAGCTCCACATAGGCCTGACTCAGGGCGCGGAACGCCCAGCGAGCCCCAGGGATCCAGCGCAGGACCGCCCGGAGCGGTGCGCTCAAAGCAGCGTCCGGTTTGGGAAGGCACCAGATCGGCGTGCGCTGGAAGACGGTGAGCGAGGCGACATCCGGCGCGATTGTCGGAATCACCTGCACTGCGGAGGCCCCGGTGCCGATCACCGCGACGCGCTTGCCGCGCAGGTCCATCGCGTGATCCCACCGCGCTGTGTGCATCGTCGCGCCGGCGAAGTCCTCGAGCCCGTCGATCGCCGGCGGCTTGGGCTGAGTCAGAACGCCTGTCGCGCCGATGACGTGCCGGGCGCGGATCGTCTCCCCCGTCGCGGTGTCGAGCCGCCACAGGTGTTGCGTATCGTCGAACGTCGCCGCCGTGACCCGTGTATTCAGCCGAATCCTCGGACGCAACGCGTAGCGGTCCACGCACGACTCGGCGTAGGCCTTCAGCTCCTGGCCAGGTGCATACACGCGCGACCAGTCCGAGCGTTGCTCGTATGAGAACTGGTAGCTGAAGGATGGGATGTCGACCGCAACGCCGGGGTAGGTGTTCCAGTGCCAAGCACCACCCACTCCATCGCCCTCCTCGAGCACGATCAGATCGTCAATCCCCGAGCGCCGCAGCGCAATCGCCGCGCCGATCCCAGAGAACCCGCCGCCAACGATCGCAATCTCGTGGTCGGGTGCCGAGCCGGAGTGAGCTGGGTTGTTCATCGGGTGCGCTCCACGTCAATCGCGGCCCCCAGCTTGAGGCCACAGATGAACGCGAGCAGCGCCAGCGTACCGAGTGAGTGCTCGACGCGCACGCTGCCGCGCGGGCTGCGCGCATCACGGCTACACCACGGCGTTCTATTGGTCGGCGGCGATCTTCGCGCTCGGTGCGATCGCCGCGGCGCTGCTGCTCGAGCCGAAGGCGCGCTCCGCAACGCTATCCGTCGCCGAGCCGCTCCCCGCCCAGTGAGCGACGGGCCGCCGGGCTTCGGACGTGCATCGCCAGGAGAGTAGATGCACCCGTGCGCGAAGATGTGCGCGTGAAGGCTTCCGATCGAGCACGGCGCATCCGGCGGCGCAGGCAGGTCGCAGTGCTGCTCGGCATCGCCGGCGCGTTGCTGATCGCCTACCTCTTGTCCGCCGGCTCGCCCCATCTGCGCAGCTCTGCGCAGGCCCAGCACCGGTCTCGGGTCCGGGCCGGCAATCCGTCCGCAGCGATTAGCTCTGCGGCGGTCGCCGCAACTCTCCCCTACACGAGCTACATCGCCGCGGGGTCAATCCGCGTGCGCGAGGTCGCGCTGACGTTTGACGACGGGCCAAGTCCGTACACGCAGGCGATCCTGCGAGTACTGCGCCGCGAGCGAGCGCAGGCAACGTTCTTCGAGACCGGCCGGGCGATTCGCGCCTATCCGCAGATCAGCCGCGCGGTGCTGGCGGCCGGGATGGCGGTGGGCAACCACACGCAGAGCCACGCCTTCCTTGGACGGCTCGCCGTCAGCGCCCAGGCCGCGGAGATCGACGGCCCCGCGAGCGCCCTGCGAGCCGCGAGCCTCCCGCCCACCAACCTGTTTCGCCCTCCCTACGGCTCGTTCAACGCCGCCACGTTGGGCTTGCTGCGCCAGCGGCATACGCTGATGGTGCTGTGGAGCGCTGACACGAAGGACTTCAGCCAACCCGGCGTCAAGCGCATCATCTATGTCGCTGTGAGCGGCGCCAAGCCCGGGGCGATCATCCTGATGCATGACGGCGGCGGCCCACGAGCCCAGACCGTCGCGGCCCTGCCGCGAATCATCCAGCGCCTGCGCCAACGCGGCTTTCGGCTCGTCACGATCCCGCAGTTGCTGCACGACGACCCCCCGCCGCCCGGGCAACTGCCGCCGCGCAACCTGGCAGGAAACTAGAAGCTTCCGCCTGGCCACGCAACGCCCGCGTAGCGCTCAACCACTGGGCCCCCGGGCGGCATCACCGGACAGAACAGATCACTGTGCACCACGGTGCCCGGGAAGATCCGCGCAAACGGATCGTCCTCCCAGCGGACCGGCTCAGAGGTGACGGTGATCGCCCCCCCGTAGCGAGCCTCGTCCAGCGCAAGCGTCGTAAGACACACCAGCGAATCGCCCAGCAATGCGATCCACCAAGCCAGGGCATCGCGGCGCACCTGCTGGATCTCGGGCTGGTCGAAGGTCAACGCCGCGTCCTCGTCGGCCAGCGCACAAACATGCGCGTAGGCGCCGTGCACCGGCTCGCCGTCCAGGCACCGCGCGTCGAGCATGAAACGCCGGCCCGGCCCCGCTCCGGCGCGCAGTTCGATCCCGTCGTAGCTGAGCAGCGCCGCGCCCTCCGGCAGATCGCTCACCGGCGGTCGAAGTCCGCGCGCACGATCCGCGAGATCGAGCGCATGTCCGCGCGCAGATCCTCGCACGTGGGCCTGCCCCAGTACCAGTTGCCGTCGTACACACGATGGATCGTCAGGTCAGGAAGCAGGGTGAATGCCGTGGGCCGGTAGGGCTCGTGCAAGGTGTCAGTCTGCTCCCGCAGTTCAAGCCGGTCAATCCATCGGCGAGCGCTGTCCGAGAGAAACAAGAAGCGTGCACCGAGACCAGCTCGGAAGGCCGACTGGACCTCCGGAGCGTCCACACTGACGACGACGATGCGTGTGTATGCGACCTCGAACTCGTCCTGGAGCGAGGTGATTTCCCGCAGGTGACGCTGCTCCTTTGGGCACCACCAGCCGCGGGAGAACAGCAGCACAAGCGGGTCCCCTGCGGCCACCTCCGCAAGCGAGCGATCGCGCCCGGTGTGGTCCGGCAGATCGAGATCCGGGAAGGCCCTGCCGGGCTCCAGCTTCATGATTGGCTTGATCGACATACAGCAGACATGAAGCCAGCATGCCCGACCGTCGCACCCTCAAGCGCTGCGCGGAGACCCCGTTAAGAGTCCCGTCAGATTTCCGCGCGCCCGCGTTCAGCCAACCACCATGGGTCCAGCGCGGTCCGTGACCGCGTGCATGCCCTGGCTCAAGCCGAGCACACCCAAGACCATCATCGCGAGGCCGAGCACCTCCCCCACCGGCGCGAGTCCCGACGTTGAGATGTGCTCGCCGAACAGCACCTGGCCAATCAGGATCGCAACCAGCGGCTCGACCACCGTGAGCGCCGGGAGCGACCATTTCAGCTCGCCCGCCTGAAAGGCGAGCTGCGTAAGCAGCAACCCAGCTGCGCCAACCACCAGCAACGCGTACGGCGGCCAGTCGCCCAGCAGCGGAATCAGGCCGCGGCTCAGTAGGTGCGCAGTTCGCTCCGTCAAGGCAGCCGTGACGCCGAGCAGGATGCCCGCCGCAGCCCCAAGCGAAAGTGGCCGCACTCGATGCGAGCGATGCCCAAGCAGGCCGAGACCACCGACGAAGACTGCGGTGACCGCCCCGAGTGCCAACCACCCCAACGTCGAGGCACGGGGATGGCCCGGACCCGGCCGCGCCACGACCAGGAACAGGCTCAGGCCGGCGGCGACCAGCGCCGTCGACAGCCACTCGCGCCGCGTCAGCCGGCGGTGCTCGTTGAGCGCACCGCCGATCAGCGCGAACAGCAGGCCGCTCACCAGCAGCGGCTGCACCAGCGCCAGCGAGCCGCGCCGCAACGCAAGAAACTGAAATCCGTATCCGAGCAGGCCAGCGAGGTTGCCCACCAGCCAGAGCGGCCTGCGCAGCAGATGGCTCAGCAGTCCCAGCCGCATGGTGGTGTGGTGCGGCGCAGCCGCGGCCTCGCTCTGCTCGAGCACTGACGAAGCCGCGTAGCAGAGCGCGCCCAGCAGACACAAGCCGACCACCGTGAGCGGCGCGTAGACCTGCGTGTAGAGGTGCGCAGCGCGGGCCAGCGTGCGGCCGACCAGCCCGCGCCCGTGGCCATGGGCGTGCGCGTGGACAAGGGCGTGCGCGTGATGGACCGCGGCGAGCAGAACGAAGGGCCCCTTCATGTCACGCGTCCCACGGTCACTGAGCACGAGCCTACCCGCGAAGGCGCCAAATCCCGCCCCGGCGGGCACTGGGTATGCTCCGCGCTGCACCCTTACGTTCGTCGATGTCACATAACATGGGAGGCAGGTAACGTGAGCGCCGCCGGCGAGAGCACCCTCGAAGCCCCGCAGCACGAGGTCGCCATCATCGGCGCCGGACTCAGCGGGATCGGCATGGCAATCGCGCTGCGGCGGGCCGGGATCGAAGACTTTGTCGTGCTGGAGCGCGCCGAGGACGTCGGTGGTACCTGGCGCGACAACACCTATCCGGGGATCGGCGTGGACATTCCGGCCCAGGCCTACCAGTTCTCCTACGAGCTCAAGCCCGACTGGTCCGGCGTGTACGCGAGCGGCGCCGAGGTCAAGGCGTACGTCGATCAATGCGTCGAGCGACACGGCATCCGGCCGTTCGTCCGCTTCGGCAGCGAGGTGCTCGAACGCGTCTGGGACGCCGCCGCGCAGCTATGGCGGCTGCACCTCGCCGGCGGCGAAACCCACACCGCCCGCTACGTCGTGAGCGCGATCGGGCCGTTCGTCGACCCCAAGCCCGCGGCGATCGAGGGGCTCGATGAGTTTCAGGGCAAGCTGATCGAGTCCGCCCGCTGGGACCACGAGTACGACCTCACCGGCAAGCGCGTCGCGATCATCGGAACCGGGGCCAGCGCCGTGCAGATCGTGCCCGAGATCGCGAGGGTGGTCGAGCATCTCGATGTCTACCAGCGCACCCCGATCTGGGTCGGCCCAAAATGGAACCCGCCGACGCCCGCCGCCGTGAAGGCACTCTACCGCCGCGTGCCGATTGCCCAGCGCATCGCGCGCGAATTCTCCGCCGGCCTTGCGGAGTTCGTGCTGATTTTCATGATCCTCAACCACCGCCGCATCCCCTTCGTGATGCGGGGCTTCCAAGATCTGCTCGGTCGCTTCTACCGCGCCCAGGTACCCGATCCCGAGTTGCGTGCCAAGCTCACGCCCAACTACGGCTTTGGCTGCAAGCGGCCCGCGGTGTCCAACCACTACCTGCGCACGTTCATGCGCGACAACGTTGAACTGGTGTGCGATCCGATCGAACGCGTCACCGCCACCGGGGTGCAAACCGAGCGGGGGGAGCAGCGCGATGTC
This sequence comes from Solirubrobacteraceae bacterium, assembly GCA_050997675.1. Lineage (GTDB taxonomy): Bacteria > Actinomycetota > Thermoleophilia > Solirubrobacterales > Solirubrobacteraceae > Palsa-513. The sequence continues at coordinate 13,750 of JBPCQX010000010.1, forward strand.
GACGCGCTGATTCTCGCAACCGGTTTTCGCCTCGCTTCCGATCCTGAGAACTTTCGCCGCACTCCGGTGCGCGGTCGCGACGGCTTCGACCTAGCGACGTTCTACGAGGAGACACGGCTCGAGTCCTACGAAGGGATCAGCATGCCGCGACTCCCGAACCACTTCATGATGTTCGGCCCCTACGGCTGGACGGGCGGCACGTGGCACGCGCTCGTCGAGACGACTTCAACGCACATCGTCCGCGTGATCCGCGAAGCAGCGCGCCGCGGCGCCCACGAGGTCGAGGTCCGCCAGGACGCCGCCGACCGCTGGACGAGCTTCGTCCGTGAGCGTCTGGCTCAGTCGCTGTGGCACCACAACGCCTGCGGCACGGCCAACTCCTATTACTTCGACCACCACGGCGACACCCCGTTCCTTCGCCCCACGAGCTCGCTGCAGGCGCGCCGCGCCAGCCGCAGCTTCCCGCTCGAGGACTACCGCTTCACGCCGGCGCGGGCCGGGCGCGGCTCACGCGAGACGACCGTCGCGGCCTGATCGGCTGCCGGAGCCCGCGCCCCCTGCTAACCCCCCGCGGCGCCAGCGCGAATTGTGTGCGCGACGACTCCTGGGTCGTCGTAGAACGGTGTGTGGCCGAGCCCGGCGAGCGTCACGTGTCGAGCCTGCGGCAGGAGCTCTCGCGCACGCGGTGCCTGACGCCAATAGGGCAGCAGCACGTCACGGCTGCCCCATGCGACGGTGATCGGGACGTTGCCGTCCGGCGCGAACGGGGCGCAGTCGTAGCGCTCGAATGCACGCAGCGTCGCCTCGATCGCCGGTGAGGCCCACAGGTCGATCAGCAGACTCTGCGCCTCCCGCGGCGGCGTACGCCACGGACGTGCAAAGACCACGCCGAACAACGCGGCGCGCCCGACCGAGGTGGCGGCAAGCCGCAGCAGCGCGGGGCGCAGCGGGCGCGGAGACTTCGCGAACACCATCAGCAGCCGCAGCGCGTAGCTGCGCTCGGCGTCCGTCCAGAACCCCACCGGTGAGATCGCCGTGACCGAGCGCACCAAGCTGCGGCGGGCAAGTTCAAGCGCGATTCCGCCGCCCATGGAGTTGCCGGCGACGTGGGGGCGGTCGAGGCCGGATCGCTCGAACCAAGCCGCAAACGCATCCGCGTGGGCATCTACCGTCGGCGCATTGCCGGGAGGCAGCGGCTCGGAGCGACCAAAGCCTGGCGAGTCAACCGCGTACACCTCGAAGGCATCTTCGAGCAGCGCGGCGACCGGACGCCAGCCCTGGAGGTGATGGCCGACGCCGTGGATCAGCACCAGCGGCTCGCCGCGCCCGCTGCGCTGGTGATTGAACGCAACCCGGGCGGCGATGCTCACGCGTGCGCTGCGAGCGGCGTTCGCCCGCGGACGATATCCGCACCCTTCTCGGCGATCATGATCGTCGGAGCGTTGGTGTTTCCACCGGGGATCAGCGGCATCACCGAAGCGTCGATCACGCGGAGCCCGTCAATCCCGCGCACGCGCAGCTCGGGGTCGACGACGGCGTCCTCGCCGGAGCCCATGCGGCATGTGCCCACCGGATGGTAGATCAGCTCGACTCGACGGCGCAGGTCAGCCTCGAGATCTGCTGCGCTCGAGGCGCCGGCGCCCGGTTTGAGCTCGCGCACGATTTTGGCGGCGAACGGCTGTTCTGCGGCGATCTCACGCGCCAACTTCATGCCCGCGAGGAGCGAGGCGAGATCGTCCGGTTCGGTCAGCGCGTTCGTGAGAATCTTCGGTGCGACCGTCGGGTCGCTCGAGCGCAACGTGATCGACCCGCGGGCCTGGGGCGAGATCAGAGCCGGTGCGATCACCGCAGCGTGCCCGTCGAACTCCTCGGCCCCATGAGCTTCGTAGTACAGCGCGCCCATGTGAAGCTGGATGTCCGCAGCTGCCAGACCCGCGCGGGTGCGCACGAACGCGCCAACCTCAGCGGCCGAGGAGGTGAGCTTGCCGTTCCGCCGCAGCACCCACCTGAGCAGATGCTGCGGCTTGTCCGCACCAAGCAGCGTGTCGGTGTCCTTGACCTCCCACAGAACGGAAACGAAGGGATGGTCCTGAAGCTGGCGGCCGACAGCAGGCAGGTCGTGTCGCACCGCGACACCGACCTCGCGCAGGTGATCTGCCGGCCCGATCCCCGAAGCCATCAGTAGCTGCGGCGAGCCAATCGCGCCGGCGGCGAGGATCACCTCGCGTGCGGCGAGCTCGACGCGGCCTGCGCCCCGGCGACCTGCAATCCGCACGCCACGCACTCGCGTGCCATCCAGGTCCAACCCCAGGACGTGAACACCGGTCTGCACCGCGAGGTTGGGGCGCGACATCGCAGGCCGCAGAAACGCGTCTGCGGCACTCCAGCGCCGGCCGTTCTTCTGCGTCACCTGGAAGGCGCAGACTCCGTCCTGCTCGGGACCGTTGTAGTCCGCCGTGCGCGGAATCCCAGCAGCTTCGCTCGCGGCAATCAGCTCTGCGTTCAGCGGGCGCGGTGAGCGCTGCTCAGAGACACGCAGGGGCCCACCCGCGGCGTGAAACTCCGAAGCGCCGCGCTCGTTGTCCTCCGAGCGCATGAAATAGGGCAGCACCTCGCGCCAACCCCAGCCCGTTGCACCCGCCCGCTCCCACAGGTCGTAGTCGAGCGGGCGCCCGCGCACGTAGAGCCTCGCGTTCACCGAACTCAAGCCGCCGAGCGACTTTCCGCGCGGCACGTACAGCCGTCGCCCGTCGCAGCCCGGCTCGGGTTCGGTCGCGTAGTCCCAATCGAGTTTGGTGTGGAATTGGTTGGCGAACGCCGCTGGAATCTTGATGTTGATCGAGCGGTCCTTGCCGCCCGCCTCCAGCAGCAGCACGGAAACCTCGGGATCCTCCGTGAGGCGGTTGGCGAGCACGCATCCAGCCGAGCCGGCGCCGACGATTATGTAGTCGTGGGCGGCCAAAGCGAGGTCGATCTTACAGACGCACGCTGGGCAATCGTGCCACGCATCGATGTCACGTATCCAGAGCGAAGCGTATGGTTCCCCTGATCCGATCCAACAGGAGCTCCCGCTTGCCACCCGACACCCCGCAGCACGCCGCCGCTTGGGCCATCTCGACCCCCCGAGCAGCGCCCGACGAGATCAGACTGCGCGGCTTCCCCACCCGATGAGCGGCCTTGAGCTGGCAAACCTCGGCAGGATCACATCCGGAGCGCTCACGCTCGCAGCCGCGCCGGCGCGGCTGCTGGTCGCGCTCGAGGCAAGCCTGCGCAACCTGGATCGCATCGCTGCGGGCGTCGACGCGATGCATGGGGAATTTCTCGGCATGCGAGAGGACATCCGCGGCCTGTCCGGCCAGGTCGAGGTCCTCACCACGGAAGTCGCGACCCTGGCGCCGCCGATCGACGGGATTTTCGCTGAGATGCCGCTACTGAACGCTCGCGTCGAACAGATGGATCAGCGGCTCGCCACGCTGTCTGATGAGCTGCGGCCGGTCGGCGCTCTCGCGGGTCGTTTCAGCGGCGGTCGCCGCACCCGACCTCCGGCCGCCCCGCTCGGCCGCCCCGAGCCGGGCGAGCCACAGCGCGAGCTGCCGCGGTAGCGCGGATTTGGCTCGGCGCCCGTAGTAATCTCGCGGGCAGGGGGGTACCGTCCGCTGCGTGGGTATGGGGTCCGAGGCGGCCATCCTCGTCGAGGGGCTGCGCAAGAGCTACGGCGAGCTCGAAGCGGTGCGGGGCGTGGACTTCGCGATAGCGCACGGCGAGGTGGTTGGACTGCTCGGGCCCAACGGGGCCGGCAAGACCACGATCGTCGAGATTCTCGAAGGTCAACTGCGCCGCAGCGGCGGCGAGGTGCGGGTGCTCGGATTCGACCCCGAGCGCCGGCAGCAAGCCTTTCGCGACCTGATCGGCGTGGTTCCCCAGCAAGGGGGCGTCGAGCCGGCGCTGACGGTGCGCGAGGCCGTCGCGCTGTTCAGTGCGGCCTACCCCGCGCCGCGGCCGGTCGATGAGGTGATCGACCTCGTCGGCTTGCAGGAGAAGCGCGACGCCAGGGTGGAAACGCTCTCCGGGGGACAGCAACGCCGCCTCGATCTGGCGATCGGGATTGCCGGCGACCCCGAGCTGATCTTCCTCGACGAGCCGACCACTGGGTTTGACCCCAGCGCCCGCCGTCAGTCTTGGGAGCTGATCGACAGCCTGCGCGGTCTGGGCAAGACGGTGCTGCTGACGACTCACTACATGGACGAGGCGCAGAACCTCGCCGATCGCGTCGTCGTGGTCGCCAAGGGATCGGTGATCGCCGCAGGCACGCCGGACAGCATCGGTGGACGCGACGTGGGAGCCGCACAGGTCTCCTTCAGGCTGGAGCCGGGGAGCAACGCACCGCTGCCGGCTCACGCCAAGGTTGAGGGGACGACGGTGCGCTTCTCGACAGAGACCCCGACCCGCGAGTTGGCGCCGCTGCTCGTGTGGGCAGCCGACCGTGGCGTCGAGCTCGAGGGCCTCGCGGTCACGCGCCCTTCACTCGAGGACGTCTACCTCCAGCTCACCGAGGAGCCCGCGTGAGGCGCTCGAATGCGTCGCTGCTGGCGATGTGGACCGTCGCCCGGCTCAAGCTCGTGCGACGCACCCCGCGCCAGGCGTTCTTCACGTTCATCTTTCCCCTGATGTTCCTCGTGATCTTCAACGCGCTCAACAGCGGTACGCGACTGAACACCGATGCCGGCAGGCTGTCCTACGCTCAGTACTTCACGCCGGCGATCGGCATCTTCGGCCTGGCGACCTCTTGCTACACAGGGATGATCTTCGCGATCGCCGCCGCCCACGAGCGGGGTGTCATGAAGCGCGTGGCGGCAACGCCGCTGGCGCCTTGGATCTTCCTCACCGCCGTGCTGCTGGCCACGATCGTCGCCGGTGTGCTCTCTGTGCTGCTGATGTTCCTCGTCGGCGTACCGGCATTTGGCGTGCACATCTACCCACGGCTGCTGCCCGCGGCCATCGCGACGCTGGTGATCGGCGGCGCCGCCGTGGGCGCGCTCGGGCTGGCGGTCGCCACGGCCGTCGACAAGGTGGAATCCGCGCCCGCGATCGCCAACCTCACGCTGCTGCCGCTGACGTTCATCTCCGGCGTCTTCTATCCATTGCACGGAGCGCCGCAGCTGCTGAAGGACATCGCCCACTTCTTTCCGCTGTCGCACATCGTCGATGCCTTCACGGCCTGCTTCAGCCCTCGCACGACCGGCAGCGGCTTCGCGTTCGGCCACCTCGGGGTGTGCGCGGCCTGGGGCGCCGCCGGACTGTGGATCGCGGTGCGCAGGTTCCGCGCCCAAGCCCTCGGCTGAGAGCCGCGAGCGGCACAGCCGCCGAGCCGCAGCCCCCGCGAGCAACGCCGCCCGCGAGCGGCACAGCCCCGACCGGCGCTTGCGTCAGCAGATCGCGTGTGTGCGGGTCGACGGATCAGCGCCGCCACCGGTCGCCGCCCCGCCCCGCTGGAGTCGCTTCAACGCCGAGCTGACGTCATCGACGAACTTGTCGACCATGTCCCTCGAGAAGTTCTCCTTTACGACCACGCGCAAGATCGCGATGTGTTGAGCGTCCGGTGGAAGCGTGTACGCGGGGACGATCCAGCCGCTTTCACGCAGCTTCTCCGACAGCGCGAAGACGTCGAGCGCGTCCGGCTCGCGGGCGCGTAGCGCGATGATCGGGAAGCGCTCCACCGGGGCGAGCAGGCTCAGCTCAGTCGTCGCGTCAAGCGCGCCGGCGAGATGCCGCGCGTTGTCCATCACGCTGGACATGATTCTTGTGTAGCCGTCGTGGCCGAGCCTGAGGAAGTTGTAGTACTGCAGGATCACCGGCGCCGCCGGACGTGAGAAATTGAGCGTGTAATTCGGCATGTCGCCGCCGAGATAGTTGATGTGAAAGACCAGCTCATCCGGGATGTCTGAGCGATCGCGAAACACGACCGACCCCATGCCCGGGTAGACGAGCCCGAACTTGTGGTTGGAGACATTGATCGAGCGAACCTGAGAAAGCCGGAAATCCCACTTGAGCTTTGGCTCTGTGAACGGCGCCACGAACCCCCCGCTCGCCGCATCGATATGCAACGGCACGCGCCAGCCACGATCGGACTCGAGCCCGGCGAGCAGGTCGTTGATCCCCTCCAGGTCGTCCATCTGGCCGGTGAACGTCGTTCCAAGCAGGCCCGCAACAGCGATCGTGTCCTGGTCAACCCGCGATCGCACGTCGTCGACGCTGAGCACAAAGGAGTCCTCGAGCATCGGAGCGATTCGCGCCTCGACATCGAAATAGTTGGCAAACTTCTCCCAGCAGGTGTGCACGTCGCCGCCCATCACGATGTTCGGCTGTGCATGCGAGCGGCCCTCGGCACGGCAGCGTTTCTGCCACGCACGCTTGTGGGCGAGCACACCGAGCATGATCGCCTCCGAGGAGCCGATCGTCGCCGTGCCGACCGGCTCGCAGTCCTGCGGCGCATTGAACAGGCGCGCAAGGATGCTGATCACGCGGTGATGGATCTCGCCGCTGGCCGGATACTCGTCCTGATCGATCAGGTTCTTGTTCAGCGTCTCGTTGGCCAGACGGTCGGCTTGCGGCTCCATCCACGAGGTGACGAACGACGCGAGATTCAACGCCGGGTTGCCGTCGAGGTTGAGCTCGTCGTGGATCAGCTGATAAGCCGCGTCCGCCGGCATGCCGTCCGGCGGCAGCGCGAACTTGGGCACCGGCTCGGCGAAGTAGCGGCCCGCGTACGCCGGCCGGACGCTGTCTGCATCGGTGTGCTCCGCGCTGCGCATGGGACCTCCTTGATCGTCGTTTTCTTGCTCGAATCACAGCACAGGCAGTAGGGTTGCCGCAGAGCCGGATGCACACAATCAAGCTGCTTTCGATCCCGCTGTTCACCGGCGCGATCGGCTACCTGACCAACTGGAGCGGCGTGTGGATGCTGTTCTCCCCGCTTCGTTTCCGCGGAATCCGTGTACCGGGACTCGCCGCCTTCGTCTCCCTGCTCCCGCGCAAGGTACAGCAGATCCCGGGAGTGATGCACGGAGGCCTCGGCTGGCAGGGGATCATTCCGTCGCGGGCGGCCAAGATGGCTTCGATCGCGGTGGACAAGGGCATTGCCAAGCTCGGCAGCGCGTCGGATTTCTACAAGCAGCTGGAGCCTGACAAGATCGCCGAGCACATCCTCGCGACTTCGCAGCGTGACATGCGCGGACTCGTCGAGCGGATCATCGAGCGAGAGCACCCCCAGCTCTGGCGCGACCTCCCACCCGGCGTACGCGAGGCCGTCCACTCCAGGGTTCAGCAGCAGCTGCCCGACATCGTCCACGACGTGACGGATGAGATCGGGCGAAACGTCGACCAGTTGCTCGACGTCAAGTTGATGGTGATCCGCCACCTCGAGGCCAACCCCAGGCTCGCCAACAGCGTGTTTCAGGACGTCGGCGAGAAAGAGCTGAAATTCATCGTCAATTTCGGCTTTTTCTTCGGCTTCGCACTGGGCATCCCGCTCATCTTTCTCACCCAAACGCTGCCTCAGTGGTGGATCCTCCCAATCGCCGGCACCGTGATCGGATACGTCACGAACCTGCTTGCGATCAACATGATCTTCGTGCCCATCGAGCCCCATAAATTCGGCCCCTTCGTGATCCACGGATTGTTCCTCCGCCGCCAGAAGGAGGTCGCCGACGTGTACGCGAAAATCATCGCCGACGACGTTGTGACGCTGGGCAACATCGGCGAGGAGTTGCTCACCGGCCCGCGCTCGGACCGCACGCGGCAGATGCTCGAGCAGGCCCTGCTCCCGGCGGTCGACCGTGCGACGGGCCCGGCGCGTGCAGCCGTCCGCGTCGCGATGGGCGCACGCGAATACGATGCGATCCGCACCTCAGTAGCTGCAGAGGCAGTCGATTACACGATGACCCCCCTGACCGACCCCGAGTTCAACCACCGACAGAGCGCCGCGGTGCGCCAGCTGATCGCCAGCCGGATGCGAGAGATGCCCAGCACAGACTTCGTCGAAATGCTCCGTACCGCGATCAAGCAGGACGAATGGCTGCTGTTTCTGCACGGCGCGGTGCTCGGCTTTGGTGCAGGTCTCGTCCACCTCGCGATCTTCCAGTGAGCCAGGACGAGGAGATGGATCTGATCGCCGCCGTGCCCGGTCTCGTGCGGCTCGCCGCAGGGTCCTGGCTGCGCACCGCGAGCTGGAGCGTCGGAGCGTACGCGCGCGCCGGCGAGCGCCTCGCACGGGCCGCCGTCTCGCCCGAAGCGGCCGGCGATCTCGTGCAGGACGTGCGTGACGTGGCGCGCTCGTGGCTCGGAATCGACCAGGCAACCGAAGGCGAGGAGCGCAAGGCGAACGAGCGCGGGGCCCAGCAGGCGTCTGGCTCAAGCTCGCTGCGCGAACGTGGCGCCGAGTTGCTGCGCCTCTCCGCAGACGTCCGCTACGAAGAGGACGTTCACCCGGCGTACAGCAGAATTCTTGGCGAACTTGCGCCCGATGAAGCGCGCATTCTCCGCTTCCTCGCCAGCGAGGGCCCGCAGCCCTCGGTCGATGTGCGCTCGTCGAAGACGCTCAACGTGTCCTCGCAGCTCGTCGCCCCCGGTCTTTCGATGATTGCCGCAGGCGCAGGCGCCCGCTATCTCGAGCGCGTGCCCGCCTACCTCAACAACCTCTATCGCCTGGGCTTGGTCTGGTTCTCTCGCGAGCCGCTCCCCGATCCGCTCGACTATCAGGTGCTCGAAGCCCAACCCGACGTGCTCGGAGCGCTGCGCTCCGGGGCCGGACGCGGACGCACGGTGCGCCGGTCGATCCATCTCACGCCGTTCGGCGAGGACTTCTGCCATCAATGCTTGCCAGTGAGTTTGAGGAGCGCAGGATCGGGGCAGATTTCCGCAGGGCCGCCGTTTGGCGGCCGTATCGAGACGACAAAGGAGCTCGAAAATGGCTGACGATGGAACTCTGGACGACGCCAAGGGTCGCGTGAAAGAAGCCGCCGGAGATTTGACCGGCAATCAGGATCTGAAGAACGAGGGCAAGGTGGACAAGGCCTCAGGCGCGTTGAAGGACAAGATCGGCGGCGCCGCTGACAAGGTCAAGGATCTGTTGCACCGCGATTAGCGCGTCGCGATGGGCAGCGCGAGGCGGTCCGCACGACGCTCGCTGCGCTCGGTCGCTCGGCACCCGACTCGCGCTGCCTGATGACTCCCGGAGCTGAGGGGTTCCCCGCAATCGAGTATTCCACGGCTCGCGCTGCACGGCGCGCCCGCCGCCGCGGCCCGAGCCGGCCAGTACGACGGCGAAGCTGAGCGCGAGCGCCCTCAGCCAAGGACGAGTTCAGCAGCGGTACGCACCATCGCGGCATCCCCGCTGATCAGCAGCGTCGTCGCGATCGACGAGCGCCATGCCTCGAGGTCGTGGCGAATCTTCTCGGCCGGACCGATCAGCGCGAGGCGCTCGATCAAGTCTGTCGGGACCTTCCCCGCCGCCTCATCCTTGCGCCCGGCGAGGTAGGCCGCCTGGATCTCGCGTACAGCATCCTCGTATCCCATCCGCGCAGGAACGTTCGCGTGGAAGTTGACCTTCTTGGCTCCCATGCCACCGAAATACAGCGCGTACATCGGCCGCAGCGCATCCGCCGCCGCCTCAACGTCGTCGGCCACCACCAGCGGCACCGTGGCAGCGACTTCAAAGTCGTCCAGCGAGCGCCGCGCGCCGTCCCGCGCGAAACCCTCGGCCAGCGCATCACGGTAGAAGCCGTCGTCGTGCGGGGAGAGGAACAGGGCGAGCCAGCCGTCACACAGCTCGCCTGCGAGCGCAACGTTCTTGGGGCCTTCGGCGCCGAGGTAGATCGGAATCTCGGCCCGCAAGGGATGAATCGAGGACTTCAGTGCTTTGCCAAGCCCGGTGCCGCCCTCCAGCGGCAGCTGATAGTGCGGCCCCGGAGCTGTCAGTGCTGCCTCGCGAGCCCAGATCGAGCGCAGGATGGCGATGTACTCGCGCGTGCGCGCGAGTGGCTTCTCGAACGGCATCCCGTACCAGCCCTCGACGACCTGGGGACCCGAGACGCCAAGCCCGAGAACGAAACGCCCGCCAGAGAGGTGGTCGAGCGTCATCGCAGCCATCGCCGTAGCCGAGGGTTGGCGGGCTGACATCTGCACGATCGCGGTGCCGAGCCGCAGGCGCTCCGTCGAGGCTCCCCACCACGCGAGCGGCGTCAAGCAGTCCGAGCCGTAAGCCTCGGCGGTCCAGATCGAATCGAACCCGCAGCGCTCCGCTTCGGCGATCGCCTGCTCCACGCCACGGGGCGGGCCGCCGGTCCAGTATCCGGTGTTCAGACCGAGCTTCAATGTGCCCGGAGAGTAGCGAAACAGGGCGCAAAGTCAGCCGCTGATGCCCTGGCGCCAGGCGATCCACTGGCGGACAGCGATCCGTCGTTTCGGCTAGGCTCGGCGCCGCCCATGCACCACGCCTACCTGACGCTCCTCGCGGCCGGTGTCCACGAGCAGAGCAAGAACGCCTTCTACATCCTCGGCGGCGCACTCGCCGCCTGGGCCGTGATCGTGGCGGCGATTGGGTTCACGAAACCCGATTTCCCCGGCGAGAAGGGCGGCGAGCGCGCCGTGATCGCGATCAGCGCCCTCCTCGTCATCGGCGCGATGGCCTCAGCGGTACTAACCGCCTCGACGCCCGCGCCGGCCGCGGCGTTCAGGACCAACCAGGGCCTCGCAAAAGGCACGGCCCCGGCGCCCACCCCGGCCGGCCAGGGCGCGCGCAGCGCTGCGCCGGCGTCAAGCGCTCCCGCGCCGCCACCCGGGACCGTGGCGGTGGCGGCGGATCCGACAGGACAGCTCAAGTTCACCCAGAGCACCTTGTCGGCCAAAGCCGGCAAGGTGACAATCGCCTTCACCAACAACTCGCAGATCGCGCACAACTTCACGCTCCTACGTGGAAGCAATTCCTCGGCAACGCCGACCTTCGCCGGCGGCACGAAGAAGCTGTCCGTGACGCTCGCGCCCGGCAAGTATCGCTTTCTGTGTTCCGTCCCAGGCCACGCCCAGGCCGGCATGATGGGCACACTGACAGTCAACTGAGTCCGCGCGTCGGGTGCCGACGCATGCATGGTCTGTGAACCGGCGGGCGCAGGTTCGTGTTGGCGGTAGTCTTGAGCTAGAGATGGCAGGCGAGGAGGCGAGAGGAGGTATGGCCGACGAGCAGCGGGCGCTCGCACTCGAGTGGCGGCGTCTCACTCGCGCAGCGACCGTTGTCGCAGTTCTCACGAGCCCCGCGTTGTTCGCCGTCCTGTACTACACGCATCGCTGGAGCCTGTTCGCGTCGGTGATCGGCACGCTCGTCGGCGTGGTTGCCTTCCGCGGCCTGATCGACGTCATCGCCCACCGCGTGATTCCGCGGCCCAGCCTCTACGACGCCGACCGCGACGCACTGCTGGACGACGCCGTCGCCCGGCGGAGGCTGTGGTTCTGGCGCAGCCGCTACCGCCAGCTGCTGTGGCTGCTGGTGGTCGTTGGCGGGATCGGTTGGGGGATCTTCGGCGTCTCGCCCGCGGGCCTGGTTTCCGGCGCCGGCAGCGCCGTCGGCGCCAACATCGGCCTGTTGATCCAGCTGCCGTTGTTCTTCCTTTTCAACGTGCTGATCTTCATGGGTCCGCTGCTGATCGCCAACCTGCGCCAGATGAAGGGCTACGAGCCGGGGGACGCAGACTGGGGCGTGCGCCTGAGCGACGTGCGCGGGCAGTCCGAGCCCAAGGAGGAGGTCACGCGCGTGATCTCGCTCTGGCAGTCGGGCGAGGAGTTTCGCAAGGCCGGCGGCAAGCCCGAGCGAGGCTTGCTGTTCATCGGCTCGCCGGGTACCGGCAAGACGATGCTCTCCAAGGCGATCGCGACTTCGTTCAACTCGCCGATCGTGACGATGCCCGGCTCGGGCTTCGCCGCGACCTTCATTGGCATCGACGTGATCGTCGTCTCGTTCATGATCCGCAAGGCACGCAAGCTCGCGCGCAAGTGGGGCGGGCAATGCATCATCTTCATCGACGAGATCGACGCCGTCGGGTTGCGGCGCCAGGCGCTCGGCGCAGGCACTGCGATGGGCTCCGGTCCCGCGCTCGGACCAGCGGCCGCCTCGACCTACGAGGAGTACGCGTTCTTCGGGCCGTGGGGCGCGCTGAACTCGAGCGGGGACATGATTCTTGAGACCAGAGCATGGCGTGAGCGGCTGTTCGCCGAGCGCGCCCCTGGCCCGCGGCCGGTCCTGCCTCCCGGCATCTCACGCCTGCTCGAGCGCGGCCAGGATTACATCTTCCCGGGCGGCATGGGCGGGGGCGGCGGCATGGCGCTCAACCAGCTGCTGATCCAGATGGACGGCGTCGACGACCCCCCGTTCACGCGCAAGTTCTACACGAACCGGATCAACACCCTGCTCGACGCGAGCTACTTCATCCCGCGCAAAATCGGCCGCGCATCGCTGCGCATTCCACCCCCGAAGCCGCGGCCGGAGCAGATCTACTTCATCGGCGCGACCAACGTGCCGATCGACCGGCTCGACCCCGCGCTGATCCGCCCCGGACGGATGGGCCGCCACATCTGGTTCCGCACCCCCACCAAGGACGACCGCAAGGACATCTTCGCGCTGTACATGGACCGCGTGACCCACTCGGCGGAACTCGACACCGAGAAGCGGCGCGACGAACTCGCGCGGATCACCAACGGCTACTCGCCGGCGATGATCGAGCAGATCTGCTCAATGGCGCTCACGTACGCCCACTCCGAGGGGCGCATGGAGTTCGCGTGGCCTGACATCGTCGAGGCGATGACGACGATCGAATCCGGCACCGCTCAGGGCGTCGACTACGTGCCCGAGGAAACTCGCGCCGTGGCGATCCACGAGGCCGGACACGCAGCAGCCTCACACGTGTATATGCAGGACGTGCTTTCGACCCGGCTTTCGATCCGCAAGCGCGGCGGCTCGCTCGGCCACCACCAGGCGATCGAGAAGGAGGAGCGCTTCTCCTCCTGGCGCCATGAGGAGGTCGGCAAGCTCGTTTGGACGCTTGGCGCAATGGCCGCCGAGCACGTCTTCTACGGCGAGAACTCACGCGGCGTGAGCGGGGATGTGCAGAGCGCCACGTGGCGCGCCGCGTTCATGGTCGGCGTCTACGCAATGGGGCCCGAGCCGATCGACTTCAACGGTCGGACCTTCGCCGGCGAAGAGGAGCGAGAGCAGGCCGGCGAGGAATACATGGAGCGCTTCGAGCGTATCGGCATGCAGATCATGAACCGCGCATCCGGTCAACGCGAGCAGGGCGACCCGATCGCCGCGGTGCTCTCCGATCCGATCAAGCGTCGCTCAGCAGCGCGCATCCTCGGGCAGGCATACATCACTGCCTACTGCCTGATCCTCCACAACCGCGAGCAGGTCGCGCGGATCGCCGAGACGCTGATCGAGCGGCGCGAGCTGCACGGCGACGAAGTCGTAGACGTGCTCGACGCAGCCAAGCTGGAGGCGCCCGCGATCGATATCACCGACGAGGCAACCTGGCCGCCGCTGTGAGCGAGCAGCCAGACGAGGTGAGCGAGCAGGATCGCGCCGTCGGCGAAGAGGAGCCTCGCGGCCGCGGTGGGTTCGACCGCGCGCCAGATCCAGCGGGAACGCGCCCGAAGGTGGACCCGGCGCTGCTGCGCACAGCGCCGATCGACCCGCTCGTAATCGACTCCGACGCCGAGGAGCTGCCGCCCGAGGCAGAGCTCGAACCAAGCGCCCCCAGCGATCTCAGCGCCGCGATGGAGGCCCCCCTCGTTGGCGCGCTCGCCGCACGTTCGACCGACCTCGCGCTCGCCCCCGCCGGCGAAAGCGGCCTTGCTCGCCCGCTCCCCCCCGCTCCGCACGCGGATCGCTTTCAGTTCATTCTCGGCGCGTTGATCGCGCTCGGCATCACTGCGGCGGCAGCGATCGCGCTGGTACTCAGCACCGGGCGCGACGCGGTCCCCCCCCGCTGGTCGGCATGGGCTCCGAGCAGCAGCGACCTGACCGGCGTTCACGACATCGCCAACCACGTCGGCGCCGAATATCGCCTCGCCTCAGGCCAGCAGCTGGTCGCCGTATCGGGCAGCCCGCAAGAGGTCGCCGGTGTGCCGGTCCAGGTGGCTGTTCGCACCGCCCCCAACGCCCATGGCTCGATTCCCGTGTTCAACGGTACCGGCGTGATCTACCAGTTGTGCGGGCTCGGCCCGAAATGCTCGATCACCGACGGCCAGCCCTCCACGCAGCGCCACCTGCTGCTTCGGCGGGAGGCGCTGGAACTCGCGCTGTACACATTCCGCTACATCAACGGCGTCGAGCAGGTCGAGGCGTTCATGCCGCCACGCAAGGGCCAGTCGCCGACCCAGGTGTTGTTCTTCCGCGCCAGCCAGCTTTCCGAAGAGCTCAATCGCCCGCTCGACGCCACGCTCAGCGCCGCGACGCCAAGCGTCGCCTCAATCGCCCAGTCCGCCGACTCCGGGCTCGTCGACAAGGTCACCACGGCGTCGCTCTACAGCTTTACCCTCGCCACCCAGAACGGCAGCGAGTTTCTCGTCCTGCAGCAGCTCTGAACGCATCACACCGACCGGAAATCGGAGCCCACGTGGCTGGTGGTGGGAATCGAGCGCTCCGCCCGCCCCCGGCCGATAAACGTGATCGCCCAGTGAACGACCGTCGTGAAGCGATTCTTGAAACCGGTCAGGAAGAGGATGTGAACCAGCAGCCACGCCAGCCACCCGAGCCGCCCGCTGAGCTCCAGACCACGGAAGGAGGCAACCGCCGAAGACCGCGATACGGCAGCCATCGCGCCGAGGTCGCGATAGTGAAACGGACCGGGCGCCCGGCCGCCGCAGGCACGCGAGCAAATCACCTTCGCTGCGTGCGAGCCGCTCTGCATTGCTACCTCCGCGAGCCCCGGCAAATCGTCGAGCGACATCATGTCCCCGACGACGAACACCTCCGGCAGACCGGGGATCGAGCAGTCCGGTGAGACCTCGACACGGCCTTTGCGGTCCAGCTCTGCCCCCGAAGCGTCGGCCAACATGCGAGCGAGCGGAGCGGGCTTCACTCCCGCCGCCCAGATCTTCGTGCGCGCCTCGATACGCGAGCTCGTGCCGTCCCGAGCCTTGACCGTGATGCTGTGGGCATCGAGATCGACCACCGTCGCATGCTCGTGGATCTCGGCCCCCAGCCGATCGAGCGCGCGTGCCGCCCTGCGCGACAGGCGCGGGCCGAAGGTGGGCAGAATGCGCTCGCCGGCGTCATACAGCAGGATGCGCGCCTCAGCAGGATCGAAGTTGCGAAAGTTTCGCGTCAGCGAGCGCCGCGCCAACTCCCCGATCTGGCCCGCCAGCTCGACCCCGGTCGGGCCGCCGCCAATCACCGCGAACGTCAGCCACGCCCGCCGCTGCGCGGGATCAGTCTCCCATTCGGCCATCTCGAAGGCCGTGAAGATCTGCGCTCGCAGGTGCAGTGCCTCCTCGATCGACTTCATCCCCGGAGCCCAGCACGCAAACTGATCGTGGCCGAAGTAGGAGCCGACCATCCCGCCCGCGACGATCAGGCTGTCATAACCGAGCGACCTCGTGGAGCCATCCGGCGCGAGCAGCTCGAGCTCACGCGCGCGTGTGTTCACGGCGCGCACCTCGGCCAGCTCGACACGTACGTTGCGCTGGCGACGCAGCACGTCCCGTGTCGCGGGAGCGATCTCGCCTTCGGAGAGAATCCCGGTGGCGACCTGATAGAGCAGCGGCTGAAAGAGATGGTGGTTCGTGCGATCGACGAGCGTCACCTCGACGGCGTCCGCCGCACGGCGCAGCGCCTTCGTCGCCCACAGCCCGCCAAAGCCTGCGCCGACGATCACGACGCGGTGTGCGCCCCCGCCGCTCATGAGGGCGCGGGTTGCGGGCCCGCCGGTCCCGCGCGATCGTCGCCGTAGCGCTCGCGCCACACAGCGACGGTGTGGCGCAGCTGCCAGTAGGCAACGCCGCCGGGAAGCAGCGGCAGCGCGAATGAGAGTGCACGGTAGGTCAGCACGGCCAGTACCGCCGATGGCGCGGACACGCCGAACGCGAGGAAGGCCCCGATCATGCCGCCCTCGACGCCTCCAACCCCGCCTGGAATCGGCAGCACGTTAGCCAGCGTGCCAACGAAGTAGGCCATCACCACGACCGCCACCGGTGGTGTCGCGCCAAATGCCTTGAAGCCCACCCAGAGGGCAAGCACATCAAACGCCCAATAGGCCGGGGCGCCGAGCAGCAGCGGTCTGCCCTGGCGAATTTGCTCGAGTGCAACCACGCCGCCATCGTGAAGCGCCCGCGGCACTGTCGCAACACGGCTCAACAGCTTGCGCCCGCGACGCGAGCCGTGGGCGATCGAGGTCAGACGGCGCTCCAAATCGTCCGGCAGCAGCCGCATCGAGAGCACCAGGACGATCACAACGACCGCCAGTGCCGCAGGTAGCAGCGTCACCGACCACGGCGATGGGCCGGAGATCAGTCCGGCCCCCAGCAGCACGCCGAACACAATCAACGCCACCATGTAGACGAAGTACAGCAGCACGTTGAACGCCACGAGACGCTTCGCAACAGTCGCGGGACGCAGGCCCGATGCAGTAAGCGCCCATCCCGTGAGCGCCAGCCCGCCGGCGCCGCCCGCGCCCGAAAGCCTTGTTGCCACGGTACCCGCCATCGTGATCTCGTAGCTCGCGCGCCAGCCGATCCGCACCCCATGACACGAGAACACGCCCTTGAACAGCAGGATGTAGCCGCCAATCGACAGCATCTCGGCGCCGACGCCGAATGCCAGCCAACCCGCATCGCCGTGGCGCAAGCGACGCAACGTCGAGCCAGAGGACACGATCTGGGGCGCGATCCGCACCAACACGACGGCCAGAGCGGCCAGCAGGACAGCGCCCACCAGAACCCTGCGGCGCTTCGTCCTGCGGTCCGCCCTCACGACGCCGGCCCCGGTTGGGCGCGTCGCTCGTGTCCAATGCAGGCGTTCACAGGCAGCCGTGGATAACGCGGAAACTCGGGCTGATCGCGGGAGCGCTCACAGAGCGAGAAAAGCGACCCGCGGGTGTTCGGCACGAGACGCTGATGCGCGCAGCTGTCACAAAGTCCGGCATGGGCCATGGCCTTACTATACTTTATGAAGTGCGTATCTTTCGGCGACTCCTGGGATTCCTCGCTCCGTATCGGGCATCGGTGGGTTGGTCGATGCTGCTCGCGCTGCTGGCGATGATCGCCACGATCTCGATTCCGTACCTGACCGGCCGCGCGATTGACGCCGTGCGAGCTCATCAGCGTCATCAGCTGGTCCTTTTCGGTCTCGCGATCGCTGCTGCCGGCACGGTGCGCCTCGGCCTGACCGTGGGGCGCCGGCTGATCGCCGGCCGCGTCTCGCTAGGAATCGAGTACGAGTTGCGTAACCGGCTGTTCGAGCACCTGCAGTCACTCGAGTTGGCGTTCTTCGACCGCCAACAGACCGGTCAGCTGATGTCGCGTGCCACGGTCGACCTCCAGGCTGTTCGCTTCTTCCTGGGCTACGGGCTCGTGTTCATCATCCAGTCGGCACTGACGATTCTGCTCGCGGGCGCCGCGATGCTGGCGTTGCGGCCGAGCCTTGGCGCGATCGCGCTGATTCCCGTGCCGTTCGTCGTGTTCGTGGCGCAGCGCTACGGCCGGCATGCGCGGCCCGCGATTCAGGAGGTCCAGCAACGGATCGCCGAGCTGACAGCAGATGCCGAGGAAACGATCTCCGGCGTCCGCGTGGTCAAAGCGTTTGCGCGCGAGGCACATCAGCGCCAGCGCTTCGAGCGCAGCGTCAGCCGCGTGTTCGAGCAGGCGATGCGGGCCGCGCTGCTGCAAGCTCGCTACAACCCGCTGATCGGCTTCCTGCCCCAGCTCGGCTTGGCGGCGATCCTGCTGCTTGGCGGACGCCAGGTGATCAACCACCAGCTCACGCTGGGCCAGTTCACCGCGTTCTACACGTACCTGATCATGTTGCTCGGGCCGATGCGCACGCTTGGAGTCCTGCTCGGCATGGCTCAGCGCGCGACCGCGTCCGGAGCCCGAATCTTCCAGCTGCTCGACCGCGACTCTGAGATGAGCGCCCCAGACGCGGCACCGGCGCTGCCGCCCGGATCGGGGCATGTCCGTTTCGAGGGCGTTGAAATGCGCTACGAAGGCTCGCCCGTCGCCGCCCTGTCCGGGCTGGACCTCGACGTGCCAGCAGGGCGCACGGTGGCATTGGTCGGCGGCACGGGCTCGGGGAAGACGACGCTTGCGGCGCTGATCGGACGGCTCTACGATCCGTCTGCCGGACGGATCCTGATCGACTGCGCCGACGTGCGCGACGTTGCCCTCGCCGCGCTACGACGCGAGATCGCCCTAACGGGCGACGATCCGTTCCTGTTCAGCGCGACGGTGCACGAAAACATCGCCTACGGTCGCCCCGAGGCAACGCGCGAAGCCGTGGCGGCGGCGGCTCGGCGCGCGCAGGCACACGATTTCATCGAGCGACTGCCGGACGGCTACGACACGAGGGTGGGCGAGCGTGGTTTGACGCTGTCCGGAGGCCAGCGTCAGCGCCTCGCAATCGCGCGCGCGCTGCTTATCGATCCGCGGATCCTGATCCTTGACGATGCGACCTCGTCCGTCGACGCCTCGACGGAGCGGGAGATCAAGCTGGCTCTTGCTGAGGTGATGGCCGGACGCACAACGTTCATCATTGCCCACCGCCTGTCCACGATCGCGCTCGCCGATGAGATCGTCGTGCTCGAGGCCGGCCGCCTGATCGCCCACGGAACCCATGCAGAACTGCTCGAGGCGTCGGAGCTGTATCGCGAGATCGTCGAGAAGGGCTTGCCCGACCAGGTGTTCCTCACACGCAAGCCGCGCGAGCGAGCGGTGGCGGGGCTGTGAGCGCGCGCTTGTCCAGGACCGGCTCGGAGGTGCGCCGCCGGTTGCGGGGAACAAGTGGCCGTGGCCGTCGCCTGCGCGGATTGCTCGTGCTGCTGCGGCCCTACCGCGGACGGGTGATCGCGATGTTCGCCAGCCTGATCGCGGGCACCGCCGCGGCGCTTGCCCCCGCGCCGCTCGCCAAGCTCGCGATCGACAACGGCATCACCCCCGGCGACCGCGGCACGCTGACGCTGATCGTGATCTTGTTCGTGCTCGCCGGCCTGGTGGTGTGGGTGGCGACCTACGCCCAGACCTACCTCGTCGAATGGGTCGGGCAGCGCGCCCTCGCCGATCTGCGGATGCAGATCTTCGACCACCTGCAGCTGATGCCGGTTGGCTTCTACGAGCGGCGCCGTGCTGGTGTCTTGATCTCGCGCATGACCAACGACGTCGAGGCGCTCGACAGCCTCGTTACCGACAGCGTCGTGACGCTGTTCCAAGCCTCGTTGACGCTGCTCGGCACGATTGCAATCCTGCTCGTGCTCGATTTCAAGCTCGCGCTGCTGACATTCCTGATGTTCCCCTTGATGGCGCTCGCCTCGCTGGTCTTCCGCATCGCTTCGGCTGACGCCTACAAGCGGACGCGTGAAACGATTGGCGCGATCACGGCAAACCTGCAGGAGAGCCTGGCCGGTATCCGCGTCGTACGATCGTTCGGACAGGAGGGTCGCCAGATCGCGGGCTTCGCACGCCTCAACAGCGCCAACCGCGACGCCAACATGCTCACCGTCAAGCTGAACGCCGCGTATTTCCCCGCGATCGAGATGGTCTCGGCGATCGCAACGACCGGCGTCCTGATCTACGGCGGCTACCAGGCGATCAGCGGGTCGATCACAACCGGCGTGATCGTCGGCTTCATCGCCGCGCTGAACAACTTCTTCGACCCGATCACGCAGCTCTCCCAGCTATACACGACGTATCAGTCCGGCATGGCGGCGCTCGACAAGATCTTTGAACTGCTCGACGAGCAGCCCGACCTCGTCGACAAGCCAGGCGCGCTCGCGCTGCGCACGCTGCGGGGGGAGGTTCACTTCGCGGATGTCTCCTTCGAATACGGCGCCGCGCCACTATCGACCGCCGGAACCAGCGCCGCGCAGCGCATCGAGGAGCCGGCAGCAGCAGCGGTGCGGGCACTCGACCACGTGGAGCTGCACATTCCCGCGGGTCAAACAGTCGCCCTGGTGGGCTCGACCGGAGCCGGCAAGTCGACCTTGGCCAAGCTGGCGGCGCGCTTCTACGATCCCACCAGCGGACGCGTATCGATCGACGGTCACAACCTGCGCGACGTCCAGGCACACTCGCTGCGCTCACAGATGGGTATCGTGCCCCAGGAGGCCTTTCTGTTCTCGGGCACGGTGCGCGAAAACATCGCATTCGGGGCGCCGGACGCATCTGATGAAGCCGTCCATCGGGCGGCGGCGACGGTCGGAGCGCACGAGTTCATCTCCGCGCTGCAGCATGGCTATGAAACCGAGGTCGGCGAACGCGGCGCTCAGCTGTCAGCCGGACAGCGCCAGCTGCTGGCGTTTGCTCGGGCCCTGATCGGCGATCCGCGAATCCTCGTGCTCGACGAGGCGACCGCGAACGTGGACCTGCGCACCGAGGAGCGGATCGAAACCGGGTTGCGCCGCCTGCTCGCGGGACGCACAGCGATCGTGATCGCCCACCGCCTATCGACGATCCGCTCCGCCGGACGCATTGTCGTGCTCGAGCGAGGACGGATCGTCGAGCAGGGGACGCATGACGAGCTGCTCGAAGCCCGCGGCGCCTACTGGGAACTCTACCGCGACTGGTCGGAGCAGGCCGCAGCGTAACAGTCGGCCGACCGACCGCATAGCCAGGAGCCGGGAGCCGGCGCGTGAGGCAGCTGCGGGGCAGGGACTCGAACCCCGATAGCCGGCTCCAGAGGCCGGAGTCTTGCCATTAGACGACCCCGCATCGGACGTCCTGCGCGCTGCATGTTAGCGCCAGCCGCCCCGTCCGGGCCGCCCAGCCACCAACAGCTCGAGCGTCAGTTCACCGGTGCAAAGAACGGTGTGATCGCGTCCTCGAGACCTGGGTCAAGCACGAGCAGCACCTCGTCCCCGGCCGCGATCACCGTATCGGCCTTGGGCACGAACCCGCTGCCCCCTCGAAGCACCGAGATGATCAGCGTCCCCTCGGGCAGCGCCACGTCCGCGACGCGCTTGCCGTCAGCGGGCGCACCTTCGTGGACCTCGAGTTCGATGATCTCCAGGCGCTCCTCCTCGAGCGCGAGCAGGTGCACGAGGCCGTAGCGGGGCACCTCGTGCTCGATCAGCCGCAGGATCAGGTCCGTGGCGGAGACGACCGGCTGGATGCCGAGCAGCTTGAAGTGCTGCAAATTTCGCGGGTTGTTCACCCGTGCGATAACGCGGTCGCAGAGGTACTTCTCCTTTGCCACCTGGCATACGAGCATGTTGTCCTCGTCGTCGCCCGTGACCGCGATCACCAGGTCTGAGCGTTGGATGCCGGCCCGCTCCAGCACCCACAGCTCCGTGGCATCTCCGTACTGCACGGCGTGCTCGAGCTCCTCCTCGACGATCAGGTAGCGCCGCCGGTTGGACTCAATCAGCGTCACCTCGTGTTCCTTGTCGATCAGCTCCCGCGCCAGGTTCCACCCGACCTTCCCGGCTCCGACGATCATCACGTACATGGACGCGCGCCCCCCCTCACCCGTCCAGCCCGAGAGCCTGCTGGAACAACTCGATCGCATGCTGCGTCGGCGAGATCGTGTGCAGCCCCTGCTGCGTGTACCAGGCAGCTCGCGCCGGGTCCATCACGCGGCACAGCACCTTGGGGACCTCGAAGCGCCGCTGGGCGACCTGGGCGACAACGAGGTTCGTGTTGTCGCCATCCGTCGAGGCGATGAACACATCTGCCTGTTCGATGCCCGCCTCGATCAACGCATCGACCTCCAGCGCCGTGCCAACGGTGAACCGCCCGCCGGAGTCCTCCCAGCTGCGGCTCTCCATTTCGTTCAACCGCTCGTGCGAGAGCGGATCCTCGTCGAGCACGGACACCTCGTGCCCGTCTGACAGCGCGCGCTTTGCGACCGCAGATCCGACCCGTCCAGCTCCGACGATCAGCACGAACATCTGCGCGGGATCTTATCTGGATGACTGATTCCGCGAGGGCGATCGGGTGTGGAGCAAGGCCGTGGATGCGCCCCAGGAACGCTGCGGCGGATTCGGGCTAGGCGGATAGCACTGCAGCGCCGCTGGGGGAATCCCCCGGCGGCGCCGGACGTTCAACGAGCGGAGGGGCCGTGACGATCACACGGCAATGGGCCTTGGCGACAACGTAGCTCGTGACGGCGCCGATCGTGCTCTCCCCCTGGCCCCCAAAACCGCCCAGCAGCGCCCCGCCGCGAACGCGCGTGGCTTCGTCAGCCGCGAGCACGATCGCCTCCACACCGCGGCGCCGCGCCTCCTCAACGATCGCGTGACCCGTTCGACGCGCTCGCACGGTGGCCGTGGCAACCTCGACTCCGGCGTATTCCTCGGCAACGCTCTTGGCGCGCGCGAGTGCGGTGCGGGCCCGCTTGAGCTGCTCGTCGGGCAGGCGGGCATCGAGCGGCAGGGACATCGGAAGCTGGAAGATCCAGATCGCCTCGATCGTCGCGGTGTCCACGGCGTCCGCGTCGGTCTGCTCACCGGCCACCAGCAGCGCCGCCGTTTGGACAATGTCGTCGTCCAGGCTCGTCCCGAGCAGCGGCACGAGGATCGAGCCATAGTCGCGGGCCGGCGGCTCGGCGCGCAGGACCGTCTCCGGGACCGTCACCCGCGAAAGCAGTGGCTTCTGCTGGCTCACGCGGTAGCCCACATACAGCGCAAGGCCACCGAACATCCAAAGCGGCCCGACAATTCGCGCTCCACCATGAAACGCGATCACGCTGATCCAGGCGACAAACGAGAAGAGCGCTCCCAGAAGCGCAGGCAAGGGGAGACCGGCACCCCGGAAGGGGATCGCGAACGGCATCCGGTACGGTCGGGCGCGGTTCGGCTCGCGGACGCGCAAAACGCAGATCGAGAGGTGCGCGATCGTAAACGCGAGCATCGCGCCAAACGCATAGATGCCGACCAGGAAGTCCAGGTCATCAGGAATCGCCAGCGCCGCCGCCAGAACGGAAGCTACGCCGATCAGCACGTAGGGCGTGGAGCGTCGCGGATGCAGCCGACCCAGGGCGCTGGGAATCTGACGGTTGGTGGCCAGCGAATAGGCCAGACGTGAAAGCCCAAGCATTGCGGAGTTGGCCGCGGCAACCAGCGTGACCGCAGCCGCGGCGGCGACGATGTACTTCAATGGATCGCGCAGAGCGCCCGGATGGAACGCATCGGCAACGCCGATCACCGGTGCGCCGAGATGATGGACGGCGAGCTGACTGACCCCGCCCACAATCGGAACGGCCAGGACCGCGACCAGTCCGATGCCGACGTACACGATGTAGATCGAGGCGTTGGCGCTGGCTATCAGGCGGCGCAGGCCCGCTCTGCCCACGCCGACCTCCCCGGACAGGCCCGAGGCGGATTCCAGCGAAGTGAACGCCACCGTCGTGATCGTCACCGCGAACACCACGTCCGACCATTTCGGAGTGGCGCCCAGGTGCACCGCGGATACGGCCGTATGAAAGTCGAAGAACAGGATCAGCCCAACAACGATCACAAACAGCTGAATCGCGAGGTCCGCAACGACGATCGCTGCGATCCGTCGCGAGCGGCGAGTTGAAAAGCCCCGCACGTTTGAGCCGAAGACAAAGGCGATGATCGCCAACGTCACGAGGATCCGCTCCGCGCCATGCCCCAGCGGGGCGTAGAACGTCGCCAGGTAGCTCGTCGCAGTCAGCGATGCGATCGCGATCAGAATCACGTAATCGAGCAGAATCGCCCAACCGGCGACGAAGCTCACCAGTTCGTTGAACGCGTAGCGCGCGAACACCGTGGAGCCGGCCCGGTCCTGGTGCAGCGAGGCGCCCTCCACGTAGGTCATCGCCGTCAGCGAGAAGAACAGGCCGGCGACGAGAAACACCAGCGGCGTCAGACCGAGAGCATGCCCCGAGACGACCCCGAGCGAGAAGTAGATCGAACTCGCGAGCGAGGTCCAGACGATCGCGAACAGCGCCGGCGAGCCAAGGCTGCGACGCAGCGTCGGGCGGCCGCGGGTCTGCGCGCCTTCGCTCACGGAGCGCCTTCGCGGCCGCTGCGCACACGCAGCTGGACGTACAGGCGCCCGGCACCGGCGGCCAGGAAGAGCAGCCCAAGCACGATCGAGAGCAGCGAACCCCGCACGCAGAGCGCGACCCCGATCGCGAGCATCGCGACGCTCATCGCGCGTGTCAGCGCGTCGTGGACAACGTGTCCCCGGGGCCTGCGCCTCACGCGATCGTTGTCGCTCATCGCGAGCGAGGCTCACGCGGGGGCAGGGCTTCCGGCGCCGCCCGCGCGGCGCCTCAGGTGATGATCGGAATGATCAGGATCGCGACGATGTTCGCCACCTTGATCATCGGGTTGATCGCCGGACCAGAGGTGTCCTTGAAGGGGTCGCCCACGGTATCGCCGGTCACGGCCGCGGCATGCGCCTCCGAGCCTTTGCCTCCATGTGCACCATCTTCGATCAGCTTCTTTGCGTTGTCCCAGGCGCCGCCGCCGGCCGTCATCATCACGGCGAAGAAGAAGCCCACGACGATCACGCCGATCAACAGTCCGCCGAGTGCCTGCACGTCGATCAGGCCAACAATCACGGTCAGTGCGATCGGCAGCAGCGACGGCAGAATCATCTCTCGCTGCGCCGTCTTGGTAACGATGTCGACGCAGCGCTCGTAGTCGGGCTGCTCGGTGTAGTCCATGATCCCGGGCTTCTCGCGAAACTGGCGCCGGACCTCCTCGACAACGGCGCCGCCGGCGCGGCCAACCGCCTCCATTGAAAGTGAGGCGAACAGGCAGACCATCAGGCCGCCGAGCAGCAGCCCGATCAGGACCGGCGGCTCGTTGATCCCAAAGGAGAAGTTGACGGACTTGGGGAGCTCCTGTTGGAAGCCCGCGAACAGCACGATTGCAGCAAGCACGGCAGAGCCGATTGCGTAGCCCTTCGTGACCGCCTTGGTCGTGTTGCCAACAGCGTCGAGGCGATCGGTGATCGTCCGCACCTCCTCGGGCAGGTCGGCCATCTCGGCGATCCCGCCGGCGTTGTCGGTGATCGGGCCGAACGCGTCGAGCGCGACGATCAGGCCCGTCAGCGACAGCAGCCCAATCACAGCCACACCAATGCCGTAGATCCCGAACACGCCGCCGCCGCCGAGCTTCCACGCACCGAGGATTCCGAGCACGATCACGATCGCCGGAAGCGCCGTCGCCTGCAGGCCGGAGCTGAAGCCCTGGATGATGTTCGTCGCGTGACCAGTCTCCGACGCGCGGGCAGTCTTCCTGACCGGCGAGAAGCGCGTCGAGGTGTAGAAGTCGGTGATCACGAAGAGGAACGCCGTGACGGCGATGCCAATCAGCGAGCAGAGGTAGAAATCGCCCCAGCTCGGCGTGGTCAGCGGAGCCGCGGCGTTCTTGTAGGTGAGGCCATCCATCATCCAGTAGGTAATCGGCGCGAACGCTGCCGCCGCGATCACACCCGAGGCGATCAGCCCCTTGTACAGCGCGCTCTCAACGTTGTCCGTCTTGGTGCGGACGAAGAAGGTGCCGAGGACCGACGCGAGGATCGCAGCGCCGCCGAGCACAAGCGGATACAGCGCGACGCGGGTCTCCTCGTGAAAGGTGATGACGCCCAGCAGAATCACGCCGACCGCGGTGACCGCGTAGGTCTCCCAGAGGTCCGCCGCCATGCCCGCGCAGTCGCCCACGTTGTCGCCCACGTTGTCGGCGATCGTCGCCGGGTTGCGCGGGTCATCCTCGGGAATGCCGGCCTCGACCTTGCCCACCAGGTCAGCACCGACATCGGCCGCCTTGGTGAAGATGCCGCCGCCGAGTCGGGCGAAGACGGAGATCAGCGAACCACCGAAGCCGAGCCCGATCAGTGCGTCGGCCGCAGTCTTCGGCGAGTCGCCGAAGAAGGACGTCAGCGCCCCGTAATAGCCGGCAACCCCGAACAGGGCAAGCCCGACAACGAGCAGCCCCGTGATCGCACCGCCGCGGAACGCGGCGCTCAGCGCCGGCGAGACGCCGCCGCGGGCGGCTTCGGCGACGCGTGCGTTGGAGCGCACAGAGACGTTCATGCCAATGTAGCCCGCGGCGCCCGACAGCAGCCCGCCGAGCGCGAATCCCGCTCCCACGGCGATGTTCTGGATGAAGATCACCGCGACGAACACCGCCACTCCGACGATCGCGATCGTCGTGTACTGGCGGTTCAGATAGGCGCGGGCGCCCGCCTGCACAGCCCCGGAGATGCTCTGCATCTTCTCGTTGCCAGGCGAGAGCGCAAGCAGCGCGCGCGACGTATAGGCCCCGTAGATGACCGCGCAGGCCGCGCACACAAGGGCAACGACTACCCCGTGGTTGGTCAGAAAGTCAGTCAAGGCAACTCCTCAGAAGTTCTGTGTCGGTGGGCCCGGGCGGCGCCGGGCACAGGGAACGCCGGGCAACAACTTGGGCCGCCCGGCTCGAACGGCGCGGAGTCTAGCGATCCCGGCGGCGCCTCAGCTCCCCGGCACCCAAAGCCGACCGCTCGACTGCGCCGGTCCGGCCCCCGGCTCGGCGGGCTGCTCGCCCTCGGCCGCGGGCTTGCTGGCAGGCTCCGGACCCGGGGCGGCCGGCGCCTGGCCCGGCTGACCCGCCTGACCCGGCGCCTGCCCCGGCTGACCCGGCTGACCCGCGACCTTGGCATATTCCAGCTGGAGCTGCGAGAGCGCATCGCGCAGGGGCGCCATGTCGGGCGCGTCAGGCTGGCGCTCGAGCACGGGCATCAACCCGCGCACGGCGTCGATCGCGTCGCGGACCTGTGGGAGATCCCGCTCGGCCTCCGAGCCGCCAAGTCCGAGTTTGCGTCCCGCCAGATTCACGAGCGTTACCGCGGTTTCGATCAGCACCCGATCAACGGTGATGTTTCGCATCTGCTCCTCGAATGCCGCGCGGAGCTCGTCCTCGGTCGGCTCAGGTCCCTGGGCGCTCATGCTGCGACCTCCTCTGCATAGGTGGATTGCGTCTCGCGCACGCTCGCCGCGAAGACGTCCTCGATCGTTGCTCCGGCCTCCAGCATCGCCCGCTGGCGCTGGGCGCCGTTGCGCTCCGGGAAAGCCGGCTCCGAGCCGAGCTCTGACCGCACCGGCTCGGTCCAGTGCAGCAGCCGCTCGGCAATCGCGCGTGCCTCGTACTGCTCGGCGCGCTCCCAGTCGACCATCCTGCCGTCAAGTCCATAGCGCACGGCACGCCACAGGTTCTCCTCGATCAGGCGCGCGGGCAGTGCGCTGTGCGGAACGCCGTCGTCGATGTCGCGCATCGCCTGAGCCACACAGGCGACGATCAACGATGCAAGCGCATCCGACTCGCCCGCAGTGGCCTGCACGTCGCAGACCCGAACCTCGACCGTGCCGAACTCGAAGTGCGGCCTCACCGACCACCACACCTGCGTGAACTCGACAATCGAAGCTGTGGCGCGAAGCAGCTCGATGTATTCGCGATAAGCCCCCCAGCCGCCAAACGCATCGGGCACGCCGCAGCGCGGAAAGCTCTTGGTGAAGCTCTGGGTACGTGCGGAGTGCAGGCCCGAGTGGACGCCGTCCAGGAACGGCGAGTTGGCAGACAACGCGAGCAGCAGGGGCAGCTCCTCGCGCAGCCGATCGCACACCTTGACCGCGCGGTCCGCGCCGCGCACGCCGACATGGACATGGAGGCTGAAGGTGTTGTTGCGCCGCGCCACGTACTGCAGGCCCTGCTCGACGCGCCGGTAGTGCTCAGTGTCGATGATCGGCTGCTCGCGATAGTCCGCCCACGGGTGTGTGCCAGTCGCGCCGAGCAGCGCGCCCTCTCGGTCGGTGAGCGCAAACAGCCGCCGCCGGCGGTCGCGCTGGCGCTCCAGCGCATCCGCCAGATTCTCACCCCGCCCGGAGACGATCTCGATCTCCGACGCGATGAGCTCACCCGTCAGGTGCTCGCCGAGCACAGCGTCAGTAGCGCCCGCCCTCGCACGGAGCTCCTCGTATCGCTGCGCCAGCGCAAGCGATCGCGGGTCGAGGATCGCAAACTCCTCCTCGATGCCAACCGTGAGGTCAGTCGACTGCGCGAACACGCGCTCGGCTGAGTCGAGATCAAGGGAGCTCACGTGAGGTAGAAATACAACGCGTAGAGTAGGTCCACCGCAGGGCTCGACGTGTGAACCGTAACGTCAGGCGGAACGGTCAGCAGCGCCTCTGAGTAGTTGAAGATGATCCTCACACCGGCCTGCACAAGGTCATCTGCGAGCGCCTGCGCCGCAATCGTCGGCACAGCGAGGACCGCGACGACCACCTCCTGAACGCGCACCACCTCGCGCAGCTCGTCGTTGTGGCGCACGGTCTGACCGCCAACGCGCAGGCCAACCTTTTCGCGGTCGGAGTCAAAGATCGCAACGACACGGAAGCCGTGGTCGGCAAAGATCTCCGACGAGGCGATCGCCTGGCCGAGATGGCCCGCACCGAAGAGCGCAATGTTGTGCTGGCCGGCCGTGCGCAGGATCTTGCGAATCTGGGCCTCGAGTGACTCGACGTTGTAGCCCACACCGCGCTTGCCAAAGCGCCCGAAGCCCGAGAGGTCGCGCCTGATCTGAGTGGAGTTGACATGCGTGAAATCCGAGAGCTCCTGCGAGGAGATCGTCTGCTTGCCCATCTTGCGAGCCTGGGTCAACACCTGCAGGTAGCGCGAGAGCCGCGCGGCGACGCCCAGCGAGAGCCGATCGACGGCGCCGCGCTGCTCGAACTCCTGAAGCTCGGCCCCGCTCACTTGGCGGACTCTAGATGTTCGCGCAGCGCGCGCTCGTCGACGTGGAACTGCATCAGCTCGCGGCCGTGGAGGCGGACCACCGGAATCCGCTCGAAGTAGGCGCGGTGAAGCTCCTCGTCGCCGGTGATGTCGGTCTTTACGAGCTCGAACCCCAACTCGGCCTTCAGTCGCTCCAGCACCACCAGCGCCTCGTCGCAGAGGCAGCAGTCGTCCTTGCCGAGCAGCTCCACGACGATCATCGCAGCGGGCCCTCGCCCGTCGCATAGACGTCGAGCGGGAGGTAGTCCGGGTATGCGAGCGGCGTCTGCAGTCGAGCCGCCGCAGCGATCATCGCAGCGTTGTCGGTGCACAGATCGCGGGGGGGTATCGACAGCTCGACGTCGAGTTCAGCAAGCCGGGAGCGCAGCACACCATTCGCCGCCACGCCGCCGCCGACCGCCAGCCGCCTCACGTTCGTGCGCCCGATTGCCAGCCGGCAGCGCACCAGCAGCGCCTCGACGATGGCGTGCTGGAAGGAGGCCGCGAGGTCCGCGCCGCGCCCGGCAGCCTCCGGCTCGCGCAACTTGTAGAGCAGCGCAGTCTTCAGGCCTGAAAATGAGAAGTCCTCGCTGCGCCCCGTCGGAAAGTCGAATGCGGACGGGTCGCCAGCTGCGG
This sequence comes from Solirubrobacteraceae bacterium, assembly GCA_050997675.1. Lineage (GTDB taxonomy): Bacteria > Actinomycetota > Thermoleophilia > Solirubrobacterales > Solirubrobacteraceae > Palsa-513. The sequence continues at coordinate 43,362 of JBPCQX010000010.1, forward strand.
CCAGGCGCTCGAGCGCCGCGCCCCCCGGGTAGCCCAAGCCCAGCATCCGAGCCCCCTTGTCGAAGGCCTCCCCCGCCGCGTCGTCAAGCGTGCGGAAGATCACCCGCGGCAGCACCCGCGGATCCTCGACGTGCAGCAGCAGCGTGTGGCCGCCCGAGGCGATCAGCGAAAGGAACGGCGGCTGCAGCGGCGTGGGTCCGAGCAGCGCCGCCGCCACGTGGCCGCGCAGGTGATCAACTGCGGCGAACGGCAGCTCACGCGCCGCGGCGATCGCCTTCGCCGCGCTGAAGCCCACGAGCAGGGCGCCCACCAGGCCCGGCCCGCGCGTCGCAGCAACCAGCGAGATATCGTCGAGTCCGGCGCCCGCACCACGCAGCGCCTGGTCGAGCACCGGGTCGATCAACTCCAGGTGCCGGCGCGCCGCCACCTCGGGCACAACGCCGCCAAAGGCGTCGTGCACGCCCTGAGATGAGACGGTGTTGGAGAGCACCGCCCCATCGTTGGCGACGACCGCAGCGCAGGTGTCGTCGCAGCTGGTTTCGATCGCGAGGATCACGGCCGGTGATGGGCGACGGGGTCGGCGGCCGGCACGTCGTCGAGCCGGCCGAGCAGGGTTGCCGGGGTGCGCCACATGATCAGCGCGTCCTCGCCGTTGTCCTGGTAGTAGCGTCGCCGCAGCCCTGCGGCACGAAAGCCATCGCGCTCGTAGAGCCGGATCGCCGCCGTATTTGAGCAGCGAACCTCGAGCGTGAAGCGCGCGTCGGGGGATCCCTCGACACGCTCGTAGAGCTCCCGCAACAGCCGCGAGCCAGCGCCGCGGCAACGCATGTCGGGGTCGACCGCAATGTTCATCAGGTGCCACACCGTGTC
>JBPCQX010000041.1:0-7431 GCA_050997675.1 Solirubrobacteraceae bacterium
GCGGCGCGCCCGGCGAGACGTCGCCGTAGCTCCTCACAAACCCGGGCGGAATTGCTGAGATTCGCGCGAGGATCGCAGCGGCACGCATGGTTCAGCCGGCGTAGACCCGCGCCAGCGACTCGGCGACGCAAACGGGCTTCTCGCCGCCCTCGCACTCGAAGGTCAGCTCGGTGGCGATCTGCGCGCCGCCGGGGATGTCATCGACGGAGGCCACCTTGGCGCGCATCCGCACCCGTTTGCCGACGGGCATTGGCGCCGGAAAGCGCACTCGGTTGAGCCCGTAGTTGACGCCGAACGCGATGTCCTCGATCGTGAACATCGCGTAGGAGAATTTGGGCGCGAGCGACAGCGTGTAGTAGCCGTGGGCGATCGTGCCGCCGAACGGTGTGTCCTTTGCGCGTTCGGGATCGACGTGGATCCACTGATCGTCGCCCGTCACCCGCGCAAATTCGTCAATCGCCTGCTGCGTGACTTCGTGCCACTCAGAGACGCCGAGCTCTTGGCCGATGTGCGCCCTGACCTCTTCGATGCCTTTTAGCGTGAGCAACTTTCCTCCACGGTCGTGAGAGTGCGTGCAAGTCCTGACACTATCTCCCTGTGGCTTCTCCACTGCTCGTCGTCGACACTCCGTGGCTGCTCTACCGCTCCTTCTTTGCGCTCCCGGCGAAGAAGATCCGCGACGCCCAGGACCGTCCGGCAAACGCGCTGCTCGGCTCGCTCCAGGCGCTCCTGAACGCAATCGAGCAGCTGCAGCCGCGCGCGGTCGTGTGCTGCTTCGGGGCCGAGGAGGCCGAATACCGCGCAGCGCTCTATCCGCCTTACCACGCGCATCGCGACCCGATGCCCGCCGAGCTGCGCGAGCAGTGGGAGCGCGCGCCGGACCTGCTGCGCGCCTTCGCCTGGACGCTGCTCGAGCACCCCACGCTCGAAGCCGACGACGTGATGCACTCGCTGGCGCTGGTCGAGCAATCAGACACGCTCTTGATGACGGCCGACCGCGACCTCTATCAATCGGTGACGCGACAGGCCCGCGTGCTGCACCTCGGCCCGAGGGGCGCGCCGCTCGTGATCGGCGAGCGCGAGGTGCGCGCGCGCAGCGGCGTTCGGCCGCGTCAGATCCCGGACCTGATCGCGCTGCGCGGCGATCCCTCGGACGGTATTCCCGGCGCCAAGGGCATCGGCGCGAAGGGCGCTGCCGCGCTGCTCGAGGAGCACGGCGACCTCGAGGGAGTGCTCGCCGCCAAGCGGCTCAGGCCGCGAATCGCCGGCGTGCTCGCCGAGCAGGCCGAGGAGCTGCGGATGTTCAAGCAGCTCGCGACGCTGCGCGAGATCGCCGTCGCCTCGCCCGCCGATCAGCCGACCGACACGAGCGCAGGCGCAGCAGCGGTGCGGGAGCTCGGCCTGAAGCGGCTGGCGGAGCGACTGGGCTAGTCGCGCGACGGCCGGTAGATGAGGATCGCGATGCCGTCGCCCACAACCCTGGAGTCGGCGAGCCGCAGCGGCGTCTTCTCGGCCGCCTCCCCAAACAGGCGCTTTCCACTGCCGAGCACCACGGGGAAGACCATCAGGCGCAGTTCGTCGATCAGCCCGTGAGCGAGCAGCGTGCGCACCAGCTGCGCGCTGCCGTGAACCACGATGTTCCCCTCGAGCTCCGCCCGCAACTTCGACACGCCCTCCACCACGTCGCCCTCGAGCACTGTCGAGTTGTTCCACTCGGGGTCCCTGAGGGTGGATGAGACGACGTATTTGGGCATGCTGTTGAACTTGTCGGCAAAGTCGCCCTCCATCGACGGCTAGGCAGCGGCAAAGCCTTGATAGGTCGTCCGCCCAAGCAGCAGCGCCTCGGCGTCGAGCGCCTCGTCGAGCTTGAATTTGTCGCCCTCCTCGCCGCGGGCGATCTCAAACGTCCAGCCGGCGTGCTTGAAGCCCTCGCCTCCGCCCGGCGCCTCGATCACGCCGTCGAGCGAGACGAACTCCGAAACGATGATCTTCCCCATCTCTCTCCTTAAAAGTCGCTCACCGCTACGGCGTGAACTTAACCGTCAGCACATCGCCGTCACGCATACTGTAGTCGCGTCCTTCGAGCCTCAGTGTGCCGCGCTCGCGCGCCCCTGCGTAGCCTCCGGCTTGCACCAGCTCATCCCACCCCACGACCTCCGCGCGGACGAAGCCGCGCTGGATGTCGCTGTGAATCTGTCCCGCGGCGTGCCAGGCAGTGAGGCCTCGGCGCAGGTGCCAGGACTGTGCGGGCTTGGCTTCGCCGGCGGTGAAGAAGGCGAGCAGGTCGAGCAGGTCAAAGGCGCCGCGCACCACGCGCGTGAGGCCGGACTCGGCGATTCCGAGGTCCGCACGCATCGCCGCGGCGTCCGCCTCGTCGAGCTCGCGAAGCTCGGCTTCGATCCGCGCCGACACCGCGACCGCGCCGGCGCCGGACTCCCGCGCGTGGGCGGCGATCGCTGCCGGAACGGCCTCAGGCTCGGGCGAGCCCTCCTCCACGTTGGCGACGAACAGCACCGGCTTGGCGGTCAGCAGCGCGAGCGCGTCCGGCACCTCCGCCGGCGCAGGCACCCCGCGCGCCGGCCGGTCGGCGGCTAGCTCCTCCACGATGCACTCGAGTCACCTCTGCTCTGCGATCGCCGCGCGATCGCCGCCGCGTGCCGTGCGGACGACGCGCTCGAGCCGGCGCTCGGCTTGCTCGAGATCGGCCAGTGTCAACTCGGTTTCAATCGTCTCGATGTCGCTGAGCGGATCGACGCGACCCTCCGGGTGGACCACGCTGGAGTCCTCGTGCGCCCGCACGACGTGCAGGATCGCGTCGGTCTCGCGGATGTTGGCGAGGAAGCGGTTGCCGAGTCCCTCTCCTTCGTGCGCGCCGGCGACAAGGCCGGCGATGTCGTGAAAGTAGATCGTGTCGTGGACAAGGTTGGAGGCGCCGAGCGTCTGTGCCACGCGCGCGAGTCGCGCGTCCTCGACGGGCGTCACGGCGACGTTCGGCTCGATCGTCGTGAACGGATAGTTGGCGGCCTCGGCGCCGGCGCGGGTCAGCGCGTTGAATAGCGAGGACTTGCCGGCATTGGGCATTCCGACGATCCCGATCTTCACCGCAACAGCACCGTGCCCAGGAGCGCTCCGGCGAGCACGTCAGAGGGGTGGTGGACGCCGAGTCGCAGGCGCGAGAGTGAAAGTGCGAAGGCCAGCGCGTAGAGCGGTGAAGCCGGCGCCCCAGCGCGCGAAAAGGCGCGCGCCGCCGCGAACGAGGTTGCGGCGTGCGCGCTTGGGAACGACAGCTGCGTCGGCGTGCCCGTGAGCTGCGCCGGTGGACGCTGGCGGCGCACGAGGAGCTTCAACACCGTGTTGACCGCGTACACCCGCGCGATCGCGCCGTCCGCATGCATCCAGACGCTGCGCTCCGCGGCGTCATCCGCGCGGGCGGCGCGCCAGGCGCCGTAGGCGAGCCAGATCGCTGCATGCTCGCCGAGCAGCGAGAAGCGCTGCGTGCATCGAGCCTCCCCTCGCGCGCGCACCAGCGCCAGCAACGCGGCGTCAGGACTCAGCGAAGCCCCCTCAGGCGCCGAAGCCGACGCGCGGCTCATCGGAGTCGACGCGCACGAAGACGACCTGTGAGAGGTCGATCCGGACGGTCGCGTCCTCGCACGGCATCGAATGCCATCCAGCAGCGCGCTCCAACGCCTGCTCAAAGGCCGCAAGCTCCGCTGCCGACACCCGAGCGGGCAGCGTCTGTCCGCCCTGGAAGCCGATCGAGATGCGCTTGGTCTTGGCCTCGGAGGCGGACATCGCTCAGTGGACCTCGGCGGGCTGAACGATCTCGGTCAGCACGCCGCCGGAGCCCCTTGGGTGAAGGAACGCTACTCGCGAGCCCGAGATCCCGTTCCGGGGACTTTCGTCGATCAGCGGCACGCCCTTGCCGCGCAGCGTCGCGATTGCTGCGGCGACGTCCTCGACGCGGTAGGCCACGTGGTGGATTCCAGGTCCCCGCTTGGCGAGGAATTTGCCCACGGGCGTCTGCTCGCCGAGCGGCGCAAGCAGCTCGACGTGGCCTTCTCCGACGTTCAGCAGCACGGCCTCGACGCCCTGCTCCTGCACCACTTCGCGGTGGGAGACGGGCATTCCGAACGTGCCCTCGAACAACGCAAGCGCGCTGTCGAGGTCTGCGACGGCGACGCCGACGTGGTCAATCCGGGTGAACACCGGCCGGAGTCTATTCCGCAAACGCGCCTGACTAGTTTTCCGATCCCCGAGCAAGCGCCGTGATCGCGGCGATGTCCTCGAGGTCCCCCGGACGTCCCACGGCACGTTTCATCCGGATCAGGTCGTCGACCGACACGATTGCGAGCGGAATTCCGTCGAGCTCGACCACCAATGCGCGGGCGCGGAGCTCGGCATACGCAGCCGCCCCAGGCACGTCGCTCAGGATGTGCAGCTCACCGTGGCGCGTGGCCAGCGGCGGCACGATCGGCGCGTGGCGGAGCTGCTCCGCAGTCGGGACCGCCCGGGACGTGCCCTCCAACTCCGCCGGCGAAGCCTCCAGTGCGACGAGCGCGACCGCCAGGCGCTGGAGATTGGCCTCGTCGGGTGCGGGGATGATGTCGAGGTCCTTTGTCGTCCGACGCCTCCCGTGCACCTGCGCGGCAACTCCGCCGATCACTAGGTACTCGACCCGCTCGGCCGCCAGCAGCCGGAACAGCTCGCGCAGATCGAGCGGCCGGTTCGCGGTGTCGCTCATGCCCCGGGTACTCGGGTCGCCGGATGGGCAGCGCGGCGGGCAGCTACGCCCACCTGCTCCAGCTTGCCTGCGACCAGGTTCCACGACGCCGCTTCGCGCAGACGTTCGCTTGCCGTTGCGGGCACCGCACCGGCTGGCGCAGCAAGGGGACAGGTGCGGATCTCGACCCTCTCCCCGAGCGCATGCATCAAGCGCTCCAAGCGCTCGACCGTCGGCGACTCGACGCCCCGTTCGATGCGGCTGATCGCATCCTGGCTCGTGCCCGCTCGGAGGGCGAGTCGGCGTTGGCTCAGACCCTGGCTGCGCCGGGCGGCGCGCACAAGTGCACCCGCCGAGGAAAGACACCGCATCCGGTGTAGCGTACTAGGCGCGGAGGGCGCACGGCAACAGGCCGCCGCGCGCCGTTACTCAGATTCCGCCTTGAGCGCGGGCCGCAGCGATCGACGGCCGGTGCGGCACGGCGTCCATGATTCGCTCGATCGAGGCGCGATCGAGCACCTCGTTCTGGAGCAGTTCGGAGGCGAGCTGCTCGAGCTGCTCGCGATGCTCGGAGATCATCGCCGTCGCGGCGCGGCGCGCCTGATGGAGCAGGTGCTCGCGCTCCTCGTCGCGGATTCGCAGGGTCTGATCGGACACTCCGGCATGGTCGACGCCCACGACGCCGACGGCGGTGCCCATTGCGTATTCGTTGATCATCGCCCCGGCGATCGTCGTTGCCCGCTGTAGGTCGTCGGACGCGCCGGTCGTGACCGCGCCGAACACGAGCTGCTCTGCCGCTCGGCCACCGAGCAGCACGGTCATGTAGTCGAGCAGCTCGTCGCGTGTCTTGAGGTAGCGATCCTCGTCGGGCAGGTTCAGCGTGTAGCCGAGCGCGCGGCCGCGAGGGACGATCGAGATCTTGTGCACACGATCCACGGTCGGCAGCAGCTCGCCACAGAGCGCGTGTCCCGCCTCGTGGTAGGCCACAACGGAGCGCTCGTGCGGGTTGAGCACCCGGCGCGACTGAGCGCCGGCGATCACGCGCTCGAGCGCGGAGTCGAAGTCGAGCATCGCGATCTTTCCAGCGCCGCGCCGCGCGGCGAAGATCGCCGCCTCGTTGCAGATGTTCGCCAGGTCAGCTCCCGTCAGCCCGCTGGTCTGACGCGCGACCATCTCCAGGTCGACCTCGGCAACGGGCTTGGTGCGCGTGTGGACCCGCAAGATCTCCTCGCGATCGCGCACATCGGGCGGCGAGACGAAGATCTGGCGGTCGAAGCGACCCGGGCGCATCAGCGCCGGGTCGAGCTTCTCGAGCAGGTTTGAGGCGGCGATCACGACCAAGCGGTCGCTCGTGCCGAAGCCGTCCATCTCGATCAACAGCTGGTTGAGCGTCTGGTCCTTCTCGCCGGAAAGGTCCATCCCGCGCCGTCCGCCCACGGCGTCGAGCTCGTCGATGAAGATGATCGACGGCTCGTGCTTGCGTGCAATGCGAAACAGCCGGCGCACGCGGGCGGCCCCGAGACCGGCGAACATCTCGACGAACGAGGCCGCCGACTGGGAGTAGAAGCGCGCGCCGGACTCGTGCGCAACGGCCTTGGCCAGCAGCGTCTTGCCGGTGCCCGGAGGCCCGTGCAGCAGCACGCCGCGCGGCACCCTCGCGCCGAGCCTGGCAAAGCGCCGCGGATCGCGCAGGAACTCCACGATCTCCTGAAGCTCCGCCCGCGCTTCCTCGACACCCGCTACGTCGTCCCACCCGACGGACAGATCAGATGCAGGCTTGATCTCCTGCGGCTTGGTCCGCGGCATCATCTTCACGGTGCGCATGATCAGGTAGACCATCGACGCCATGAACGCGATCGTGGCGACGCCGATCCAGTTCTGAGCGAAGTTCTGTACGTCGGTGGAGAAGGCGGCGAGGATCGTCATACGCGCACCCTCGGCATCGGCATCGGCGGCTCGCGGCTTGAGAGACAGTGCAGTGCGAGGTCGGCGAAGAAGCGCTCGGCGAAGTCGAGGTCGCGCACGTCGATCCGCTCGTCGGCGCCATGCACGAGCGGATCGGTGTGGAAGCGGTCGCGATGCAGATGCGGAAAGAACCCGTAGGCGACGCAGTCGGGGAATGCGTCGCGAAACGTGCGGGAGTCGGTGAAGCCCGGCAGCACCGAGGGCACGCAGACGGCGCCGGGCACCTGTTCGGCGATCCAGCGCTCGATGAAGTCCATCAGCGGGGAGGCGAGCGGCGAGCGGTTGCCGATCACCTGCTCGGTCCACTCGAGGCGAATGCCATCCGGCTCGCCGATCACCTCGCGGATCCGCCCCAGCGCCTCACGCTCGCCGAGCCCGGGCGGCACGCGGCAGTCAACCGCCAGGCGCGCCGCGGCGGGGATCACGTTGATCTTCTCCGAGTCGTAGATCCGCGTCGGCGCGAGCTAGACACCGAGCATCGGCTCGAGCAGCGGCACGAGGCGAGGCTCGCGCGCGCGAACGCGCTCCAGCGCCGCCGCGGCGTCGTCATCCCCTCCCAGTTCGCCGATCGCCCGCAGGAATGCCCGCGGCTCGGCGGTCAGGTCGTAGTCCGGCTGGCCGGCGGCAGCGAGCCGCTCCAGCAGCGGCGCGAGCTTGAGTAGGGCGTTATCGCCGAGTCGCGGCATCGACGCGTGGGCAGCGACGCCCTCGGCTTGTAGGGCGAAGCGACACACCCCCCCCCC
>JBPCQX010000105.1:0-10783 GCA_050997675.1 Solirubrobacteraceae bacterium
GCTTCTGGGCCTTGGAGTCCCGCAGCACGGCGCGGAACGAGCGGTACTTGAAGACGAAGAAGATCGCCGCAAATCCCTGCGCAAGCGTGAACGTGGTGATCGCGATCTGCTGGCCGACGGAAAACACGGCAACCGAGTCCGTCGGTGCCGTGGAGGCGAAAATCACGAGCAGCAGCGCCTGCTGCACGCCCGCGCCGCCCGGGGTGAAGGGGACGATCGCCGCAATCAGCTGCGCGGCGATCACCAGAATCGCGTTGGGGACCGAGGCCCCAACATGGAAAGCATCGAGCAGGTAGTAATAGGAGGCGACGCGCAGGGTCCAGCCCGCGAGCTGCGGAAGGCACATTCCGATCACGTAGCGCCGACGGTCCGAGAGGATCGCAAAGCCCTGCCTCAAGTCCGCCCAGAACGACGGATGGCGGCGGGAGAAGACGCCAACAAAGGCGATCACGGCCACCAGGACACCTGTGACGAGGAACAGCGTCAGCGGCACATGGCGAGCAAAGAACGAGATGTCGAACGACTCCAGACCGCCAAAGTCCTTTGGCTTGGGGAACACACCCTGCGTGAAGGCGAAAGCCAGCACGAGGGCGGCCATCAACCCGTCGAACAGCCCCCCGACGCACAGCGCAGAGGTCACAGTCGAGTAGCTCGAGCCGCGAATCGCGTTGCGCGAGAGGACGAGCTGGACGATCGACCCGCCCCCCGCCGGCACCACACCGTTGAGCCCGTAAGCCGCTACGTAGGCGCCCCAGATCTTGCGCCAGGAGACCTGCTGTCCGGGATAAGCGGCGCGCAGGGCGTTCAGGGTCGCCCTGGAGCGCGCAAGAAGGTAGAGTCCGAACAGGCCGAGCGCGATCAGCAGCGAGCCATACTTGAGCTGTGCCAGGTTCTCGAATAGCTGGTCGGCCGCGGTGGTGAAAGCGCGCAGGGTGTCGCCGCTCGAGGCCAGTCCTGGATTCATGCCCCGGACTGTACGCACCGATGCGGCCGACCGATCCGCCATGATTGACTGAACAGATGACCGTCCGCCCACTAGCGGCCTTGCTCTGCGCCCTCGCGCTGCCAGCGTGCGCCGCTGCTTCCACCCCGTCCGCGATGCCACTGCGAGACGGCTGGAAGCTGCGCGTCGCCGGCCAGCCCGCGAGGACCGTGAGCGTACCGAGCGTGTTCGACGCGCGGGCGCGCCAGAGCGAGTTCAACGGCACGACCGCGGTGTACCAGGTTCAGTTCCGCACGCCGCAGACGCCGCACGGCTTCGGCTGGGGTGTGCGCTTCGAGCAGGCGCGGAGAACCGCCGTTGTGTCGCTGAACGGCCGCCGCATCGGCAGCCACAGCGATCCCTACACGGGCTTCGCTCTCGCGCTTCCGCAACTGCGAGACGGGGCGATGAACACGCTCACGGTCCGCGTCGACAATCGTCGCTACAACGCCGAGCCGCGTGAGGGGTGGTGGAACTGGGGCGGCCTGTCGCGGCCCGTGACGCTGATCCCGCTCGGCCCCGTTGTCGCCTCCGACCTCGCCCTGCTGCCACGCCTGAGCTGCGCCCAGCCTGAGCGCTGCACCGGCTACGTGCTGCTCGACACGACACTGCGAAACCGCTCGCAGGTCGCGACGCGCCCGCACCTGGCGCTGACACTGGCATCCCCAAACGGCGGCCCAACGCAGCACGCGAGCGTCACCGCACCGCCACTCGCAGCTGGCTCGAGCGAGCATTTTCAGGCCCGCATCCCGCTGAGAGCACCGGTGCAGACCTGGTCGCCAGACGCCCCGCGGCTCTACTCGGCCTCAGTTGCGACCTACGCCGGTGGCGCTCTCGCTCAGCAGACCTCGCTGCAGGTCGGGATGCGCCAGGTGAGCGTCCAAAGCGGCCTGCTGATGCTCAACGGAAGGCAGATCGACCTGCGCGGCGCCTCCGTGGAAGAGGACATTCAGGGTCACGGCGCGGCGCTCACTGCGGCCGACGACGCGCGCATCGTGGGCGACCTGCAGGCGCTGCACGCGAACGTCACGCGAGCGCAGTACCCGCTCGGCGAAGACCTCCTGAGCCGGCTCGACCGTGCCGGCATCCTCGTCTGGAGCCAAGCGCCGATCTACCATCGTGACCTGCTGCTGCGCACCGCCGCCCAACGCCGTCTCGCGCTCACGAGCCTGCGCGACACGGTGCTGCAAACCAGGGCGCACGCGAGCATCGCGACGGAATCCGTCGCCAACGAGCTGTCGCCCACACCTGATTCGGTCCCCGGCACGCGCGCCTACCTGCACGACGCGGCGTCGCTGGTGCGGACGCTGGATCCGGGCACTCCGGTCTCGGTCGACCTGTTCACCTATCCAGGCTTTGCGGTTCAGCGCGCCTATGCCCAGTTCGATCTGCTGGGGATCAACAACTACTACGGCTGGTACACGGGCAGGCGCGGCCACTCGACTGCCAGCCTCTCGGGCCTCGCCCCGTTTCTCGAGCAGACGCATCAGCGCTACCCAGCGCAGGCGCTCGTGATGAGCGAGTTCGGTGCCGAGGCCAATGTCAACGGGCCGGCGACCGTCAAGCAAACGTACAGCTTCCAATCCCAATACCTCCAGCGGACGCTTGAGGCCGTCGCATCGCTGCCATTCATGAACGGGGCGATCTACTGGACGCTGCGGGAGTTTGCAGTCAAACCCCACTGGGACGGCGGCGCTCACCGCCACGACATTCCCCACACCGTGATTCACCACAAAGGGCTGATCGCCTACGACGGCACGCGCAAGCCCGCGTTCGCCGTTGCCGCACGGCTATTCGGCCAAACACCGCTGTACCGCACGCCCGGCGCTCCAGCGGGCTCGCCGCCCCCCGGCGGCGGCGGGGGGCCGCCGTTTGGCTGGACCGTGTTGACGCTGCTTGCCGGCTCGGCGCTGGTGCTGCTGTCGCGCTCGCTGCGGCGTAGCTTGCGCCCACGCGGCGGCGAGGTGGCCCGCGCCGGCCTGTGACGACGGTCGTCGCCGGGCGACCCGGCAGCGCCTCAGCCGTGGTAAGCGCTGAGCAGCAGGGCGTGCATCGTGCCAGCCGAGCCCGCCCCGATCGGCCCGCCGCTTGCGTTGGCGAAGCCGATTTCCAAATGGGGTCCCGTTGAGATGCCCACGATTCCCGCGCCGACCTCGGAGATCACCTGACCCGCACCAACGTGGGTGCCGATCGGCACCATGTTGCCCGGTCCAGCGTGTCCGTAGTAGACGTAGCGGCCGTCGTCGAGATGGAGTACCGGAGCGGACGGTCCGAAGCCGCCGATGCCGTGAAGCACGATCGTGCCTGCACCGACGGCGAGCAGGGGGGTGTTGCCAGCCGCCGAAATATCGACGCCCTGATCGTCGGACCACGATCCCGGCGGCGATGCAGCACCCCCCGGGAGCGGGAAGACGAAACCAGCACCGCTGCGCAAGACACGGCCTGGGGAGCCGGAAAAGCCCCCGCCGGGACCCGCGCTGCGCGCCGCGATGCGAGCGATCTGCGCTTCGAGCCGACGCCGCTCAGCACGCGCCTGACCAAGGCTCGCGCTCTTGGCCGAGCGCGAGCGCTCGATCCGGATCTGGTGATCAACAAGCCCGATGCGAATCCGGTCGACATCGTCGCGGCGTTGCGTGATCGCGCTTGTCAGCGTCTGCTGGCGAACCTCGAGCGCCCCAAGTTTCGTCGCCGCCGCGATCACCGTGGTGCGGGCGCTCCGGTCAGCTCGAATCACCTGTGCATCGTGATCCTTGACTCGACGCACGAACTCCAAGCGGTCCATCATGTCCGCGAAGCCATGCGAGCTGAGGATCACGCTGATCGCATCTGGCGGATCGGACTCGTACTGGGAGCGCAGGTTGGCGGTAAGCGCCTGGTCGGCCGCGACCATTTGCACCTGCAACCGCACGAGGTGCTTGCGCTCGGCGCGCAGCGTGCTCTGGATGCGATTCAAGCGCGCCTCCTTGCTCGCGAGGTCGGCCTCGATCACGTTCAAGCGCCCCTGAACCTGCGAAATCGACCCCTGCAGCAGCGACAGGCGGTGGTTCTCCGAGGCGATCGCCGACTGCAGACGGCTCTCTCGAGCCTGCCGCGTGGCAACCTGAGAGTTCAGCGAGGCGTGGACGGGCAGCGCGCCGAAAGCTCCCCCGGCAAGCGCCAGCACGCCCGCCACGTAGCGTGCGCGGATACGCATGGACGGAGAAGTCTAGGCGCGCCGGCGGAGAAGACAATCACTGCAAGGTCTCACCCGCCCCCGCCTGCCGCCGGGGCCTTTTGGATCGTGAGCGGCGGATCGTCGGCGAGTAGGCGCGGGACCGTCACGAGCTTGAAATGCCTCGCGCGCAGCGCCCGGATGATCGCGGGCAGCGCCGCCACCGTCTCGGAGCGATCGCCCCCCGCGTCGTGCATCAAGACAATCGCGCCAGGCTTGGCTCCGCTCAGCACCGCCTGCTCGATCGCCGGGACGCCCGGACGCGAGAAATCCTTGGTGTCGATCGTCCACAACACCGGCAGCATTTTGAGCTTCTTTGACAGCGCAAGCGTGGTCGCGTTGAACGAGCCATACGGCGGGCGGAACAACGTGGGCTGGGGCGCTCCCAGACCGCGAATGCCGCTGATCTGCTGGATCAGCTCCTGCGTCTGATCCTTGCGTGAGAGCTGGGCCATCACGCGATGGTTCTGTGTGTGGTCCTCAACCGGGAAGCCGCCGGCAAGCTCGCGTGGCACCTGCGCACCGAAGCTCGTCAGCGTGTTGCCGACGACAAAGAAGGTCGCCGGCACATGCATGCGCTCAAGCACGCCCAGCACCTGCGGCGTGAAGGGACCAGGCCCGTCATCAAACGTCAACGCAATCTCTCGCGCAGACTGACTTCCCTCCGTGACGTAGGAGGTGTAGCTCAGAGCGCTCTGGACCGCGCGCTGCTCTCGTTTCAGCTCGGCACTCGAGGCGGCATGCGAGCTCGCAGCGGCGCGGGCTTCGTGGACGCCGGCCGCGACCGCCGCGCCGACAGGTGGCGGCTGCACCCGGCCGCCGCCACCGCCGGCGATCGAGCTGATCAGCCACACGGCCGCGAGCAGCACGACCGCGCCCGCACCGATCCGCCGCCGCATGAACCTGCGTCGCCGCTCCTCCTCAGCCCGCGCAAGGCGTGCCTCGTAGCCTGAATCCCCGGTCGCCATGCGTATCTGCGTATTGTCGCAACTCCCACGGCCGCGCAGCGTGCGAGATAATCTCGCCCATGCGGCGAGCGATACTCCTGCTGATGTCGGGCGCGGCCCTGCTGGTGCTCGGCGGCTGCGCCAGCCCAACCCATTCCGCCAACGGCATCACGGCCGGCGATCTCAGGCTGACGAGGCAGTTCGGCGACTTCACGATCTATTGGGTGGGGAAGCGTTTTCAGAACGTCCGCTTGACCGCCGCTGACAGCGAAATCGACTACGAGCCCGCTATCGGGATGCGCATGTACTACGGCGACTGCGAAAAGCAGAGCTCGCCGCTCAGCACCGTCGGCTGCCGCCTCCCGCTGGAGATCAACACCGTCGCCTACAAGGCCCATTCAAACAACGGCCTCGGACCTCATCGCAACACCACCCTGCGCGGCGTGCCCGCCGTGATCTTCGACTCAGGACGCTCGATCGAGCTCTACACAGGGCGGGATTTCGCAATCGACATCTACGCCGACAGCCCCGAGCGGGCGCTTGCAGCCGCGGCCGCGCTGAAGCCCGCAAACGCGAGCAGGCCCTTCGCCGCCCAGCTGCCGGCCCCGACGTTCAAGCCCGGCGCCAAATCAGACCCCCAGACGGAGGCTCTGGCGCGAGCACTGCGCGCGCCCCGCCCTGGGATCCTGCGCCAGAAGCACGGCTAGCGCAGGCCGCTCGCCGCACAGCACCCAGCTCTGCTTCTTATCGCGCTCTTATTCTGCGTTGGGACGCTCCGCTGCATGCTCAAGTCCTCCGCAGGCCCAATCGCGTTGCTGCTCGTCGTGTCGCTCGCTGCGTGCGGCGGAAGCGGCGGCTCGTCAACGACAACGACCGCCCCGGCAACGGCCTCGGGAGCAGGCTCCCGCCAGGCAGCAATCGACTGTCTGCGCAAGCACGGCGTCAACGTCGGGCAGGGCACCGGCTTCTCGCAGCAGAGCTTCCAGGCGGCGCGTCAGGCCTGCGCGCAGTACTTCCCGCGGGGGGCGCTGCGGCTAGCGACGCCCGCGCAGCGCGCCAAGCGCCGCGCCGCCTACGCCGCGGTCCAGCGTTGCATGTCCAAGCACGGCTACAAGCTGCCGTCGCGTGGCGTCGGATCGCCCCGACCGAGCGGCGCGACAGGTCCGAGCGGCGCGACAGGTCCGAGCGCGCCCCCGCAGGGCTTCGGAGGCGGCCGCGGGTTCGGCGCCGGCGCGGCACTCCAAGCCGCGTTGAGCTCGCCTTCCGGACGCACCGCCGTGCGCGCGTGCCGGCCGCAGATCGCCACGCTGCGCCCGCCCGGCGGCGGCGGTGGTGGCGGCGGCGGCGGCGGGGCGTTCTTGGGCACCGGCAGCCAGTGAGCGCGGCACGGCAGATCCTCGTCGTCGAAGACGAGCCTGCCGTCGCGCAGGCGCTGTCGCGGGCGCTGGCGCTCGAGCACTACGCCGTCGAACTCGCGCGTGACGGTGCGCAGGCGCTCGAGTTGATCGACCAACGCAGCTTTGATGCCATCGTGTTGGATGTCTCGATGCCCGTGATGTCGGGGATCGAGGTATGCAACGGGCTCCGCGCCGCCGGCGATCGGACACCCGTCCTGATGCTCACAGCACGTGACTCGATCGACGATCGCGTGGCGGGACTCGACGCGGGGGCCGACGACTATCTCGTAAAGCCGTTCGCGTTGCGCGAGCTGTCGGCGAGGCTGCGCGCACTGCTGCGTCGCGGCGGCGAGAGCGCCGGAGACGGCGAGCCCGAGCTGCTGCGTCTCGGAGACCTCGAACTCGCTCCAGCCGCGCACGAGGCACGCCGCGGCCCGCGGCGCATCGAGCTGACCCGCACCGAGTTCTCGCTGCTCGAGCTGTTCCTTCGCCACCCGCGACAGGTGCTCAGCCGCTCGACGATCTTCGAGCACGTGTGGGGATATGACTTCGGCGCGGCATCGAACACGCTCGGTGTCTACATTGGCTATCTGCGGCGCAAAACCGAGGAGGACGGTGAGCCGCGCCTCCTGCACACCGTGCGCGGCGTGGGATACACACTGCGGGCTCCGTGAGCCTGCGCCGCAGACTCACACTTGCCGCTGCGATCGCCGTCGCAGTGGCCGTGGTGCTCGCCTCATCGCTGACATACGTGCTGGTAAGAACCCAGCTGCGCGGCGAGATCGACAACACACTCCGTGCGCGTGTCGGCGCAGCATCGCGCTTCGCGGCGGTCCCGCCCGGTACGGCCCCGCGGGTGTTCCCGACCTCCCGCATCGTGCAGCGCCCCGGCGCGCGGGGCGCAGATCCGAGCCTGAAGCTGGCCGGCAAGTCCGCCTTTCTGGAGCGAACCCCGGTCGCCGGACTGTTGAAGCCGCTTCCGGTCCGTCCAGGGCAGGATCGCGGCTTCAGCCAGATCGTGACCAAAGCCGGCCAGGTGTTCCGTTTTCCCAACAGCGCCGTCGAGCTGCCCGTGACCGCGGCGGTGCGCGCGCAGGCCAACAGCGGCACTGGCTCCCGGCTGTTCGACACCCACGCCGGCGGCGAGCACCTGCGCGTGCTGGCGGCCGGTCTTTCAGGCGGAGGAGCGATCGAAACGGCGCGCTCGCTGGACGAGTCGGACTCGGTGTTGGGCCGCATCCGGCTGATCCTGATCGCACTCGCCGGAGGCGGCATAGCACTCGCGGCGCTGCTTGGGCGCTTCGTCGCCGGGACGGCGCTCGCACCCGTCCGCAGGCTGACCGATGCCGCGGAGCACGTCGCACAGACCCAGGACCTGGGTCGCCGAATCGAGCAGGACGGCCGCGAGGACGAGCTCGGACGTCTCGCACTGAGCTTCAATTCGATGCTGGACGCGCTCGGGGTCTCGATGCGGGCCCTGGACGATTCTGCGAGGGCCCAGCGACAGCTTGTCGCAGACGCCTCGCACGAGCTCCGAACCCCCGTCACGAGCCTCCGGATGAACATCGAGCTCTTGCAACAGCAGCAAACCGCTGGCGACGCATCGCGCCAGGAGCTGATCGCAGATGCTGTGGCTCAGGTGGAGGAGCTCTCAGCACTGATCGGCGACTTGATCGAGCTCGCGCGCGACGACGATCAGGTGGAGGCATTTGAGGAGATCCAGCTTGACGATCTCGTCAGCGAGGCGGTCGTCCGGGCACAGCGCAACGCCCCCGCCTCGGCGAGCTTCGAGACCTCGCTCGAGCGGACAGTGGTGCGGGGCATCCCACCGCGCCTCGACCGCGCGATCTCCAACATGCTCGACAACGCGGTCAAGTGCGGGGCAGCCGACGGCCCGATCGAGGTGGGCCTGTCAGGCGGGGCGCTGTCGGTGCGCGATCACGGGCCCGGCATCGCCGCTGAGGACCTGCCGCACGTGTTCGATCGCTTCTACCGCGGGGCCGGGGCCCGCGCGCAGCCGGGCAGCGGCCTCGGGCTAGCGATCGTGCGCCAGGTAGCGGGGCTCCACGGGGCTTCGGTGTCGGCAACCGGCGCCCCCGGCGGCGGCACGCTGATCCGCCTCCAACTGGCCGAGCTCTGAGGGCGCATCGTTCGCGTGTGGAGCGTGTTCCTGCCCTCAGGTGCCGCCCCCGCCGCAGCCTCCCTGCCTGACGCAGGCCAGCACCGAGGCCGCCGTAGAGGCGCGGCCGACATGGATGCGCGGCATCGTCAACGGCGCCGTCGATGACTCCACGGTGCCGCCCCTGGTCGTCACAGCGAGCAGGAAGCCGGCTTTGCGAACCGCCCGCAGGACCGGCGGGCTGAACGCCCCGTAGGGGTAGGCAAACCAGTACACGAAGTGGCCGAGAATCCGCTGCAGATCACGCCTGGACCCGTCGATCTGGCCGACAAGCTGTCCGCTGGGAATGGCGTTCAATGCTGCGTGCGTGCGGGTGTGGGCGCCGACATCCATCCCTGCCGCGTCGAGCCTGCGCACCTGCGTCTCGTTGACAAACCCCTGCTCATGAAAGCGGCCCGTGATGATGTAGAAAGTGGCGAGCATCCGGTGTGAGCGGAGCACCGGCAGGATCGTCTTCACGTCGTCGACGTAGCCGTCGTCGACAGAGATCAACACCGGCTTGCTGGGCAGAGCCGCGCCGCTGAACAGCGCCCTGAACAGTTGCGTCTGGGAAACCGTGTGATAGCCCGCCGCGGCGAGCGCATCGATCTCAGCCGCAAACGTCGAGGGCTCGACAGTCTCGTCGGGAATCGACTTTGTGAACTCGGTTTGGAACAAGTGCACGCGGTGGTAGGTGAGGATCGGGACGCGCACCGACCGTTGCTGGCCAGAGGCCGGCGGCATCGCAAGTCGCTCGACGCTCCTGGGCGCGGACGACGCAGACGCACCGGTGCTGCGGCCCAAGCGCGCCGCTCTCGCCGCACCGGTCCCGCTCGCGCTCGGGGGCGAAGCGCCGCCGCACCCGGCGAGCAGGAGCACAAGCGCAAGTGCCCCCGCAGGAGCAGCGCCAGCGAGCCTCGTTCGGCTCCCCCTTGCCGCCCCGAGCGACCTGAAGGCACTTGCGCAGATCGCCGCGATCACGCTCAGCTCAGCGGTGTGCGCCCGCCGCAGAGGCGGCGTGCGCCGCCCCCAGGGGAGTAGAGCCGCTGACGAGCAGCGTAGAGGCGATCAGCGCGAGTGCGAGCAGTGCGCCGGTGATCCGCCGCAGCCGCACCGGCGTGAGCCAGACGAAGTGCCGTGTGGCGATCCAGGAGCGCGCGCCCGTCGCGCCCGCTCCCGCCGACATCGCGCCGATCATGCACTGGATGCACACAGGAAGAATGCTATCCGACGCCCGCGCGCGGCGAACCTTTCACCCCCGCACCACGATGCTCCGCGAGGGGCTCACGGCGCTGCCGTCGCGGGCCACAACCCGAAAGGTGTAGCGCACCGTCCCGGTGGTCGACCGGAAGGTGTAGCGGTAGTGGTAGCGACCGGCACTGTCAGTCGACGTCTGATCGAAGATGTCCCAGCCGCGGCCCTTGCGCACCTCGAGCAGCAACTTCATCGCGCGATGGCCGCCGCTCACGCGCCCTCGCCACCGCATCGCGTGACGGTTGGTGGTCTCGCGCGGGGAGATCGTCAGCGTAATCGCGTGCAGCTCGTACGCGATCGGCACGGTCGTTCCCGCCACGGTGACGCTGAAATGGCCGTGCGGATTGCTCGTGACGATACGAAACCAGCCCGCGGAGTCGGTCGTCAACTGGCGGCGCAGCCCGCGGTCGTCCTGGACGAGCGCCGGCACAGAGCCCAAGGGCCTGCCGCCGCATGTCAGGCGCGCCGACAAGGTCGCCCTGCCACGACCCCTCGTCGCCAGCGTCCCCGTGGCCGTCGGCGGGCACGGCCCGCGCTCGCCGGCGGCGACATCTGGGCTTCGCGCCGCGACCGCCGCCGAGTTCGCGCTCGTGACCGACCCATCGAACACCGTCGCCCGATCGCCGGCCGCATCCTCGACGTCGAGCTTGAGCCTGTGGGGTCCGTCGGACCACTGGGTCGTATCCAAACTCATCGACGCGTAAACAGTGTCCTTGCACGGCTGCACGTAGCCGAACGAGCGCATCCCCGGCACCGTGCCGTGATCGACGCACCTGCCGTTGTTCGAGTCCACTGGCTGCTCGAGCACGAGATTGCCGTCAACGTACGCGTGCT
>JBPCQX010000108.1:0-7273 GCA_050997675.1 Solirubrobacteraceae bacterium
CTCTACGGTCTTCATGGCGGTCCTTTCGTCTCTTGGATCGACTTCGCAACTCGCCACGCTCGCAACACGAGCGGACGAGGCGAAGGGACCGCCACCTACAAAGATCTACGAGCTACGGGACAACCTCTTTTATTCAGTTGTCGGTGGCCAATCTTGTGGTGATCGCCTTGATGGTCGTGGTGTTCGCGGCTGCGGTTGTGGTGCCGATGCCTGGTAGTCGCGGGCGGAGGGGTGAGTTGTGAGCGCGGTCGGTAAGAGGTCGTGGACGGTGCGAACGCGTGAGGCCGGGGTGCGGCTGATGCCGCCGGAGCGGCTGCTGCCTGACAGTCAGCCGGCTTTCATGTCGTCTTGGATTTATGTCTTTGGCGTGCTGACGCTCGCTGGGTGGTGGTCATTGTCGCTACGGGTGTTGTGCTTGGGTTGAAGGGCCCGGCGTGGTGGCACGTCACGCGTGTTGGGCACTTTGTGAACAGTCTGCACTTGTGGTCGGTTGAGTTGTTTTTCTTTTTCATGGTCGTCCATCTGTGGGGCAAGTTCTTTATGGCGGCGTGGCGCGGCGGGCGCGCCCGCACGTGGATCAGCGGCGCGGTCTCGTTCTTGGTCGCGATCGCTGCGGCATTCACGGGCTATGTCTCGCAGCAGAATTTCGACGCGCAGTACATCGCCACGCAGGGCAAGGATGGCTTGAACTCGATCGGGGTCGGCGCTTTCTTCAACGTTTTGAACTTCGGTCAGATGTACAGCTACCACGTGCTGCTTTTGCCGCTCGTCGTTGTCGGGCTGGTCGCCGTGCACGTGCTTCTGGTGCGTCGCAGCGGGATCGTTCCGCCGCTACCGCTGCCTGGCCTGAGAATCCACGAGGACGCCGCGGAACCCCCGGGCGAGCTGGGGCCGGCGGCGTGAGCCGAACGCGACTTTCGAACAAGCAGCTGAATTCAGCGGCAGCTCGTCCCTGGAGCGGTCCTAACAAGCCCTATGACTTGATCAAGGAGCTCTGCATCGCGCTCGCGGTTGTCGCTGCGCTCACGTTTGCGCTGGCGATCGTGTTCTCCTCGCCGGATGAGCGATCGAGCACGATCGCCCAGTGGTCGCGCCAGATGCCGGTGGATTTTGAGACGACTGCCGTGGGAGAGCTTGCCGGCTCGAGCGCCAGCGGCGGCTACGGGCCGCCGTACAACCACAGCGCGGACGGGCAGCACGTCGGCCCGGTCTACCTGCAGAAGTGGCTCGGGGTGAGCCACCCGATCAACACCGCGCAGGACTTCGTCTACGCGCCGCTCGCAACCGTCCCTGGCCACCCGACGCTCCACACCGCGGTCGCCGCATATCAGGCGGCCCCGGCCAAAACCCAGGCTGGCTGGACCGACGCCTATACAAAGGCGCTCGGCACGGCGTCCGCCGCCAAAGATGGCTCCGTCACGCTGCCGGCGGGCGGCTACGGGCCCGTACAGGCGATGATGAGCGGACTGCTCGAACAAGCCCAGAGCGGCGGCCTCGACGGGGCCCTGCTGACCAGCAGTCAGTTCTTTCAGACCGATTACACCAAGCCGCTGCTGTTTCTCGCCGACGGCGGCCTGCTCGCCGCACGTGCCGAGCAGCAGCACCTGCTCGGCACGCAGTGGGGCATGACGAACGAGACCGGCAGCTCCCCCGGCCAGTCCTGGCTCTGGCTCTATACCGCCTGGTATCAAATCAAGCCGTTCTCCACCTCGACAAACGCCGACGCGCTGGTCTTCATGGTGATGGGCGTGCTCAGCCTCGGCCTCATCCTGATTCCATTCATCCCCGGCCTCCGCGACATCCCCCGCCTGGTGCCGCTTTATCGACTCATCTGGCGCGAGCACTACCGAGACCTGGCGCGGGCATCGCAGGCTCCGGCACCGGTATCACCGCAGGCGGAACCATGACCTCCAGCGGCTCGACCTCGACGGTGTTTCGCGTTGTTATCGCTGGCGCGGGTGTGGCGGGTCTTGAGGCGGCGTTGGCTTTGCGTGAGCTTGGCGGCGAGCGGTTTGATGTGACGTTGATCGCTCCCGACGCGGAGTTTGTTTATCGGCCGATGACGGTCCGCGAGCCGTTTGCGTTTGCTGATGCTGAGCGCTATGAGATCAGTGACATTGCACAGGACATTGGCGTGAAGCTGCTTGTCGACAGTTTTGCGTGGGTTGATCCTGAGCAGCGTCTCGCTCACACCGAGGGCGGGGAGCGAATTCATTACGACGCGCTGATCCTTGCGCTCGGCGCAAGACCCCATGCTCGCTATAGGCACGGGCTGACGATTGATGACAGGCGCCTTGACGAGCAGTTGCATGGATTGATTCAGGACATCGAGGGTGGCTACGTTCACGACCTGGCGTTCATTGTGCCGCCGCGCATGGGCTGGCCGCTTCCGATCTATGAGCTTGCGTTGATGTCGGCGAGGCGCGCCTATGACATGAACATCAAGCTGAAGGTGACGATCGCGACGCCCGAGGAGGCGCCGCTCGCGATCTTCGGCGATGGTGCGAGCAGCGCCGTCTCCGAGCTCCTCACAGACAGCGCGATCACCACGATCTGCTCGGCTGACTGCGAGATCCTTGACTCGCGCCGCGTGGTAATCAACGATGGAGACCGCGGGTTTGAGGTGGACCGCATTGTCGCGCTGCCTGAACTGTTCGGCCCCGCGGTGCGCGGCCTAACAGCAGGTGAGCATGGGTTGATTCCGATCGATGAGCATTGCAGGGTGCGCGGGGTTGAGCGCATCTACGCGGCGGGCGACGCGACCGACTACGCGCTCAAACACGGCGGTATTGCCGCTCAGCAGGCCGACACCGCCGTGCAGGCAATCGCGGCGTTCGCCGGCCTGCCGGTCGAGGCGATGCCGTTTCACCCCGAGATCCACGGAATCCTCCTGACCGGCGCTGCACCGCGCTACCTCAGCGCGCGAGTCATCGGTGGACGCGGCTTCAGCTCCGAAATCACCGACACCCCGACCTGGTCGCCCGCAACCAAGATCGCCGCCAAATATCTCGCCCCCTACCTCGACGCGCGCGACCGCGACTCTGGGGCGAGACCCTGAACCTCTAGCCCTCGGACTTGCACGGCGGCTAATTAGATGAAGCGCGTCCTCTACGGCATTCCGGCCTCGCACCCAGTGGCATGCGTCGAGGCCGCGCTGGAACTCAAAGGAATCGCATATCGACGCGTGGACCTGATTCCCCATCTGCACCGAGTGCACCAGCGCTTGCGCTTCGGCAACGCACAGTCCCCACCCTGACGAACGGCACGCACCGACTCGTGGGCTCCCGGGCCATACTGGCTCATCTCGACACCTATCCTGGACCATCCCTGTATCCCCGTGACCCAGACCAGCGCCGGGCGATCGAGCAGGTCGAAACATGGGCCGACGGCGAGCTGCAGGCGGTGGTGCGCCGCCTCGCCTGGGCGATCCTTCGACGCGCGCCGCGTCACATGACCAGCTACACCGCTGGATCGCGCCTGCCGGTGCCGCAAATCGGCGTACGGCTGACCGCGCCGGTGTTCGCGCGCCTCGGCGCGCGGCTCACCCGGGCCTCAGACGCGAGCGTTCACGCCGACGTCAGAAAGTTCAACGCCGCCGTGGCCCACGCCGACCAGCTGATTGCAGACGGCCTGCTTGGGAATTCATCTCCGACCGCCGCCGATCTCGAGGTCGGCTCGAGCTTTGCTCTCGCCGGCACGTTCGGGGATCTGGCAGCGTTCTTGGACGCACATCCGACAGGTGAACTCGCTCAACGGCTGTTCCCACGGTTTCCAGGCCATGCGCCAGGAGGTGTGCTCACCGCCGCAGAGCTATCGCCCCGGTAGTTGCTGCCTCGACGGCGTGCTGCACCCGCAGGCTGTTGCAGGCCGTTTCAGGCGTGGAGGTCAGCCGCGGCGCATCAGCCGGGCAACAGCCGCCATCAACTCTTGAGTCTTGCCGGCCTGGTCGCCGTCCGCCGCTCCGATCACGCAGTGTTGGGCGTGGTCGTCCAGCAGGCCGAGGGCGACCTTGTCCAGCGCGGCCTGGATGGCCGCGATCTGGGTGAGGATGTCAATGCAGTAGCGCTCCTCGTCGACCATGCGCTGGATGCCGCGCACCTGGCCTTCGATGCGGGCCAAGCGCGAGCCGAGCTCGTCTTTGGTCGCAGAGTAGCCGCGCGTTGGCGTGGAACTCGTCGCCGGGCGTTGGCTGCCGCTGGTCGCTGCGGTCATGATCCTCAGTCTAGCAGTACCCCCGTGGGGTTCCCCTCGCGATATCGCGTTGTCGGAAAACCTGCCAGACAAGCCCCGCGCAAGCAGTCATGCTGACGGCTGTGCATGACGATTTCGAGGCCTGCCTGCGGGCAGTGCAATCAAAGGACACCCGGTTCGACGGCTGGTTCATCACCGCAGTGGTGACGACCGGTATCTATTGCCGACCCAGCTGTCCGGTCAGGCCACCAAAGGCGTCCAACATGCGGTTCTATCCGTCCGCTGCGTCCGCTCAGCAGGCCGGATTCCGAGCCTGCAAGCGCTGCCGCCCCGACGCCAGCCCCGGCTCACCGCAGTGGAATGAGCGCGCAGACATCGTCGCTCGCGCGATGAGACTGATCAGCGACGGACTGGTCGAGCGCGAGGGCGTCGACGGGTTGGCAGCTCAGCTCGGGTACAGCGCGCGCCAGATCGAACGCCATCTGCACGCCGAACTCGGCGCCGGACCACTGGCGATTGCCCGCGCGCAGCGGGCACAGACAGCCCGGGTGCTGATAGAGACGACGTCGTTGCCGATGGCCGAGGTCGCACTTGCCGCGGGCTTTGGCAGCGTCCGGTCCTTCAACGCCACTGTGCAAGACGTTTTCGCCGCATCCCCGACCGAACTGCGCCGGCGGGCGGTTCGCGGAGCCACTCCCGCACCGCCCGGCACATTGAACCTACGCCTGCCGTTCCGCCGGCCGCTCTGTCCGGAAAACCTGTTTGGCCACCTGGCGGCGACCGCGGTTCCCGGGGTCGAGGAATGGCGCAGCGGCGCCTACCGCAGAACCCTGCGGCTGCCCCACGGCTCGGGCATCGTTGCTCTCTCGCCCCGGGTCGATCACATCGGTTGTCGCTTGGCCGTCAGCGACCTCCGCGATCTGGCGACAGCGACCAGCCGCTGTCGCTGGCTGCTGGATCTCGACGCAGATCCGATCGCTGTCGACGAGCAGCTCAGCGCCGATCCTCTGCTCGCGCCGCTCTTGGCTCGGGACCCCGGGCGACGGGTGCCGCGCACGGTCGATCCGGCTGAGTTTGCCGTGCGGGCCGTGCTCGGCCAGCAGGTGTCCACCGCAGCCGCAAGAACGCACGCCAGCCGTCTGGTGAGCGCGCACGGAGACGCGATCGATGATCCGGGCGGCGGCCTGACCCACCTGTTTCCCGATCCAGCCACGCTCGCGGGTATCGACCCAACGACGCTTGCCCTGCCACGGTCGCGGCGCGGCACGCTGGCCGCCCTGGTTGCCGCCCTGACAGCCGGGGATCTGAGCCTCGGTCCGGCAGCGGCGTGGGAGAAGACGCGCCGACAGTTGCGCAGTCTCGCCGGATTCGGGCCGTGGACCGTCGAAACGATCGCGATGCGGGCCCTCGGCGACCCCGACGCCTTCCCCGCCGGCGACCTCGGGGTGCGCAAAGCAGCCCAAGAACTAGGACTACCGTCCACCGCGCGGGCACTGGTCAACGCCACCGAGCGGTGGCGGCCTTGGCGCGCCTACGCCGTCCAGCACCTGTGGGCCACAGGAGAGCACCCGATCAACCGGCTCCCGGCGTGAGCCGCGCGACGCGAGGACTGCCGCCGCAGGAGCGCCGGTACACGTCGATCGACAGTCCGCTCGGCACGCTGACACTCGTGGCCACCGCCGGCGTGCTGAGCGGGCTGTTCATGGTCGACCAGCGCCACCGCCCACCAGCCGAGGCGTTCGGCGCGCCAGATGCCACGCCCTTCAGCGAGGTCATCGAACAGCTGGGGGAGTACTTCGTCGGCCGGCGCACAGCCTTCGAGCTCCAGCTCGCAGCGGTAGGCACGCCGTTCCAGCTCGCCGTATGGGAGGCCCTGAGGCACATTCCCTACGGCGAGCGCGCTTCCTACGGGCAGATCGCCCAGCGCATCGGCCGGCCCGGAGCGTCGCGAGCCGTCGGCCTCGCCAATGGCGCCAACCCGATCGGCATCATCGTTCCCTGCCATCGCGTCGTGGGCTCCGACGGTTCCCTCACCGGCTACGGTGGCGGTCTCGAGCGCAAGCGCCTGCTGCTCGAACTGGAGAGCGTACGGTCCTCCTCGGCCTGGCGATCGCCGTCTCGATCGTCCACTACGTAGACAATGTCGACGCCTACCGCTCCTTTCCGCGCTCGGGCACGCTGCCCAACCCCTCCGCGGGCCTGATTGCCGCCTCGTGGTTCGCGTTCACCGCATTCGGCGTCGCTGGGGCCGTAATGTTGAGTCGCGGCCGGGTCAGGGCCGCCGCCTACTGTCTTGCGGTCTACTCCGGCAGCGGCCTCGTGGGCATCGGTCACTACCTCGTGGGCGGGACGGGGGACTTCCCGTGGTGGCGCCACGCCCACATCATCGCCGACATCCTGCTCGGCATCGCGATGTTTGTCTTTGCGGCTCGTCTCGCGCTCGTCCGGTCCCCGCGGGCTTAGATCTGAAGACGGGCGCGGGCGCTTTCCCCTCTCACGCGCGAGCTACTTCGACTCGAGCGTCTTCACAAAGGCGATGCTGCGCTTTACCCAAGAGGCGAGTTGCCGTTTGGTCTGGAGGCCCTCGGGCGCGACGGTGATCCATCCGTCCATCGTGCGGCCGCCCATCTTCATCAGCGCCACGTGCCGACGCGCGAGACATGCGTCGGTATCGGCGGGATCGATGCGGACCAGCAGCCCGCCGTTTCGCGAAGCGCTGACAGACATGTTGCCGTGGAGCAGAAACGCCAGGCCGCCGAACATCTTCTTCTCACTGATCGCCTGTTCACCGGCGAGCGCCTCGCGCAGTCGATTTGCAAGATCCTCGTCGTAGGGCATGAGCGCCGCGTGAGCCTAGCGTAGGGGTGTCTCCAGGCCTACCCCGCGGGTCATTGACGAGCAAGCGGCGACTGATCGAAGATTGCTCAAACGCACGCCGAGAACGGAGGCCGCTCAAACCTCGCGCTCGAGATAGAG
The DNA here is from genome assembly GCA_050997675.1 of Solirubrobacteraceae bacterium. Lineage (GTDB taxonomy): Bacteria > Actinomycetota > Thermoleophilia > Solirubrobacterales > Solirubrobacteraceae > Palsa-513. Next base: position 7,168 of record JBPCQX010000108.1, read on the forward strand.
CTGCTGGTCGCGCTCGAGGGCGGCGCCTGACCACGCGCTCGGCAAGGCTATCCTGCAGCGATGGCGCACACACGCACAGCGATCCTGTTCGACATCGACGGAACCC
>JBPCQX010000114.1:0-9385 GCA_050997675.1 Solirubrobacteraceae bacterium
GGGCAGCGCGGAGCGCGCTCGCGCCGAGCGCGACGCGCGGCGCGCCCAGGCGTTCCTGGACGTCGCAGGCGGCTCGGCCTAGCCGCAGCGCGCAGCACGCGCGCCGGCGAGCGCCGCGGCCATCGCGCCGGGAGCATCGGGCGCACCCCGTGACCCCGAGTAGGCTTCCGTGAGATGGATGAACGCCAGCTCGCGCAGCGCCTGATCGGCTACGACACATCGTCGGGCGACGGCCTGCGCGGCGCGGCCGAGTTCGTCCGGGGGTGGCTGGAGACGAGCGACATCGAGGTCCTTGAGCGCGAGCACCGTGGGCTTCCGGTGCTGCTGGCGAGCGCCGGTGCGCAGAGTGGCCCGAGCGTGATCCTGCACGGCCACCTGGACGTCGTGCCGGCGCGCGCCGGACAGTTCGAGCCCCGCGTCGAGGGCGACCGGTTGATCGGCCGCGGCGCCTATGACATGAAGGGCGCGCTTGCTGCGATGCTGTTCGCGCTGCGCGACGCGGCGGCTCAGCGCGAGGTGCGAGTGCAGCTCGTGTGCGTGCCAGACGAGGAGAGCGAGGATGTCGATGCACGCTCGACGGACGCGCTGGTGGCCGGCGGACTGTGGGCGGATTTTGCAATCACCGGCGAGCCCACCGACATGCAGATCGGCGTCGAGGCAAAGGGCGTGCTCGCGGTGCGCGTAGCCCTCTCGGGTATCGCGGCTCACGGGTCGACTCCGTGGCTTGGTGACAACGCGATCCTCAAGGCCTACGACGCGTTCCGTGCGATCGAAACGCTCCCGTTCAGTCGCGAGTCCTCTGAGTTGTTTGACCGTCCGTCGATCAACCTGGCGCGGGTCGAGGGCGGCGACGCGTTCAATAAGGTGCCGGATGGGTGCTGGATGGATGTCGACATCCGCTACCTACCCGGGCAGGAGCCCGAGCTGATCCTCGAGCAGATTCGCGCGATCAGCGATCTGGAGCTCGTGCGCTGCCTGCACCGCGAGCCGGCGATCGTGGAGCGGACGAACCCTTATGTGATGGCGCTGCGCGCGGCCGTCGGCGGGGATGCCCTGAGCGTTGGGCGCGACGGCGCGTCGGACGCGATCTCATTCCTGCGGGCCGGCATACCCGCGGTCGAGTTCGGCCCGCTCGGCGGCGGCCACCACGGGCCGGGAGAGTGGGTTTCGCTGTCATCGCTGGAGCGCTACCGTCACGCGCTGGGCGAGTTTGTCGAGAGTCTTCCACACTGGCTCGAAGGCCAGACCGGTCGGCTTCGGGCGGTCTGAGACAACCTGCCTGCGGGGAGCGACACCGCGCTCGCGCAGGCCGATAGCCTTCGCGCCATCGTGGAGCGCGAACCCATCGGAGTGATCGGCACCGGCTACGTCGGGCTCGTGTCGGCAGCGGGCTTCGCCGAGCTGGGACACGAGGTCTTCTGTGTCGACATCGATCCCGAGAAGATCGCCCGCCTGCAGCGCGGAGAGGTGCCGATATACGAGCCAGGACTCGAGGAGATGCTGACGCGCAACCGCGAGCGCCTGCACTACTCGACGCAGGTAGGCGATGCGCTGGGGCGCGCGCGGCTGCTGTTCGTTGCGGTCGGCACGCCGCCCACCTACTCCGGCGACGCGGATCTCTCGGCGGTACACGCCGTGGTGGGCGCGATGCCGGCGTCCGACCGCCACGCCCTGGTGATGAAGTCGACCGTGCCCTGCGGCACCGGTGCGTCGATCCGCCGCGTCTTTGGTGAGCAGAACAAGGCGGGGTTCAGGTACGTGTCCTGCCCGGAGTTTCTCAAGGAGGGCTCGGCGGTGGCGGACTTCATGCACCCCGATCGGGTTGTTGTTGGGGACACCGGCGACTGGGCGGGCGACGCCGTCGTCGAGCTGTATGCGCCGCTTCGGGCGCCTCTGGTGCGGACGGACATAGCGAGCGCAGAAATGGTCAAGCTTGCTTCAAACGCCTTCCTTGCCACCAAAATCTCCTTTATCAACGAGATCGCCAACGTCTGCGAGGAGACGGGCGCCGATGTCGTGGAGGTCGCCAAGGGCATGGGCCTGGATACGCGCATCGGTCAGGCGTTCCTGCGGCCAGGCATCGGGTACGGCGGCTCGTGTTTCCCAAAGGATGTCTCGGCGCTGAAGCAGCTGGCGGGCAACACGGGCTACCACTTTCAGCTGTTGAACGCCGTGATCGAGGTCAACGAACTGCAGAAGCGCAGGGTGATCGCCAAACTGCAGAAACACCTCGGTGTGCTGGTGGGGCGCCGCGTGGCGCTGCTCGGACTTGCCTTCAAGCCCAACACCGATGACATGCGCGAGGCTTCCTCGCTGGTGCTCTCGGCGCGCCTCCAGGCCGAGGGGGCTCATGTCGCCGCATACGACCCGGTTGCCGCCGCGGAGGCACGGACGTTGATGCCGGGCGGGATCGAATTCGCAGACTCCGCCCTGGAGGTCGTCGCCGGGGCCGACGCGGTGGTGCTGGTGACGGAGTGGGGCGAGTTCGCAGAGCTGGATTGGGAGGCGGTGGCGGCGGCGATGTCGGGCGAGCTGGTCGTCGATGGACGCAACGCGCTCGAGCCGGCGGTGGTGCGCGGCGCCGGCCTCGTGTACGAAGGCATCGGGCGGCCATAGCAATGCAGGCGGTGATTCTCGCGGGCGGCGAGGGGACTCGGCTGCGCCCATTGACCTCACGCATGCCGAAGCCGGTCGTGACCCTGGTCGACCGCCCGTTCATCGTGTTCATGCTCGAGTGGCTGCACCGCCACGGGGTCGATGACGTGGTGATGTCCTGCGGCTTTCTGGCCACGCGCGTCAGGGAGGTGCTCGGCGACGGCTCGCAGCTGGGGATCCGCCTGCGGTTCGTCGAGGAGCCCGAGCCGCTCGGCACCGGGGGCGCGTTGAAGTACGCGCAGGACCTGCTGGAGGATCGCTTCCTGATGCTCAACGGCGATGTGCTGTGCGACATCGATCTGGGCGCCCAGATCGCTCAGCATGAGCGAACCGGCGCGCGCGCGACGCTGGCGTTGGCCGCGGTGGAGGACCCGACTGCGTACGGGCTGGTGCGCCTCGATGCCGACAACGCTGTGCGTGAGTTTGTCGAGAAGCCAAGCGCCGAAGAGGTCGACACGAACATGATCAGCGCAGGCGCTTACGTGCTCGAGCACAGCGTGCTCGAGCTGATCCCGTCGGGACGCAAGGTTTCGATCGAGCGGGAGGTCTGGCCGCAGCTGATCGGGAAGGGTCTGTTCGGGTTCCCCTCGCCTGGATACTGGCTCGACATCGGCACGCCTGAGCGCTACCTCCAGGGGACCTTCGACATCATCGAGGGGAACCTGCACACGGCGGTGGCCGAGCGAATGGGCGATAGCTTCCTCGCACGGGCGGACGACGCACAGCTGCAGGGACGGATCGTGCCGCCCGCTGTGATCGAGTCCGGCTGCAGCGTCGCCGCAGGCGCGCATGTCGGCAGCCTCGTGGTGCTCGGCGAGGGGGTCAGCGTCGGGGAAAGGTCGGTCGTTGAGCGCGCAGTCGTGCTCCACGGCGCGCGGATCGGCGCTGATTGTGAGCTGCGTGACTGCGTCGTGGGGCCGGGTGCGAGTGTCGGCGACGGCTCGCACATCGTTGGCGGGGCGGTGCTCGGCGCCGACGTGGCCATTGGGGCAGGCAACATGATCGCCCGCGGCGCCCGAGTCTTTCCGGGCGTTCAGATCCCCGACGGCGCGATCAGGTTCTGATCATGGATCTCGGCTCGGCATCCGTCGCGGAGTGGGACGGCTCGGGCCAGTTCGCAGACACGCTCGCACTGGCTGACCAACTCGGTGATGCGCTATGGCGGGTGGAGTCTGCGGGGATCACTGCTCAAGACAGTCCTGGCGGGCTCGTCGTAGCTGGGGTGGGCGGCTCTGGCATCGGCGGCCTGCTCGCGCGCGTCGCGCTCGGCGACCACGCCTCGCGTCCGATTCTGCTCGCCCGCGGGTACGGCCTTCCGCCTTGGACGACGCCCGACACAACGGTCCTGTGCGTGAGCTACAGCGGCGAGACGGAGGAGACTCTCGCGTGCTTCGAGGCGGCTGGAGCGCTGGGCACGCAACGCGTTGTCGCATCGACGGGGGGCAGCCTGGCGGCGCTCGCGCGCGAGGAGGGAGTGGCGGTGATTCCGCTTCCCGCGGGCTTCCAGTCCCGCTCAGCGGTTGCGTACATGCTCGTTTCGGCGCTCGAGGTGGCGGCGCTGTGCGGCGCCGGTCCGCGCGTGGCTGCGGAGATCGATGTCGCGGCCGGCCACCTGCGGGCGCTGGCCGAGCAGTGGGGTCCGGCCTCGGGTGAGGGAACCAAGGCAAAGTCGCTCGCACGCGCGCTGCACGGCACGATTCCGGTGATCGTCGGGGCGGCGCTGACCGGCCCGGTGTCGTACCGCTGGAAGACGCAGATCAACGCCAATGCAAAGGTCCACGCGTTTTCCAACACACTCCCCGAGGCCGACCACAACGAACTTGCCGGGTGGAGCGGCGGCGGCGAGCTCGGACCCTACACGGCGGTTTTCCTCGATGACTCGGGCACGCACCCGCGGATGAAGTCCCGCATGGAGCTGACTCGGTGCCTCGTGTCAGCCACGGCGCGCGGGACTCACCGGGTCGAGAGTTTCGGGGAGACTGCGCTCGAACGCGTGCTGTCGCTGGTCCTGCTCGGGGACCTCGTCTCGCTCTACATGGCGGTGCTGCGCGGTGTCGACCCAACGCCCGTGGAGGCGATCTCGACGCTCAAGCGTGAGCTCGCGCTTCGATCGGAACCTTGACACATCTCTGCTAAGGTTTGGCGCGCCAGATGGACGCGCTGACGATCAACGAGGCTGCGGAGACGACCGGCTGGTCGCCGCGAATGCTGCGCTACATCGAACGAATCGGACTGCTCGTGATGCGCCGCTCGCCTTCGGGCTACCGGCTCTACGGAGCGGCTGAGCTCCAGCGGCTGCGCACACTGCGCGAGCTGATCTCGCGCTTCGACGTCGGCCTTGCAGACGTCGGCTTCGCGGTGCGCCTTCGACGTGAACCTGACCTGCAGGGAGCGGTCGAGGCGTGGCTCGAGAGCGAACCCGAGCGCCCGCAGGATGTCGCGGCGGCGGACTGGCTGCGCTGGGAGCAGGACAAGCACCAGAAACTGATCGATCCAACCTCAACGATGGAGACCGCATGACACCGACTGCCACCAGGGCTGACTTCAAGGTCGCCGACCTTTCGCTTGCAGCCTATGGCCGCAAGGAGATCGAGCTCGCTGAACACGAGATGCCGGGCCTGATGTCGATCCGCGCCGAGTTCTCAGGCGCCCAGCCGCTCGCCGGCGCGCGCATCATTGGCTCGCTCCACATGACGATCCAGACGGCTGTGCTGATCGAGACGCTGACCGCGCTCGGGGCCGAGGTTCGCTGGTGCTCGTGCAACATCTTCTCGACTCAGGACCACGCTGCGGCGGCGATCGCCGTGGGCCCCGAGGGGACGCCTGACAGCCCGCAGGGCGTCCCGGTATTCGCCTGGAAGGGCGAGACGCTCGAGGACTACTGGTGGTGCACGGAGCAGGTCGTCAACTGGCCCGGCGAGGGCGCCAACATGATCCTCGACGACGGCGGCGACGCCACCATGCTGATTCACAAGGGCACCGAGTTCGAGCAGGCCGGCGCTGTTCCGGATCCGTCCACGGGCGAGTCCGAGGAGTTTGAGGTCTTCCTGGCGCTGCTGACACGCTCGTTTGCCGAGGACCCACAGCGCTACACCGAGATCGGCGCGGCCATCAAGGGCGTCACCGAGGAGACCACCACGGGCGTGCACCGTCTGTACGAGCTGGCCAAGAGCGGCGAGCTGCTGTTCCCCGCGATCAACGTCAACGACTCCGTTACGAAGTCGAAGTTCGACAACCTCTACGGTTGCCGCCACTCGCTGGTCGACGGCATCTTCCGCGCGACTGACGTGATGCTTGCCGGCAAGCACGCCGTTGTGTGCGGCTACGGCGACGTTGGCAAGGGCTCGGCGGCCTCTCTGCGTGCCCAGGGTGCCCGCGTAACGGTCACCGAGATCGACCCGATCTGCGCGCTTCAGGCCTGCATGGAGGGCTACGGCGTGTCGACGCTCGAGTCCGTCCTTGACTCTGGCGACGTGTTCATTACGACGACCGGCAACAAGGACATCATCTCGGCGTCCGACATGGGGAAGATGAAGCACAATGCGATCGTCGGCAACATCGGCCACTTCGACAACGAGATCGACGTCGCCGGCCTCGAGGCCGTTGCCACTCGAACCAACATCAAGCCTCAGGTCGACGAGTGGAAGTTCGACGACGGCCACGCGATCATCCTGCTGTCCGAGGGCCGCCTGCTGAACCTCGGTAACGCCACTGGCCACCCGTCGTTCGTGATGTCCAATTCGTTCTCCAACCAGACGATCGCCCAAATCGAGCTGTGGACAAAGAACGAGGACTACGACAAGCAGGTCTACGTGCTCCCCAAGCACCTCGACGAGAAGGTCGCGCGCCTTCACCTCGCTGCGTTGGACGCCCAGCTGACCGAGCTGCGCTCCGACCAGGCCGCCTACATCGGTGTGCCGGTCGAGGGCCCGTACAAACCTGACCACTACCGCTACTGAGGCCTCTCGACGTGCGCGGCGGCGTCCTCGGTCGCTTGTGTGCAGAGCACACGGCGCTTCCGTGTCCTTGCCACGCGCGCCGAGGAAGGACTCAGGGCGCTGGTGGTGACTGAGTTGTGCGAATGACTCCGCGACGCGGTTCGTATGCCGTCGCGGACCTGGCTCTGGCCGACGCTGGGCAGGCCCGGATCGAGTGGGCCGAGGGGCAAATGCCTGTGCTCGAGCAGCTGCGCGAGCGGTTCGCCGCTGAGCGCCCGCTCGAGGGCGTGAAGGTCGCCGCCTGTCTGCACGTGACAGCAGAGACCGCGAATCTCGTGCGGACGCTGCTCGCGGGCGGGGCGAGCGCTTCGCTCTGCGCGGCCAATCCGTTCACCACGCAGGACGATGTTGCCGCCGCGCTTGTGGTTCACCACGCGGCGACCGTGCGGGCCCGACGCGGCGAGGACGCCGCGGCGCACGCGCGCCATCTGGAGCGGGTGCTGGAAGCGAAGCCGCAGATCTTGATCGACGACGGCGCGGAACTGATCGCCGGTGCGTCGGGCGACCTCCTCGGCGCGATCGAGGAAACAACCACTGGGCTCGTGCGCGCGCGGGCATTGGCGAAAGAGGGAGCGCTGCACTGCGCGGTGCTCGCCGCCAACGAGGCGCTCACCGAGCGGGTCTTCAACGATCGCTACGGCACTGGGCAGTCGACCCTCGACGGGATCCTGCGGGCGACGAACCTGCTGCTCGCTGGGCGCACGCTCGTTGTGCTCGGCTACGGCCACACCGGCAAAGGGGTCGCGCTGCGGGCGAAGGGTGCCGGGGCGGCGGTGATCGTGTGCGAGGTCGAGCCCCTGCCCGCACTGGAGGCCAAGATGGACGGCTTTGAGGTGATCCCCGCATTGCGGGCCGCCGAGCGAGGCGACGTGTTCGTCACCGTGACCGGCGCGCCTGATGTCCTGCGTCGTGAGCATTTCGAGCGGATGAAGGACGGCGCTGTGCTCGCCAATGCAGGGCATTTCGACGTCGAAATATCGCTCGATGATCTCGCCGAGGCCGCGACCCAGCCGCCGCGCGAAGTGCTGCCGCTGGTCGATCAATACGAGCTTCCGGGGCGCAGGCTGAATCTCCTTGCCAAGGGACGAGTCGTAAACCTCGCGGCGGCATCCGGGCACCCCGCCGCCGTGATGGACATCTCCTTTGCGGCGCAGGCACTCGGGGTCGCCTACCTCCAGCGCAGCGAGCTTCCGGCTGGCGTACACCCCGTGCCGATCGAGATCGACCGTGAGGTTGCGCGGCTGAAGCTGGACACGCTCGGGGTGAGGATCGACGCCCTCAGCGCCGAGCAGCGCCGCTATCTTCGCTCGTTCCGCTAGCGTCCCGCCGGATGAGAGCGATGGTCCTGGCAGCGGGGCTCGGCACGCGCCTGCGTCCGCTGACCTTTGAGATCCCCAAACCGATGGTTCCCGTTCTCGACCGTCCGGTGATGGCGCACATCGTTGACCTGCTCGACCGCCACGGGATAGGTGAGGTGGTTGCGAACCTGCACTACTTCCCGCACACGATCACGGACTATTTCGCCGGCCGACTCGAGTACCGCTATGAGGAGCAGCTGCTCGGGACTGCGGGAGGTGTTCGGGGTTGCGCGGACTTCTTCGGCTCCGAGACGTTTCTCGTGATCTCCGGCGACGCGCTGACCGACATCGACCTCCAGGCGCTGATGGCCCGCCACCGGGACGCCGGGGGGATCGCAACGTTGGCGGTCAAACGGGTGCCGGACACGCGCGAGTTCGGTGTCGTCCTGCACGACGAGCACGGCCGGATCACGGGCTTTCAGGAGAAGCCGGAGCCCGCCGAGGCAAAAAGCGATCTCGGCAACTGCGGGATCTACGTCTTCGAGCCGGAAATCTTCGACCATTTTCCCCCTGGGGACCCAGTCGACTGGGCGAACGACGTATTCCCGACGTTGCTCGCGCGGGACGTGCCGTTCCACATCCACGAGATCGGCGGCTACTGGAACGACGTCGGCTCGCTGGAAGAGCTCCGCCAGGGGACGTTCGACGCACTGCGCGGGGTGCTCGCGATCGAGCTCGGCGGCGAGGCGATCGAGCCCGGCCTGACGCTTGGCGAGGGCTCCGACCTCGAGGGAGTGGCGATGCTCGAGCCTCCGGTGTGGGTCGGACGCGACGTTCGCCTTGGCGCCGAGGTACGCCTACAGGGCCCGGTGGTCATCGGTGACGGAGCACAGATCGGCGCCGGCGCCTCGCTGCGCGACGTCGTGGTCCTGCCGGGCACGGAGGTCGCGGGCGACGCGCTCGTGATCGGCGGCATTGTCGGACACGCCGGGATCATCGACAGTCTGCGCCCGCGCGGCGGCTGAGCACCGGCTCACACCTGTTCGAGTCGCTCCTCGCGCAGCGCCTCACGTTCAGACTCGCCCAGCATTCTCATGAACACGATCGCCAGCAGGGCGCCCATCACAAGCGACTGCTCGAGCGCCATCACGGCGCCGGCGAGCGCCTGGTCGGTGTGCCGCGACAGGCCCCACACGCCGCCGCTGTAGAAGGAGTAGAGATCCCCTGGGGCGAACACGAGCGCGATGCCGAGCAGCCCCACCAGCAGCTTTGTGGCCGCCATGTACGCGATTGGTCCCATGCCGCCGAGTCGCATCCGGCCGCGGATCGGCGACAGCAGATGCCACCAATACAAGCTTCCCGCAGCGGCATAGACAAGGTGCTCGAGGACGTGCAGCGCGGGGTTGCGAAGCGCCGCGTCATACAGCGCCGGGA
>JBPCQX010000116.1:0-11117 GCA_050997675.1 Solirubrobacteraceae bacterium
TCTACGGTCTTCATGGCGGTCCTTTCGTCTCTTGGATCGACTTCGCAACTCGCCACGCTCGCAACACGAGCGGACGAGGCGAAGGGACCGCCACCTACAAAGATCTACGAGCTACGGGACAACCTCCGATCCCCGGCACCAGGCAGGGAGCTGCCGCTGCGAAGCGCTGGCACGCCATTTCCCGGCTCAACGCAACCAGGCCCGCCGGCTTCTCGCAGTCGCTGGCGACCTTCGCCACGAGCTTGTTGGGGCCGATCCCGACCGACGTGCTGAGGCCGGTGCGCTCCTGGATCTCGGCGACCATCCGGCGCATCGCAGCCTTCGGTGCGAGCAGGCCCGACAACTCGAGGTAGCCCTCGTCGAGCCCGAGCTGCTCGACGGTCTCGATGTGCTCGCGCGCGATGCTCCAGACCGCGATCGACGCAGCGCGGTAGGCGTTGAAGTCCGGCTGCACGCGGACCGCATCGGGGCATAGCCGAAACGCACGAGCCGCGGGCATCGCCGAGTGGATTCCGAACGCACGAGCCTCGTAGGTTGCAGTCGTGACAACCGCCCTTGGCCCGGCGCCGCATACGATCACCGGGCGGCCGCAGAGAGCCGGCTCGCGCAGCAGCTCGACGCTCGCAAAGAACGCGTCGAGGTCAGCGTGAGCAATGACGCGCTGGTGCACCCATGAATGGTGCCTCGTCAGCCGGACGGATCAGTACAGCGCAGCAGCCAGCTTGCGCCGCACGGCGCGCGCGAGGGGATCTCCTGCGCCAAGCGCATCGAGCTCGCCGACGAGGAGCTTGCGGGCGTCCTCCCGTGCCGGCCCGGCCAGCCCCGCCAGCAGCAGCTCGAACGCCCGCTCACTGGCGCCCGCATCGAGCGCTTCGATGGCGTCGAGCAGCTCCCCGCGGCGCTGCAGCGCGATCCGAGCACGCAGGCCGTCAGCTTGGAAGTCGCCCACCACCGGCTCCAGCAGGGCCTCGATTTCGCTGGATTCCCCGCGTGCCAGCAGCAACCGCGCCAGCGGAACCGCGGCGTCGGCCCGGCCCGGTTCGAGCTGGAGTGCATGGCGCAGGTCGATCTCCTCACCCGCCACGACCAGGTCGTCGACCTCCGAAGGCACGAGCCCATCGAAGAATCGCTCAACGGTCGTCGGTGGCTGCGCACCGAGGAACTCCGCGACGACCTCACCGCTGACGAAGGCCTTGACGGCGGGGATGCTCTGGATAGCAAACTGCCGCGCGAGGGCCGGATTGGCCTCCGTGTCGAGCTTGGCGAGCGTCACCCGGCCCGCGCGCGCTGCGGCGGCCTGCTCGAGCACCGGTCCAAGCGCCCGACAGGGCGCACACCACTCGGCCCAGAAATCCACGACGACCGGCTGCGCTGCCGAGCGGGTGATCACCTCGCGCTCCCAATCGGCCTCTGTCACGTCGATGACGCTCATTGACGACAGCCTAGACTCCGTAGCCTTGGAGGGTACGACCAGAAACGGGGCGGTGCGGTTGGCGTTCGAGCACGCCGGAGAAGGCGACCGCGCGATCCTCTGCCTTCATGGCCTGACCGCGACCCGTCGCTATGTCCTGATGGGCTCCCGACAGCTCGAGCGTGCCGGCCGTCGGGTCGTGCTGCTCGACGCCCGCGGCCACGGGCGCTCGAGCTCCGGAGCGTTAAACTACGCCGAGCTGGCCTCAGACCTGCGAGCCGTGCTTGACGACCTCGGGGTCGAGCGCTGCGTCCTGGCCGGCGTGTCGATGGGAGCGCACACGGCTCTTCGGTTCGCGCTGAGGCACCCGGCGCGCGTCAGCGCACTTGCCTTGATCACGCCGGCCTTCGATCCGCGCGAGCATCCAGCGGGCCTCGAGCGCTGGGACACGCTGGCGCGCGGGCTCCGCTCAGGAGGGATCGAAGGGTTCATCGCCGCGTACGATCTGGCGGCCGTCCCGCTGTCATGGCGCAGCAAGACCGAGACCGTCCTGCGCCAACGGCTCGCCGAGCACGAGAATCTCGGCGCGGTGGCCGATGCGCTCGAGGCGATCCCGCGCTCAGCGCCGTTCGAAAGCATGGAGCAGCTCGAAGCGCTCCACGCCCCCACACTGGTGATCGGGAGTCGCGACGAAGCCGATCCGGGCCATCCGTTGCGCACCGCCCGCGAGTATGCACGACGGATCCCCCGGGCCCGTTTGCTCGTCGAGGGCGAAGGCAGCCCTCCGATCGCCTGGCAGGGCGGTCGTGTGTCTCGCGCGATCGCCGAACTGGCGGTTTGACGGGAGCCTGATGGGGGTCTCTGCGCTGTTGATCCAGAGGCCCCTGCCGGCCGAGATGCTCGATTTGCTCGGAACGGAGCGCTCGGCTCAGCTCGAGCGAGCGTTGCTGCAGCGCGGGCTCGAGTGGGGACGTGCGTTCGCACCGAGACACACCTACCACGCCAGCTGCGAAGCGGCAGGCGAACTTGCCGCAGCGGCAGCGAGAGCATTCGAGTGCAGCAGCGGCGGTCCGCTGCTCGTCGCCTCCACGGCCTGCGCGAGCCTGACCTGGGAGCATTCGGCAGCGGCGCTGTCGGACGCTGCGCACGGGCTCGATTTGTCGATCGGACCGGCTTCGGACGGCGGCTGGTATCTGCTCGCGTTGGGCCAGCCCAATCCCGACGTGCTAGCCGCCGCGGGAGTCGAACTCGGCCAGGGCCTGCTCGCGTTCCACCAGGCCGGCCTGGAAATTGGTCTGCTGCGCTCCGAGCGCGAGCTCTCGAGCGTTGCCGCGGCGCGCGCCATCAGCTGCGACCCGATCGCGCCGCCGGAGATCAGGGAGATTCTGCGGGTCCGCCGCTGAGCGGCGCCATCGGATCTACCATTGAGCGATGGCTGATCCTGCTTCCGGCGTCGGAGTGCTTGCCGCCGTCGCGGCCGGCCTCGTGTCGTTCCTCTCCCCGTGCGTGCTGCCGCTCGTTCCCGGCTATCTCTCTGCCGTGGTCGGCGTCTCGCCAGCCGAGCTGGAGCGGGCCGGCGCGAGAGAGGTCATAGGGCCCAGCCTGCTGTTTGTCGCGAGCTTCTCGGCGGTCTTCATTCTGCTCGGACTCGGGGCCACAGCGCTCGGCTCCACGCTCAACCAGCACCGCCAAGCGCTCGAGCACGTCGCCGCAGTGCTGATCGTCCTGATGGGACTGGTGTTCCTACTTTCGCCGCTGATTCCGCGGCTGAACCGCGAGTGGCACGTTGACGCGCTCCTCACGCGTGCCGGGAAGGGCGGCCCGCTGGTGGCGGGGGCCGCGTTCGCCGTCGCCTGGACGCCGTGCGTTGGTCCGACGCTCGGCGCAATCCTGTCCGCCGCAGCACTGTCGCACTCCGAGGGTCACGGCGCGATTCTGCTCGCCTTCTACTCCGCTGGGTTGGCTATTCCGTTTCTCGCCACGTCGCTGGCGTTCGGGCGCATGACCCGCGTGTTCGACCACGTTCGGCGCCACTTCCAGCTCGTGATCGTGCTCGGCGGCGTCGTGCTGATCGCGATGGGCGCGTTGATCTGGACCGAACAGCTGACCGTCCTCAACGCGCACGCTCAGAATGCTCTGAGCAGCCTCGGGATTGACTTCTTCAATGTGTGAGCCTGGTCGCGCGCGCCGGCAGCGTCACCGCAACCGGGATCGCCGGGAGTGCCAGCAGCGCCAGGTACCAGAGGCTCCCAGCATCGGTTCCCGAACCGATTGTGTGGACGACGCCCAGCAGCCATGCGAGCGCCGTGAAGCGGTGGAGCACGCGCCAGCGGGTGAGCCCGATCCGATCGCGCACGTAGAACGACAGACCGAGCAGGATGATCCCCCAGCCGCCGAGGATTCCAAGCCCGGTCCAAACCGGACGGTAAGCGCCGACGAACGGTACCGAGATGTCCAGCAGCGAAGGGTGCAGGAAGGGGTCGCCGAGCAGCGCAAAGCCGTGCAGCAAGAGCATCGCGATCGCGCTCAACGACAGCGCCTCGTGGAGTGTGCGCAGGTCGGTGCCGCGACCGCGTCCGCTCATCAGCCGCCCGCCGATCAGAACCCCGACGCACACAGACAGGCTCGACAGGACAAGTGCCGAGGTGCCCGCCGCGCGGCTCGTGATCCAGAACAGATGCTGGCCGGGGTGGTCCATTAGGACTGTCTGCTCCGCACAGGTGCAGGCGCGGGCGCAGGCGCAGGGGCCGGCGCGGGGGTAGGCGTGGCCGCAGCCGGAGTCGGTGCGGCCGCATGCGGGGTTGGTACGGGGGCCGGGGTCGACTGCACGACTCTCGCCACCGGGGTTGGTGGTGCGACGACGGGCGTGATCCTGGTGCGGCGGCGGCGCTGGTGGTGGATGCGGCGCAGGTTCGCTGCCGTGGGGCGTCTGGGGGTCGCGAGGGTCCGGGCCGCCAGCGTCCGCTTGGGCGCAAGCGCAGGATCGCGGCCAAGTGCCAGCTGGGCGAAAATCGCAGTCCACACCGCGAGCATCAATGCGACCGCGAAGACAGCGGTCCGTTGATGTATGACAGCGGCGCGCAACCGCCGCGCCTCGAGCTTGGCCCGAGCGAGGCGGTGGCCGTCCAGGTTCTGGGTCATTACGCGTGATTCTGCGTCCCGCAGGTGAGGCCTATGTGAAGTGAGGGTGAGAATTCACTAAGAATCGGGCCGAAAGCCCGGCAATTCCAGGACTATTCGGGCCCCTCCCGAGACGGCAGCCTCAGCATGCACCGTGCCGCCGTGAGCCTCGGCAATCGCGCGTACGATCGCCAGACCAAGGCCGCTTCCGCCGCTGTCGCGGCCGCGTCCTCGGTCGACGCGGTGAAAGCGGTCAAACACGCGGGTGCGCTCCGCGGTCGGGACTCCTGGGCCGTCGTCCTCGACCCAGAGGCGCAGCCAGTCACGCTCGCCGGGGGCGCAACCGATAGCCACGAGACCCCCCGCTGCGGTGTGCTCGACAGCGTTGCGCACAAGGTTGGCGATCGCCTGGGTGAGTTGATCGGGGTCGGCGTTGAGCGTTCCGGAGGCCAGTTCGGCGAGCTCGAACCGGCGCGGCGCCGTGTTTCGCCAGCGCTCGAGCAGGTCGCTGAGAAAGGGCCCCAGCTCGATCGTCTCCCGTTCCAGAAATCTCGGCTCATCGGTGCGAGCGAGCAGCAGCAGCGCCTCCGTCAGGCGCGTCATGCGATCGACCTCCGTCTGCACGAGCCGTTGCACCCGGCTCACGTCTTCCGGCGTGGGCGCGGTCTGGCGCGCCAGCACCTCGAGCTGTCCGCGGATCGCAGTCAACGGCGTGCGCAATTCATGCGAGGCGTCAGAGACAAACGCGCGCTGGCGTGCAAACGCGTCCTCGAGGCGGTCGAGCATGTGGTCAAAGGCGTCTGACAACACCCGCATTTCACCGGGCGGCCCGCCGCCCTCCATGCGAGGGGAGAGGTCGCCGCCGTCGACGCACGCCGCAATTCTGGACCTGCGCCGCAGCGAGCGCGAGAAGCCCGCGGCGATCGCCGAGCAGGCGAGCAGCGCGCCGAGCAAGGTCAGCGAGCCGGCCAGCGCGAACGCTCGCTCGACGCCGTCCTGGGCGCGCGCGACGGCCGCGAGCGGCTCGCCGACGCCGACCCGCGCATCGGTGCCCGCGACGTTTCGCACCAGCAGGCGCAACGGGCCGACGTCGGGCACCTCGACCGTCGAATAGCCCGGGGGTGAGGACAACAGCAACGCTCCGCTACGGCGTTCGGCGCTCGCGAGCGAGGCGGAGTCATCGACATCCCGCGCCGCGGCTCCCAGCAGCTCGGGCTCGTTGGTCTGTGGACCGCGGTGCGGCTCCTGGACGAAAAGCAGGCGTGAGGTCGCGCGGAATGGCTGCGAGGAGACGTACAGCCTTGCCGCGGGCTGGATCGAGGCAGGCGGCGCGATGCGGCGCGCAAACGCCGCTGCGTCCCCCCGTAGGTCGCGATCGATCTGCCGGCGGAACTCGGCACCCGTGCCGCGGTATACGGCGACGAACGTGATCGCAAAGGCCGCGACAAGGACGGTGCCGACTGCGAGCGTGAGGCGCCAGCGCAGCGAGCGTGGCCTGATCGACCCGCGCACCAAGAACCTAGCCGTCGGTCTCCAGCCGATATCCGACGGAGCGCACCGTCGCGATCGGCGCAGGCGCACCCGACCGCGCAAGCTTGCGGCGCAGATAGGAGACGTAGACCTCGACGATGTTCGTGCCCGGCTCGTGGTCGTAGCCCCACACGGAGCTGAGGATCTGCTCGCGGGAGAGCACGCGGCCAGGATTGCGCACGAAATACAGCAGCAGCTCGAACTCCTTCGCGGAGAGGTGCACCGGCGTTGTGTCGCGGCTGACGCGGCGCGAGATCAAATCGAGTTCGATCCCCGCCGCCGCCACCCGGGTCGCCTCTTGCGGCTCCGGGGCGCGCAGGTGGGCTCGCACGCGAGCCGCAAGCTCGTCAAAGGCGAACGGCTTGACGATGTAGTCCGTCGCTCCGCCGTCCAGTCCCGCCACGCGGTCCGCTACCTGCGCTCGCGCCGTCAGCATGATCACCGGCAGGGCCGGTTTCGCGGCGCGCAATTCAGCGAGGACCTCCAGGCCGTCGCGCCCGGGCAGCATGCGGTCTAGCACGACGAGTGCAACGTCGCTGTCGAGCGCCCGCTCGAGGCCGCTCACGCCGTCGGCTGCGGACTCCACGGCGTAGCCTTCGGCGCGCAGTCCGCGCTGCACGAAGTCCGCAATCGCCGCTTCGTCCTCGATCACCAGGATTTGCATCCCCCGCAACGCTAGTGGTTCTTCTCGCCGCCCTCGAGGCGAAACGGCTGGCCGCGGCTGTCGGGCAGGCGAGGACCCGCACGCGCATAGGATGGCGGCGATGCAGCCGCGTACGGTCTCCTCCTCTCGAGCCCAGCTCGTTCGCTGGATGGGGGTGCTCGATGCCAACAGCGCCGGGTCCGTGCACGGTGGGACGGTCATGCTGCTGTGCGACGAGGCCGCTGGGCTCGCGGCCGTAAAGCATTCACGCTGCCGCGTGGTTACCGCTGCGATCGATCGCATGACGTTCCTCGTCCCGATCAAGATCGCAGAATTGGTCACTTTTTCCGCCAGCGTCAACGCGGTGTGGCGCTCCTCGATGGAGGTCGGGGTCAGGGTCGACTCGGAGAATCCGCGCACGGGGGAGGGAAGGCAGACCAACACGGCCTATCTGACGATGGTCGCGATCGGCGAGGACGGCCGCCCCACGCAGGTTCCGGGCCTGCTCGCCGAGAGTCCCGAGGAGCAGCGCAGAGCCCGCGAAGCCCAGATTCGGCGTGCAAACAGACTCGCCGAGCGCGAGCAGCTCCGAGACACGCTTTGACGTGGTGCCGTGCGGCATGCGATGCTCTGCTGGTCCCCGCAGCCCAAAAGGAGGTGGCAGCTTGTCCGAGAACTTTTCGCTTGTCGCGATGATCGTGGTGCTGATCGCCTCGCTGCTGTTCCTCGCCCAGCAGATCTCGCAATATCAGTAGACCCCCCGAAACGGCGGGTGCGCGACACCGCGCGGCGGGTTGACAGCCAGCCGGGGCTGCTCGCGGCGGCCAGTTGGCTGCGTTCTCGGCTGCCGGGCGACGACCGCTACGGAGACCCGCTGTCAACAGCCGGTGAGAACACCGTCGATCTGCTCGCGCGGCAGGTCTCGGCGATGCAGCCGTCCCGCCCGAGCGTCACCGGCCAGGTCGGGCTGGGAGCACTGCAGCTGTGGCAATCGCTCTCGGAAGCCTCGGGCAGAGGCCGCGGGACGCGCGAGGTTACGCTGCTGTTCACCGATCTCGTCGGGTTCTCCTCGTGGGCCCTGCGGGCTGGCGACGAGGCCGCACTCGATCTCCTGCGCCTCGTGGGCACCGCGGTAGAGCGGTCGATCGAGGACCGCCAGGGGCGAATCGTGAAGCGGCTCGGAGATGGTGTGATGGCAGCGTTTCTCGAGCCGCAAGATGCCGTGGAGTCGGCGCTCACAGCGCTCGAGCGGCTGACGAGCATCGAGGTTGCCGGCCACCGGCCGCAGATGCGCGCCGGCGTGCACCACGGGCGCCCGCGCAAGCTCGGCGGCGACTACCTCGGCGTGGACGTAAACATCGCGGCGCGCGTGGGCGCAGCGGCGAAAGCCGATCAGCTGCTCGTTTCCGAGCCCACCTGGGAGCGGCTCCCGCGGGATGCCTACAAGGCGGGGCGTGCGAAGCCACTGCGCGCCGCGGGCGCGCCAAAAGAGCTGCGGGTCAGGGTGGTATCGCGCGGTGGTTGAAGCTCGGACGCGGCCGGCAGCGGGGCGGGGCTCCGTCACTCGAGCTTCACCTGCGCGGCTGGCTCGGCAACGCGGCCACCGGAGTCGATCTAGGCCGGATTCATCATCGCGGCCCTGTTCGTCGTCACGTGGGCAGTCCGAACCTCTCGCGGCGGTGAGGCGCGCAGGGGCGTAGGGTTGACCCCATGAGACTGAACGACAAGGTCGCTGTGGTCACGGGCGGCTCAGGCGGGCTGGGCAGCGCCACTGCTCGTCTGCTTGCGTCCGAGGGCGCGCGGATTGCGCTGGTGGACCTCGACGTCGAGGCCGGCGAGCGTCTCGCACACGAGCTCGACGGGCTCTTCCTGCCCGCCGATGTCAGCGAGCTCGATCAGAACGTCGGCGTGTTCGAGGCGGTCGAGCGGCATTTTGGCGCCGTTGACCGCGTCCACCTCAATGCCGGGATCGCCACCGGCTGTGCACTCGGCGAGGACTTCTCGCTCGAGCTCTACCGCCGCGCGATGGGCGTCAACATCGACGGCGTCGTATTCGGCGTCCATGCAGCGCTGCCCGCGCTGCGGAGGAGCGGCGGCGGCGCGATCGTGGCCACCGCTTCGCTCGCCGGGCTGACAGCCGTCCCGATGGACCCGATCTACGCCGCAAACAAGCACGCGGTCGTGGGGCTCGTGCGGTCGCTCGGCACAGCGCTGGCCGGCGAAGGGGTGCGGATCAACGCGATCTGTCCGGGGTTCGCCGAATCGGCGATCATCGAGCCGATCCGCGAGGCGATCGCAGCTTCTGGTGTGCCGATCATTCCCGCGCAGGAAGTCGCCGCCGCGGTGCTCGAGCTGATGGACGGGGCGATGAGCGGGGAATGCTGGTATGTGCAGCCCGGCCGCGACAGCGAGGCGTTCCGCTTCAGGAACGTACCCGGCCACCGCTCATAGCGACGGCTCGAGCAGGCGGCCTGCGCCGAGCAGCGTGCCCATGTCGCCTTCCGGCACCGGCCGCGAGAACAGGTATCCCTGGCCGAAGTCGCATCCAAGCCCGCGCAGCGCCGCCAGCTGCGCCGCGGACTCGATGCCCTCGGCAACCGTCTCCAGGTGCAGCGTCTCGCTGAGAGTCACGATCGCCGCTGCAACGGCAGCTTCTTCACGGCTGCTGGCAATGTCATCGACGAACGTCTTGTCGATCTTCAGAGTGTCGACCGGGAAGCGCTTGAGGTATCCCAGCGAGGAGTAGCCGGTGCCGAAATCGTCGATCGCAAGCTTGACGCCGAGCTCGCGCAGCTCTCCAAGACGCACGATCGTGGCGTCGGTGTCGCGCATCAGGACGCTCTCGGTGATCTCCAGCGTCAAGTCGCGCGGCGGCAGACCCGACGAGCAGAGTGCGTCAGACACGCTTTCGACAAGCGCCGGCTCGTGCAGCTCGCGCGCCGACAGGTTGACGCCGACAGTCAGGCGCTGGCCGGCGTGCCGGGGCTCCTGCTGCCAACCTCGGACCTGCCCGCAGGACGCTCGCAGCACCCAGTCTCCGATCTCCCGGATCAATCCCGTCTCCTCCGCGAGCGGCACGAAGTCAAGCGGCGGCACGAGTCCCCGACGGCGGTGCTGCCAGCGGACAAGCGCCTCCATGCCAGCGATCGCACCAGAGTGCAGGTCGACGATCGGCTGGTAGTGAACGGCAAACTCACCGAACTCGATCGCGCGTTCGAGGTCGCCCTTGAGCTCGAGGCGGCGCACGACCTGCTCGTGCATCCGCTGCTCGAAGATCTCATAGCGGTGCTTGCCCGTGCTTTTGGCGATGTACATCGCCACGTCGGCGTTGCGCAGTAGCTCCTCGACCGCCGGCGGGTCGTCGCCGAGCAGCGCGATACCAACGCTTGCGCGCACGATCACCTCCTTGCCGGCGAGCGTGAACGGTTTCGATATCGCCTCGAGCACGCGTTCCGCCGTGCGGCTGGCGCCCTCCCGGGCGGACACGTCCTCGATCAGGATCGCAAACTCGTCGCCGCCCAGTCGGGCCGCTGTATCAGCGCTGCGCAAGACCTCGCGCAGCCGCCTTGCGACATCGACGAGCAGCTCGTCGCCGATGCTGTGCCCGAGCGAATCGTTGACCGTTTTGAAGTCGTCGAGATCGACAAACAGCACAGCAAGTTCACCGCCTCGGCGTGCCGTCAGCGCCAGTGCGTGGTCGACCCGGTTGACGAACAGCGCGCGGTTGGCCAGATCGGTCAGAGGATCGTGGAAAGCCTGGTGCTTGAGCTGAGCCGCGGTGCCGCGTTCGCGCTCGAACGCCTCCGTCAGCCGCTCGAGCGAGACGTCGAGCTGATGGTTGGTTTGGCCGAGCTGCGCAGTGCGCTGCTCGACCCGCTCCTCGAGTGATCGACTGAGTGTTTCGAACTCCGCCAGCACGGCAACGTTTTCGAGCGCCGCCCCAGCGAGCGCCGCGACGTGCCCCGCGAGATGCGGATCGCCGCAGCTCGAGAGGTAGAGAGCGCCGCGCACTGCGTCTCGCACGAGCACCGGCACGCACACAGCGTCGAGCGCGCCTGCATCCGCGACCGCGCGATCGTCGAGCCCGCGCAGCGGCGGACGACTTGTGGCGCGCGTGCTCGCAGCTCGGCGCGCGAGGGCACGGCAGACGCGTGCCACCGACTCGCTGCAGTCAGCTGGCGGCGCGCCCACAACCTCCGAGCCAGGCTCTCCACTGACCTCCAGCAGGATCGCGCGCCGGCACCCGAGCAGCTGCTCAGCCATCTCCTCGGCGGCCGAGGTGGCAGCCCGGCGAGTTCGCGCTTCCGCAACACGTCGGCCGCACTCGAGCACACCGGTGAGCTGGAAAGCAGGGGCGGCAGGCTCTCGGGTGGGCGGCTGGTTCGCGGCTCGCGGCGCCGCGCCGCCGAGCTC
>JBPCQX010000138.1:0-3329 GCA_050997675.1 Solirubrobacteraceae bacterium
GGTCGCCTGCGCATCCAGCTCTGGAGCTACAACTTCGATCCGGAGCCGACCGGAATCGGGATCGTCAGCACCGCTTGGGCGCGGGCGCTGCGCGATCGTGGACATCACGTCCAAGTCGTAGCTGCGCATCCCCATTACCCGGAGCCGAACTGGGGAACCAGTTGGCTCCCGTACCGAGAGCGCCGATCCGGAATCGAGGTTCTGCGGCTGCCGCTCTGGATCGGACGGGCCAGCGCGGCAGAACGCTACCGACAGGAGCTCACCTTCATGGCGGCGCAGGCGGCGGCCGCGCCATTCCTGCCCGCTCCGGACGTGCTGGTGTCGACGTCGCCTTCCTTCCCCGCTCTGCTGCCGGCGGTCGCGAACGTTCGCTTGAGACGGATCCCCTGGGTGCTGTGGCTGCACGACCTGCTTCCGGATGGGGCGACGGCGACCAACCTGGTGAGCGACGACGGCGTGGTGTTCAAGCTTGCGCGCCGCCTCGAACAAGCCGCATATCGGGCCGCGGATCGGATCGTCGTGCTCTCCCGAGCGTTCACGGACAACCTGATCGCCAAGGGCGTCCCGCAGGCGAAGATCGAGCTGATCTATGACCCCGCTACGCGGACGCCCGCGTCGAAGGAGGCTCGGCCTCGCCGCGAGGGTCCGCTCAGGATCTTGTCGATGGGCAACATCGGCCACTCGCAGGGCCTCACAGCGCTTGTTCGAGCCTTCGAATCGCGACCCGACCAAACCCGGGACACCGAGCTGGTCATTACCGGTGTCGGTGTCGCCGCGGCGGAGGCTCGGGCCGAGGTCCGTTCGGAGCGCGTACAGATGCTCGGGATGGTCGAAGACGAGCGGCTCGAGCGCGAGCTGCAGCAGGCCGACGTCGCGTTCGTCAGCCAGCGCCACGACGGGTCTGAGTTCAACATTCCGTCCAAGCTGATGAACTTCATGGCCTACGGCCTGCCGGTGCTGGCGGCCGTCAACCCCGCAGGCGAGGTGGCGCGGATTGTGCGCGAGTCCGGCGCCGGATGGGTGGTTGATTCCAGCGACGCGGACGCGTTCCCGCGCGAGCTGGCGCGGCTCGCCACCGCGGGCGACGAGCTTCCGAAGCGGGCTGCGTCGGCGCGACGGTACGCGGACGAGCATTTCACCGGGGAGGGCTTCGCGGCTCGCTTCGAGCAAACGCTGCGAGCGGTGGTGCAGTCAGCTCAGCCGGCTACCCGACGCGCGTGAGCGCCGAGACTTGGTCGTAGACCCAGCGGTAGGTGCGCTCGAGCCCCACCCGCAGACTGACGCTTGGCTCCCAGCCGAGCCGCTCGAGGATCAGCGTGTTGTCGCTGCTACGCCCGCGTACGCCCTTGGGTGCGTCGAGATCATAGTGGCGGGTGACAGTGATTCCGGCGATCTCCTGAACAAGGTTAACGAGCTGGTTGATCGTCACCATCTCGGCGCTCCCCAGGTTGATGGGCTGCTCAACCTCGCTGTCCATGATCTTCAGCGTGCCCCGGACGCAATCATCGATGTACATGAAGCTGCGGGTCTGCTTGCCATCGCCCCAGACCTCGATCTCGTGATCGCCCGAGACGTGCGCCTCGGCGACCTTGCGGCAGATCGCGGCCGGCGCCTTCTCGCGGCCGCCGGTCCAGGTGCCGTGCGGACCGTAGACGTTGTGGTAGCGCGCGACGCGGGTGGTCAGCCCGAAGTCCTCGGTGAAGTGGCGGCACATCCGCTCTGAGAACAGCTTCTCCCAGCCATAGCCGTCCTCGGGTTCGGCGGGGTAGGCATCGGCTTCCTTGAGCGGCTCGATGTCAGGGGCCAGCTGCTTGCCGGCGGCGTACACGCATGCCGAGGAGGAGAAGAAGTAGCGCTCGACGCCGTGCTGCAGCGCCGCCTCGAGCAGGTGGGTGTTGATCAGCACCGACAGCATGCAGCGCGCCTTGTTGGCTTCGATGAACCCCATTCCGCCCATGTCGGCGCCGAGGTTGTAAACGGTGCTCGCGCCGGCGAGCGCCTGCTCACAGCTCTCCGCGAGGCGGAGATCGAGCACGAGGTTCTCGGCGTCGGGCGAGAGCTGATGCCAGTGGTCCGGCGGCGAATGGTCAACGGCGCGCACCGTGTGGCCCTCAGACAGTAACCGGTGCACGAGATGGCCCCC
This sequence comes from Solirubrobacteraceae bacterium, assembly GCA_050997675.1. Classification (GTDB taxonomy): domain Bacteria; phylum Actinomycetota; class Thermoleophilia; order Solirubrobacterales; family Solirubrobacteraceae; genus Palsa-513. The sequence continues at coordinate 2,144 of JBPCQX010000138.1, forward strand.
GATGAACCCGCCGCCTCCGGTCACGACGATCAGCTGTTCGGCCATCCCAAGTCTCCCCGCTTCCTTGTCGTGCGTCCCTCTCAACCGGCCTCAGTACCTTGCCCGGCGCCGTCGGAAATGTACCAGCTGCGATGCTCTCACCTCGTGTTGTGTGGAGCCGAGGGCCGGCTCTGCTCGCCTGCGACCTCCAGGTACGCCGACGACGGGAAGTGCGACGTGGCGAGATCCTCGCTCAGCAGTCCCGCCTCGAAGCGGGCCGGCCGATACCCGGGCAGAATTTCAACGAGCGCCTCGGGAGCCGCGTGATGGATCATGCTCAGCGCGACGCGAAGCGCGCACCGCGCGTTGTGCGTGAGGAACGCCTGGAGCAGAACGCTCTCGTTCCAGAAAAACAGGTCGTTTGCGAGGAGTGTGGGGGAGTAGTCGTACGGAAAGAGCACGTCGTGAAAATGGATATAAACGCCTGGGGCGAGGCATGGAAGCACCTCGAGCACGATTCGGTTCACCTCGCTGCCCGGCTTGACGGTGTGCGTGGAATCCACGAACAACAGGTCGCCGGAGTCGAGCTCTGTCAGCCGCTGCAATCCCACATCCTGGGCCTTGCGCGCAATCAGCTCGATGCGCCCGGACGCGGCCTCAGACAGGTAGCTGGTCGGATACGGATCGACACACGTGAGCTGCATCTCGTGACCGAAGTCTCGGCCGGCTTTGAGAATCACTGCGGTGGATACCCCGCAGCCGATCTGGACGACGCGGCGAGGTCTCCGGCTGGCGATGAAGCAGTAGAGGACCTGGGCCTCGATCGGCCCGAACCCCACTGCGCCGTTTTCGGCGCAGGCGTCGTCATATAGCGATGGCGGCATTCGCGCCAGGATCGCCGGCGGACAGCAGCCATGCAAGAACGACAGCTGCGATTCCACGTCTGACCCGCTGATCGCGCTCAGGTCGCGAGGCCGCCGCCATCGGCTCTGCGCGCGCAGTTCGGCGATCGCCGGGATCTCTGAGTAGAAGTGACTGGGGAGAAGGTCAAATCCCGCGCGCTGCCCGAGTTCGAACAGACGCCGCAGCCCACGCTGGGCGGTGAGCTTGAGTGTCGGCTTGCTGGGCATAAGTCGCTCGAGGACGGCCTTCCGGTCGCGGCAGCGTAGCTGGAGTGCTTGCGAGCCCCGGCCGTTCGTGGTGAATC